>PMOK01000270.1 GCA_003162425.1 Bryobacterales bacterium | reverse complement strand
ATTTCTATTTTGCCTTGACATGGTTTTTATTTCGTAGTTTTTGATGTGTTTTTTGGATTTCGTTCCGAAAATGTTGATCCGAGGTTACATGGCAAGCGGGGGAGGCAAGTCGGAGACTTGCCGTACGGTGATGGTTACATGCCGAGCAGATTCGGCTCTAGCTTCCAGTAGCCGTGTTCTTCGGCCCAAATATTTAACGGGACGGTTGCAATTTCGTCTACTATTGGCACGGCGTGGCCGTTTTTCGTGAGGTCTACCGACTTAATGTAGGTGCGGCAGCTATCGCAGGCGTCCACGCGGACGTAATCGAACTCCGATGCGACGTAGATGGGGAGCTTCTCTTTGTTCTCTTCGCCGCAGGCTGGGCAAATAACGCGGCGGTATTGCCACTCGGTGGCGCAGAGCGAGCAAAGCAGCCAGCGCTTGGCTCCATCGCCCTCGCCGCGAAGCACGGCGGCGACTGGACGCGCGTTGCAAAATGGGCAGGTGGGCTCCGCTTTATCGAGCGCAATGTCACCGCGCGACGCCAGATACTCGGCGTAGGGTTGTAGCAGGACGCGCGCAAAGAAGCGGCCGGCTTCGGTTCCGGTTAGGCCATTCACTGGACCGCTCTCCCAATATGCAAGCAGCAGTTCCTGCTGCGCGGCGGGATCTTGAAGGTGTTCGCGACCGAACTCGGCGATAGGTTGCGCGCCGATGCGCGACATCAGTTCGAGAAGGGCCGGAAAGTGGCGGAGCAATGCACGGGCATCGGTGACGGCGTTCGATTGCACGTCTTGGGAAACTGATTTCTGGAAATGCGCCAGTTCGCGGTAGAAACTCAGGAGACTGGCGGCGCTAGGGTAGGTTTGAGCGAGTTCGGTGGCGCGGGTGATCCTGCGATCGAGGCTCGCCTTCATTCTTTCCCGACGGGATCACCGCCGGTCACGCGAATGTACCACAAGCGATGATGCGTGCGAGCCCATGCTCTGCTGACGGAACCATGGATCATTGCGTCGGTGCTGCCAGGGACGAGAAACACACTCATGTAGACATGCACGATGAAGCCGCCGATGGTGATCAGCGCAGCGACTTCATGCAGTACGATCATCAAATGCCGCACCCATGCCAGCGAGAACGAAATATATTCCGGAAACCACAGAAAGAGCCCTGAAAACAGCAGCAAGAATGTGCCGTAATACATCAGCCAGTAGTAGAGCTTCTGGCCCCCGTTGTACTTTTCCTGCGGAGGGACGCGGTCATCACGATTGGTGGCGTAGTCTTCTACGTTACTCAAGAATCGTTTGTCCGTTTCGGTGATTTCCATGTCGCTCCGCCAGACCACATGCATCCAGATCATGGCGATGAAGAAGCCGATGCCGAGAATGGGGTGCCAGAAACGCGAGGTGGGTGCACCGCCTAACATTACCGCCAGCCAGAAAAGATGCGGCGTGTAAAATGCCAGGCCGGTAGCCAGGCAGTAGGTATAGGCGAGCGCGTTGAGCCAGTGCATCACGCGTTCGTGAAAGGTGTAGCGCTGGATGGCGTCCGATGAAACGTAGTGGGTGGCCGCGGCGGTGCTCACACGACCTCCTCTTTCTTTGGCTCTTCAACCTTCTTAGGACCGTACCGGACGAAGTGCGTGGCGGCTGCAATTACTCCTGCCGCGATCGCAAAATTGCCCAGCCATTTTAGTGGACCCTTCCAGATCCTGACCAGGAGGGGAACGCGCGGGTCCTTAGGCAAGCCGCCGTAATACTGCGGATGGTCGATATCGTGGAGCACGTAGATGACGTGAGTTCCGCCGACGCCGGGCGGATCGTAGACGCCAGCGCTCTTGTGCGAGGTGTGTTCGTGCAATTGTTTTACGCGCTTATCGGCCAGGTCCTTCATGTCGTCCTTGCTGCCGAAGTGGAGACAGCCAGTGGGACACGCCTTGATACACGCCGGCTCAAGGCCGGCGCCTACGCGGTCCGAGCAGAGCGTGCATTTATGGACCTTCTTGGTCTCGTGGTTGAACTTGGGAATGTTGAAGGGGCAGCCGGTCACGCAATATTGGCACCCGATGCAGTTGTCCTGGTTGAAATCGACAATGCCGTTTGCATATTGCACGATGGCGCCGTCGGCGGGACAAGCCAGCAGGCAGCCGGGATCGGCGCAATGCATGCATCCGTCTTTGCGCATCAGCCAACTGAAAGTGCCATCTTCAGCGACGTGTTCGTTGAAGCGGATCAGGTTGTAATAATTCCATGCCAGATCCGGCATGGTTTGATAGGTGTTGTCGAAAACGGTTTCACGGAAGGGATAGCCGTTCCATTCGAGACATGCTACTTCGCACGCTTTGCAGCCGATGCAGGTGGTGACGTCGATGAGCTTGCAGACGTCGTAATCGCGTGAGGTGTCGCGGCCGGCGACGGGGCCGGCGTGTCCGGAGATGGCTTTGATTTCTAGTGTGCCGTTGCTCATAGGAATTCGGGTAATGTCCCCTTGCTTACGCGCGGGGCTACCGGATGGGGTGTCGGGAACACACGTGGGCGGCAAGCCGGCAACACGCGTGGGCACTTGGTAGCCCCGCGCGTGAGCAAGGGGACAATTGTTTCCGGTTTCATGCTTTCTCCAGTTTCACCAGGAAGCCTTTGAATTCCGGGGTGTAGGCGTTTGGATCGGTCACGGTGGGAGAGAGCAAGTTCGCCAGAGTCTTGGATTCTCTGCCGGCGTCCTCTTGAATACCGCGATAACCCTGATGGATGGGGATCCCGATCTGGTAGACCTTCTTGCCGTCGATGGTCATGGGTTTGATGCGGCGTGTGACCATGGCTTTCGCGATGTAGGTTCCGCGCGCGCTCGATACCTTCACTTTCTCTCCGCCTTTGATACCCAAGTCGGCGGCGAGCTCCACGGGAATTTCGACGAACATTTGGGGAACAAGCTGGACGTTCATGGGATTGTTCTTGGTCCAGTAATGATAATGCTCGGTGAGCCGGTAGGTGGTACAGATTACGGTAAATCCCTGGTCGGGAGTTCCGTACTTGTCCATGTCGGACGTGTATTTCTTCACAACCGGATTGGTATTTTGCTGCGGATGGAAGAGATTGGCCACGGGGCTCTCGAACGGCTCGTAATGTTCAGGGAACGGTCCATCGGCCATGCCTGCCAATGGAACAAACAATCGGCCGACGCCTTCCGGGTTCATGATGAAGGGACCCATGTGGTCCTTGGGCGCGGAATCCGGTTTGAAATCCGGGACGTCGACGCCGAGCCATTTTTTCTGCGCCTCGTTCCACCAGACTTGGCGGCGGTCCGGATCCCAGGGCTTGCCATTCAGATCGCAGGAGGCGCGATTGTACAATACGCGGCGGTTCATGGGCCACGACCAAGCCCAGTTGGGATAAATGCCGAGTCCGGAAGGATCATCCGTTCCGCGGCGCTGAGTGAGCGCGCCGGCTTCGGTCCAGGAGCCGCACCAGATCCAGTTTCCGCAGGAAGTGGAACCGTCGTCGCGCAGCCACGAAAATCCCGGCAATTGCTGACCGGCCTTCATAGTGGTTTGCGTGGGTGCATCGGTGACGTCGGAGATGGCACGGCCATTTAATTCCTTGGCCAGCTCCGACAAAGACGGGTTATTCGGATCCAGGTGGTTCCAGGTGAGGTTCAGGATCGGGTCCGGGAATTTCCCGCCTTCCTTTTGATAGAGCTCGCGAACCTTGAGGAAAATTCTGGCCAGAATCGCCTGATCGAGCTGGCAGTCTCCGGGCGGAGGCACGGCGGCCCACTTCCATTGCAACCAGCGGGCCGAGTTCACGAAGGTACCGTCTTTTTCGGCGAAGCCAGCGCCGGGCAGGCGGTACACCTCAGTGGGGATGTTCTTCATATCATCGGTTGAGATGCCGGGGGATTTCCAAAACTCGCTGGTCTCGTCCGGATAGATTTCGCAGACCACCAACCAGTCCGCTTTTTTGAGCGCGTTAATAGTCTTCTGCGAGTTCGGCCCGATGGCGACGCTGTTCATGCCAAAGGAAAGCACGCCTTTGACTTTGCCCTGATACATGTCGTCCCAAATGTGTACCCAGGAATATTCGCGATCCACTTTGGGCAAGTAGTCAAACGCCCAATCGTTCTGCTTGGTGGCGGCGTCGCCATACATGGACTTCAGGAACGATACCGCGAACTTAGGAGTGTTGGAATAGTAGTTGAACGAATCCCAGTCCTTCGGCTTGGACGACCCGGGAGTGATGCGAGTCATCCACGCGGCGAAATCCTTATCCGTTGGGTTGGGGACTTTGAGGTAGCCCGGCAGACTATCAAAGATACCGGCGACATCGGTGGCGCCTTGAATATTGGAATGCCCGCGCAATGCATTTACTCCGCCTCCGGCGCGCCCGATATTGCCCAGCAGCAATTGCAACATAGCCGCCGCGCGAATAATCTGGGCGCCGAAACTGTGCTGGGTCCAGCCGACCGCGTAGATGATGGTGGCCACTTTTTTCATGTCGCCATCCTTGCGGACGGAGGTGAACATGTCGGCGGCTTCGCGGAACTGATCCTTCGGAATGCCTGTGATGCGCTCCACCATCTCCGGCGTATAGCGCGAATACTGCTGCTTCAGAAGCTGGTAAACGCAACGTGGATGGGCGAGCGAAGTATCGTAAATCACATTGGGTGGAAGCGATGGCGGAGGCGGGGCTTGCCTGGGCGCTAACGGCGGCGCAGGCGCCTCACCCGATTGCGAGGCCTTCCCTGACGGCGCCTGGTGAGCGCCCGCACCTTCGTAGTTCCAAGTTGATTTGTCGTAGGTTTGCTTGTCGTGATCGTAGCCTGAATAGAGGCCGTCGTCGGGGAGTTTGAAGCCTTCCTTAATCACAAAAGACGCATTCGTGTAGTTGACGAGATATTCCTTTGCAATTCGCTGATTCTCAAGCGCATAGTTAATCATGCCGCCCAAGAACGCGATGTCGGCGCCGGCACGGATCTGCAGGAACTTGTCGGCCACCGCAGCAGTTCGCGTGAAGCGCGGATCGACCACAATCATCTTCGCGTTTCTCTCGCGCTTAGCTTCCACCGGCCATTTAAAACCGCATGGATGATTCTCGGCTGGATTGCCGCCCATGATCAGCATCATGTCGGTATTTTTGATGTCGATCCAGCCATTGGTCATGGCACCGCGTCCAAATGTGGGCCCCAAACTGGAGACCGTGGGGCCGTGTCAAACCCTGGCCTGATTTTCGATGAAGCAGACCCCGAGGCTGCGCATGGTTTTGACGGCGAGATAATTGAACTCGTTGGTGTCGGTGCATCCGCCGTTCCAGGCGATGCTTTCCACGCGGTTGACGGTGATGCCCTGGGAATCTGTCGTGATAAAAGATTCGTCGCGGGTCTTCTTGATGTGGCGGCCGATTTCCGCGTAGGCCTGATCCCAACCAATGTCTTCCCAATGGTCGGAACCTGGACGGCGGACCTGGGGCTTGAGCAATCGCCGGTCATTGACGATGTCCTGCATCAGCGACGATCCTTTGGGGCAGAGCGTGCCGCGATTGATGGGGTGATCGGGATCGCCTTCCACGTGGACCACTTGAGGCGTGACGTTTTTGGCCTTGTCGCCAATGGTGTGGATGATGACGCCGCAGCTCACCGAACAATACGGGCAGGTGGAACGGGTCTCCGTGGTCCGGGCGATTTTAAGTTCTTTGGATTCAGCGTAGGCGGCTTTCAGGTCGAAGCCGAGGACAGAGGCCATTGCGGCGCCGGTCCCTATCTTCAGAAAACTTCTGCGTGTAGGATTCACGATAACCTCCCAAATTAGATTCGGGGCCTGAAAAAGTATAACACCACGCTTGGTGGGATGCTTCGGAAAGTAATTAGGTTGTAACCAAATTTTTGGAGGGTCTTGACAGGCGCGGTCAGAGCACTATATGCTTTGTTGAACGATCAAGTAAGTGAAGGGCACCGACTCCCTGACGGTCGCGGTTCGGTTGGCACTGAGGCGGCTGCCGCGTTATTCAGGGAATAATATACTTGACTGACAGAACGTGGTAGGCTGGGGGCGGCGTGACAGGCCGAAGCTTCTTCCACGGACACACTACCGCTTGACAAATTCATGCTTCGGTATCAATATGTAGGTGGAATCTGAACGTCGGCACCGTCTGACTAGTAGGATCCCACCGGGGGCAGAAATGCTCCCTTCTTTTATCTACAGCCTCACGAATCCGTAGGGGTCGGATCTGGAGGCGTGAGTGCAGAAGATTGGTCCGAGCCTTCTGTAGTAGTTCTGTCCTGAGTTCTTGCGCATGTACCTGTTAGGGGCCATCGACTGATATACCAGGAATGCTGCCAAGTCAACCGCTTGAATAAAAAATGAGTGTTCGCTGTCGCGGAAGTTTGGGTCTTCAACTATCGACAGCACTGGAAGGTTTCGGTGCCCCACTGACGAGAACGCCGGGTGATGCGGAACCGGATTGAACTTACGCATTCGGCGCATGACCATTGTTACCTTTTTGTCCTCGGTATGGTCGCACACTAAAAGCCCTCTATCGTCCGCGTTTCTCGGTCCAGGAAAATTGTGATGGCTCAGGGTGTTCTCGAATCTCTGGATCAGCGCTTTCCATGCCATTTCGAAAACGTCGTAATCTGGACGCTTCCCCTGTTTGTCGATCACCACGTTGATTATGCTGAATTCGGTCATTGCGGCCAAGTTGTCCGCAAAGTGCCGAATCATCGCAAGGCGATGGTGTTTTTTAATTCGCATCAAGTCCGTTCCGGGCCGCGTAATCATTGCCCCGGCGTGAAATTCTTCGCGAAGCCGAAATCCGTAGGTCTGCTTTAGCGTTCTGCGAAACTGAATGAGATGGTCGAGGTAGGCTTGCCATCTCAATTCATGCAGGACGAGTCCAGATAGGACAAAGTACCGCGTGGGGGAGTTCACAACCCCGGAATCGCCGCTCTCGTCAACATACATGAAATACACGACAGCCTCATACTTGCGCAGCTATACTTGCGCAACTATACTAGTAGATGGACGAAGGGCGTCCCGCTTTAGGCAGGTCGCCCTCCTCATGATGCGGCATCGCAAGCCGCCGCACTGTGTTGCAGCAATGTTGTCCACCACGAACCTAGCCGGTTGCTCCAATCAAGCAATTACTTACCGGCTGGGTTCTTCCGGTTTTGGCCCCCACCGTCGGCTAACTGGGCGGCAAAGGCTACGTTCCTCATAAGTGCATCACTCCTTACGAAATGTCATCACAGGCGGTGTCTCTGCTCTGTCAGGAGCTTCGTAGGGGCGAACCAACGATATCGGCGCTTGCCTTCAAAGCGCGGTTCGGATTGTACGAATTGATCGATGTTTAAGTTGGCTTTTCTGGCGGCCTTTGAAAGGCTTCCCAGTACACCTCCAAACCCGGACGAATCGATCCCACACGCCTTGCTAAACTGTTCCCCCTCAATGCCTTGGGGATAGTCTAACAATAGCTTTAGCATTTTCTTGCCTTTATCGTTTACGGAGTTGAACATGGTCTCCATGTTATCCGTACTGGGCTCCTTGGACGCCGGTGCTCTCCCCTTGCCACTGCCGCCACCATTTGTCGATGAGCGTGCCTGTCGCAAGAGTTCCATAGCCTCTGCGGGGGTGTCGCAGATAGCAAACGGGCCGTCCGCTTCCCATTGAACCTTCACAGCCATAGTCGGTTGCTCCTTCGCTTACCACCATTAGAATAGGGGATCGCGTAACGCAACGCAAGTGTTCCTTGCAACTATTTTGTTCGGTAGGCTACCGTTCCATGATGTTCCACGTAGAACACCTCAAAAGATTCGCGTTCCCTGGGAACCGGGATGGTGGTATTCTTGAGGGCGAATGAGGCTACACACCAAGATCACGCTGCCCAAAGCTGAGATGGTAGAAGGAACGGAGGCGTGGAAGCGCTTTAACGGCGCTATGCAGAAAGTTATTGCGGTCCCTCACGCGGAGATTCAAAGGCGCATCGCGCAAGAGCGCGCGGAATCGGCTAAGAATCCTAACCGGCGCGGGCCCAAGCGGAAGGTCAAGCCGTCCGCTTCCCTCGGCCCTCTCGGCTAGAAGGGTTCCACTTCTTCTTCGGCTGGCCTTTCCTGCACCTTGCCAATCAGCCCCTTGTAGGTTAGGCGCTTGCCAACGATCTTGCGCATCACGTAGCTGAAGCGCTGGGAATCGTTCATAGGCCCGCGATTATTGAAGCGGAATGCCTGTTCATCGATGTAGCGAAACAGGTGGAACGGTTCGACGCTGATGTAGGTTCCGTGCAGGCCGCGCTTTAACAGCGCCCAGAAGTTCTCCATGCCGTTCGTGTGAACGTTGCCCTCAACGTAGGCCTTGGCATGCTCGACAACGTTGTGTTTATACTCATCGTCCATTCGCCAGTTTCGCGCGTGCTCATCCGAGAAGATCGCGGAACCGGCTTCGATGTTTCCGCGCACGTTCTCCTGAATTACTTCCTTGCCGCGATCCGGCACCACGGTTGCACGCACACGCCCGTTTCGTTCCAGCATTCCGAGCACGATGGTTTTTCCGGCTCCGCCTTCCAGGCCGCGCCGTCTCCGCGATGCGTGCATGTTTCGCGCTTTGCCGCCGATGTAGGTCTCATCGACTTCAACCTCACCAGAGAGCATTCCGCCAGTCAATTCGTCTTGCATGGCCAGCCGTCCGCGCTGAAGCATGAACCAAGCGCTCTTTTGCGTGACGCCGATAGCGCGGTGAATCTCCCAGGACGAAACCCCATTCTTGCAATTCACCAGCATCCACATCACGGGGAGCCACTTTTCCAGAGGGATTGGCGAGTCTTCAAAGATCGTCCCGACCTTCAAAGAGAACTTGGCTAGCGAGTGCTTCTCGTAGCACTTGAAGACGCGGGCATTTGGCAGGTAAGAGACGTTGTCCGAGCCGCACCGAGGACAGGTTACCTTACCCTTTCCCCAGCGCAACTGCACCATGTAGTCCTTGCAGTTCTCGAAGTCTGAGAAGTAGGAAACTGCCTCTAGCAGAGTGGTTGGCGTCTTCTTGGCTTTGTCCATACAAGAACTTTAGCATAAGAAGCGTTGTCAGTCAAGTATATTGTTACCGTTATTCATGACTAGTCCGATGGCAGTGCTGGGGACCCGTGAGCGGTTGATCGACGTTGCTATCGCACTGTTCTGGGAAAAAGGCTACGCCAACACCAGCATGAGCGACCTTCTGGGCTCAGCCAAGGCCAACAGCGGGAGCTTCTATCATTTCTTTTCGAGCAAGGAAGACTTGCTGCTGGCGGTGTTGGACCGGTATCTTGCGCTGCTCCACCCGGCCATGCTGGCGCCGGCGTGGGAGGGCGTGGACGATCCGATTGAGCGGATATTTGCGCTGCTGGCCCGCTATCGCATTTTGATTCTGCAGACCGAGTGCACTTACGGCTGTCCTATTGGCCGGCTGGCGTTGGAGATCGGTCCTGAGCAAGAGGAAGTGCATCGGCGGTTGGCGAAGAATTTCGACGGATGGACCGCGGCGGTGCACGGGTGTCTGGAACAGGCCGCGGATCGATTGCCGGCCGACATCGATCGCGAGCGGCTGTCGGGATTCGTGCTGGCGGTAATGGAGGGCGGCGTGATGCTTTCGCGCTCGCATCGGGATGTGAAGCCATTTGATCAGGCCGTGGCCGAATTGCGGGCGTATTTTGATCGATTGCTGGAATCACAGATGAAAACTCGAAAGAAAACGGGAGGTAGATCGTGAATAAAACAGGCTTGGTTGTAATCGCATTGTGTACTCAGCTCGCCGCCGTTGGTGACATCAAAGAAACGAAGCTGAGCGGCTTCACCATTGAGCAGGAGATTGTGCTTCCTGGGAGTCCAGCGGAAGTCTACGACGCCGTGACGGGCGACATCAGCCCGTGGTGGAATCATCACTTCACCGCAACTCCCAAGAAGTTGTATATCGAACCTCGGCCGGGCGGCGGGTTCTATGAGATTTTCAACGACGCGGGGGAGGGCGCACTGCACGCCACGGTGATCTACGCCGAGCGCGGGAAACGGTTGCGCTATACCGGGCAGCTTCCCGACGGCGTGGAGAAGATTGTTGATTCGGTGTGGCATCACTTTCTGGTAGAGCAGCTGAAACCGTATTTGGAATCGCCGGAGTACAAAAAGCGCAAAGGGCCCAGGTGAACTTTCATGGGCGCCGGTGGTCCATATGGAACTGAAGACCGAAGGGGTGTTCGAATCCAACTATCGCGTGGGAAGCAAGCCGGGCGATCCCGGGGACAATTCACAATCAGGTGCTGAACTACATCCCGATGGAAATGTTTTCTATTAAGGTGGGGCTCACCGATCAGTTTCCAGAGCGGCCGCGCCAGGCGGGCACGCTGTTCGCGGTGCTGACGTTCAAAGATGCAGGAGTGAAGCAGGCGCTGGTCACCATATCGATGTTGGGTTGGGGAAATGGCGAGGACTGGGATCAGGTGTACAAGTTTTTCGATCGCGGCAACGCACACACGATGGCGGAGCTGGCGCGGCGGTTCGATCAGGGTCCGGTGGTTTGGAAGAGAGAGCAAAAATGAACAGAGGTGGAATCAACATTTGGGCGGTGCTGGTGGCTGCGGTGGTTTACTGGCTGCTGGGCGCTGTCTGGTTTACTATTTTTTCGAACGCATGGCTGGCCAGCATCGGAAAAACGATGGAGCAACTTCAGCACGAGGTGGTCAATCCGGGAGCGGCTTATGGCGTGGCGTTCGTTGCCAATTTGATCATCGCGTATGTGCTGGGGTGGGTGGTGATCAGGACGGGCGAGCAGACTGTCGTTCGGGGAATTACGGTCGGCGCGCTGCTGTGGGTGGGCCTGGTGGGAACAACGATCGGGACTGCGTTTATTTTCGAAGGGCGATCGTTGGAGGGGTTTGTGCTTACGGCGGGGTATCCGTTGGTGGGGATGTTGCTGATGGGGGCGATTGTGGGTGGGTGGAAGAAGTAGGACAAGCCTCCGGCTTGTCCTGTGGGCAAGTCGGAGACTTGCCCTACGGGGTCTAAACTATTCAAGGACTAATACGCGGATTTCCGAGCCGTCTGTGCCGCCGCGATAGACGCGCTCGGTGGCTTTCTGGAAATCTGACGCTTTCGCCGACGGGATATCCACGAATTGTTGCGGATTGCGGTCCGTCAGCGGGAACCAGGAGCTTTGGACTTGCACCATGATGCGATGTCCCACGCGGAAGGTGTGGCAAACGTCCGGCATCCCGAATTCGATGCGGGTGCGTTTACCGGGGATGAACGCCTCCGGTTTCTCGAAGCTATTGCGGAATTTTCCTCGAAAAGGTTCGCCGCGGACCAGTTGCTGATAACCACCCATGTGGATCCTGGTTGGGTTGGGATCGGGATCCGGATAATCGGAGGGATACACATCGATCAACTTCACTACGAAGTCGGAATCGGTTCCGGTGGTGGAGACTGATAGCACGGGCGTGACTGGGCCTGCGATGGTTACGTCGTGATCGAGCGGTTCTGTTTGATACACCAGGACGTCGGGACGTTTGGACGCAAAGCGCTGATCGTAGGTCATGTAGTCGCCCGGCATTCCGGCGCCAATATCGCCGATGACTGGAACCGGGCGCTCCGGATCGCTCAAGTATTCATCAAACCCGACATCGGTAGCCGCTTTCAGGGAGAGTTTGCCCGCCGCGTCGAAATGTAGTTCGCGGACGACTGCGTTCTTGGCCGGCCACGCATCGAAGCGGCGCCACTGGGCGGTTCCCGTCTCGAAAAGGTAAGCCTTCGGTGGAGCGGCGTCCGCCTTGGCCTTCAGCCCGTCGCCTTTGCCTTTGAGATGCTCCATGAAGAATGGAAATTCGATGTGCTCGCGATAATACTCGCCGGTCTTCGATGCAAAGTTGAGGTTGCCCAGCGTGTCGCCGGGACCACGCGACCATCCGCCGTGCGACCACGGGCCCATTACCAAAGTGTCGGGCGCACTCGGACCATTTTTCTCCAGCTGGTGGAAAAGCCTTACTGGCCCCGAAAGATCCTCGGCATCGAACCAACCGCCGACGAACATCACGGCAGGCGTGACGTTCTTCATGTGGGGTACGAGAGAGCGGCTTTGCCAGAATTCGTCATAACGGGCATGCTTGAGGTTGTCGGTCCAGTAGGGATTGGCGTTCTTCAGATACTTTTCGTTGCTGTTCGAGAGCGGACCCATCTTGAGGTAGAAATCGTAAGCGTCGGGTGTTTCAAAATCGAAAGGTACGGACCGTTGCGGCCGCTCCGGATCTACTCCTCGCGGCTTGAAGCTGGTGTAGAAGCCGAAATTGGCCGCCAGATAGAATGCGCCATTGTGAAAGGCATCGTCACCGTTTCCAACGTCGCCCATGGGGGCTTGCGGCGACACGGCTTTCAGCGCCGGATGCGAATCGATGAGGCTGAACGCCGCATAAAAACCGGGATACGAAATGCCCCAGATCCCTACTTTACCGTTGTTGTTCGGAACGTTCTTCACCAGCCAGTCAATGGTGTCGTAGGTATCGGTGCTGTCGTCAAAATCCTTCGGGTCAGAGAAATGCGTTTTGTGCGGAGCAATATCGATGAACGTACCTTCGGAGAGATAACGTCCGCGGACGTCCTGATATACGAAAATGAATCCTTCCTTGGTGAATAACTCGGACGGACCGAGTACGGGCCGGTAGTTGTCGATTCCGTAGGGCCCCACTGAATAGGGCGTGCGCTGCATTAAGAAGGGATAGGATTGCGAAGTATCCTTCGGCACGTAGACGCTGGTGAACAGCTTCACGCCGTCCCGCATGGGGATGCGGTAATCGTATTTGGTGTAGTGGGCGCGCGTATATTCCAATTCCTGTTTGCGCTGGTCCGGCGAGGGGGGCTGTGCCAGGAGCAATGTGCCGCATGCGAAGAATCCGAGGCCGAATTTGATCATCGGCAATAATATTAGCAGGTACCGTGATGCGCGTCGCAATCGTATCGGATATCCATGGCAACCTCACTGCGCTTGAGGCAGTGTTGGCGGACCTGCGGGAGACTTCTCCCGATTTGATTTTCCATGGAGGCGATTTGGCTGACAGCGGATCGAGTCCCGTAGAGATTGTGGATCGCGTGCGCGATCTGGGTTGGCAAGGCGTGGTCGGCAATACGGATGAAATGCTTGCGATGCCAGAGACACTGGAGGAGTTTGTGAGCCAATCGTCGGCGCCGCCATCCATATGGTCCGCGATTCGTGAGATGGCTGCGGCCACGCGTGCAGCGCTGGGCGAAGAGAGGATCGCATGGCTGCGCGGTTTGCCAAGGGTTCAGATGCATGACGCGATGGCGCTGGTGCACGCTAGTCCGGAGAGTCGCTGGAAGGCGCCGTCGCCGGAAGCGAGCGATGCGGAACTCGAGTCCGTTTACTCGCCGCTCAGCCGGCCGGTGGCCATCTATGGGCATATTCATCGGTCGTTCGTGCGCAGCGTTTCAAACATGATCGTTGCCAATACAGGCAGCGTTAGCCTTTCCTACGATGGAGATCGTCGCGCGGCGTATCTTTTGCTGGATGATTCCACGCCAACGATCCGGCGCGTGGAGTATGACGTGGAGAAGGAAATCAAGGCTCTCGCTGTGTGCGGTCTCCCGCATTCCGAATGGGTCGCGAACATGCTTGAGAGCGGTCGTCCGCAGATGCCGTAGACGGGCTCCAGACTACTTAACGATATTTAGAAAGCCTCTTTTCGCAAGAAACTGATCGCCTTGCAGGCGGGCGTCCAGCGCCACTTTGGGATCGGGATCGAAATCGTCTTCCTGGTTGTCGAGTTTGCGCGTGAACAGGTGGCCGACTCCTGGATAGACGTGGATCTCGCAATGTCCACCGCGTTCGTTTACACGGCCGCAGAAGCGCCTCGTCCCCGCGACGGGCGTTAGCGTGTCGGAGCCGCCAACGAAAATGGCCATGGGATGTAGAACTTTGTCTACATGCTCGTCGGGAGAGGCGTCGGCGGCGGAGGCACGGCCGGCTAGAATTTTTTGGAACCAGCCGTCTTGGGCCAGGGATACTGCCGGAGAGATCAACACCATGGCGTTCGGGATCGCGCTGGGTTGACCACTAGGTTGGCCGCTGGCGTGATCGTCGAAAGTTGCCAGTGATGCTGCCAGATGGCCTCCGGCGGACACTCCATAAGCCGCAATTCGATCCGGCTGGATACCCAGGCCAGCGGCATTGCGGCGCATCCAACGAATGAGGTCGCGCGCGTCTGCCATCGCATCGAGCGGGGTGATGGTTTTCTGATCTGACAAGCGGTATTCCGCGGCCACCGCTACCGCGCCATACCCGGCATATCTTTTTGCGGCATCGTAGACCCATTCCGGAGACCCCGCAACCCAGCCTCCGCCGTGGAACAGTACGATTGCAGGACGAGCGGTCCGATCGCTCACTTCCGGCCGGAATACGTGAGCGGTCAGATTGGTGGTCCCAACCGATTTATAGATTCTGACGTCGGGACCGGTAATTTGCGCACACGCGAGGGCCGCGGTTGCTGCGAGCAACAATAAATGACGCGTCATGATTTTAGAACTGCTTTGGCGGGAACCTGGGCTGTGAGGAGCACCAGTGCAATCCAAAGAAGGTCGGCTAGCAGGAGGTGCACGATTTGCATTGCGATGGGGGCTAGCAGCGCGAGGTTGATGGCGCCCGCGCAGAGTTGCGCGATTGAAAGGACCAGTACTCCGAGCGCTATCTGGCCGGTGATCGGTAGGGGCTTCGATCGCATTACTGAAACTGC
>PMOK01000078.1 GCA_003162425.1 Bryobacterales bacterium | reverse complement strand
GGCACTGGCACTGGCGGCGGAAAGGGCGGCGGCACGCCATCCGGCACGGGTGGTGGAAAAGGTGGCGGCGGTACCGCTTCCCCCAACAATCCGAATGTGAATAACCCGAACAATCCCCTCAACCCCAACGCCAATCCTCGTCTGCTTATCCCGAAGATGCCGGAAAGTGCGACCACGAATCAGCAGGTGATGTACATGCTAGCGGATGGCACCGGCGGTTTCGTGATTCACGACACCAACGATCTGGCGGGCGGTCTCGATAAAATCGGAAAAGAGCTGAACGAGCATTACGTCCTGGGCTACTCACCGGACGACTCGGAGGAGGGAAGCTGTCACACCTTGCAAGTGAAGGTGGACCGCGGCGGGACCACCGTCCGGGCACGCAGCGGGTATTGCAACGTCAGGCCTCGCGATCTGCTGGCCGGCAACCCGATTGAAAAGACCCTGGAAGCTCGGGCGGCGTCCGCGCAGGCTGGAAACATTGCGGCCTCCATGCAGCTCCCGTTTTTTTATACAGGAACCAACACGGCTCGCGTCAACGTGGCTATGGATATCCCGACTGACTCCTTGAAATTCGCGAAGGACAAAGGAAAATTCCACGCGGACGTGAATGTCTTAGGAATCGCCTCCGCGAAGGATGGAACCGTAGGCGCACGCTTCAGCGACACCGTTAAGCTGGAGTTTCCAGACAAGAAGCAGATGGAAGCATTCCAACAGCGCCCCTACCATTACGAAAACCAATTCGATATCGCGGCCGGCCAATACAACCTGAAGGTGGTCTTCGGCTCGAGCAACGACAGCTTCGGAAAGGTCGAAATGCCGCTGGCGGTTGAACCCTACGACACCAAACAATTCGGCCTGAGCGGAATAGCTCTCAGCAAGGAGGTCTACCGGGCGTCGGATATGGGAAGCAGCCTGGATGCGGAATTGATCTCCGATAGGAAGCCGTTAGTCGCATCGGGCATGCAGATTGTTCCCGCTGGCACGACCAAGTTCAAGAGCACGCAAAATGCGGTTCTTTATCTTGAAGTTTATGAACCGCTTCTGGCCGTTCCGGATCGAAAGGATCCAGTGGAAGTTGCGGTTGCGATGAAAATAGTGGACCGTAAATCGGGCGAGCAGAAGGTGGATTCCGGGTGGATACGGGTTCCGATTCCGGAAAAGAGTACGAACCCCGTGCTACCGGTGGGCTTGAAGCTGCCGGTGACAGGACTTGCACCGGGAGCCTATCGCGTGGAGATGAGCGCGCTGGACAAACCCGGTAAGCCTGTAGTTCGAACTACCGATTTCGACATCGAATAGCGCGCGGCAGTGCCGACACTTACATACGATGTGTGCGTCATCGGCTCCGGAGCCGCCGGTGGTGTGGTGACCAAGGAGCTTTGCGAGGCGGGCGCGAAAGTACTGCTGCTCGAAGCTGGAGCCGAGGTGGCGCCTCACCGGTTTCGCTCGCACTGCTGGCCCTACGACATGCAATTTCGGGGCTTCCGCTCCGAGAAGCAGGCGCTGTTCTATCCCGGCGACGTTTCCAGCTCGATCCGTTACGCCGATTCTGACGTGATATCCGTGGATCGCATTCGCGTCCTGGGTGGACGCACGCTGCACTGGAACGCCGTGGTGCTGCGCTACTCGCCGCCTGATTTCCAGCAGCAGTCTGTCTATGGGATCGAAGAAGACTGGCCGTTGACCTACCAGCAGCTCGCGCCCTATTACGACCGTATCGAGCAAACCATCGGAGTGTGCGGCCAGGACGACCACATCGCGACTCTTCCGGCGGGAAAGCATTACCTGCCGCCGCTCCCGTTCCGCTGCACTGAGGAAATCCTGAAGCGCACCTGCGCGCCTATGGGAATCCCGGTGATCCCGGTGCGTAAAGCTCTACTCACACGGAATTACGATAATCGCCCGGCGTGCCATTACTGCGGCCACTGCATGGATGGCTGCGACGTCTCGGCCATCTTTAGCACGCCCGGCTCCATGCTGCCCAAAGCACGGAAAACCGGCAATCTGACTCTGCGCCAGAACGCGTTGGCGCGCGAAATCCTGATCGATGACGAAGGGCGCGCGAAAGGCGTGTCCTTTATCGATCGCGAAACACGGCAGGAGGAAGAGGTTCGGGCGCGCATCGTCGTGGTGTGCTGCGCGACGGTCGAAACCGCCCGGCTCCTTTTGAATTCGCGCTCACGCCGGTACCCGACCGGCTTGGCCAATTCGAGCGGAGTAGTGGGCCGGTACCTGCATGGACACATGGGCGACTCTACGCACATTTATCTAAAGGAACTGGAAGGCCAGAAGGCATCCAATCAGGACGGAGCTTTGGACCACGCCCTCATCCCACGCTTTCAAACATTGACTCCCGCCGGAGCTTATGATTTCCAGATAAACTTCGCCGGCAACATGTTCCCTTACCAGGCCTATCATGTCCCAGGTTATGGATCGAGTTTCAAGAACACCGTGCGGAAGATGCAGCCCGGATTCCTGATGCTGGGAGGTTTCGGCAAGGTGGAAGCGCGGGCGGAGAATCGTGTCACGATTGATCCGGATCAAAAAGATGCTTTCGGAATTCCGATACCGGTGGTGCGGTTCCGATTTTCCGAACAGGACAAGATTGTCTATCGCGCCCTGCGGCAGACTGGCGAAGAAATCTGTGGCCGCCTGAAGGGAACAGTCACGGAAACTTTCGGCGACCGGCCGGGCGGCTTCGCCAGTCATGAAGTGGGTACCGCGCGCATGGGGAAAGATCCGAAGACGTCCGTGCTGAACAGCTTCTGCCAGACTCACGACGTAAAGAATTTGTTTGTGACAGACGGCAGTAGTTTCACCACGTCGAGCGAGAAGAACCCGACGCTGACCATCATGGCTCTATCGATACGGGCCACGGATTATATTCGCGAGCAGCGGCGTAAAGGCGAGTTGTAAAGCGTGCGAAAGCTGTCCCCTCACTGACGTGCGGGGCTACAGCGCATGGCACCTAACGTTCGGAAATGTAGCCCCGCGCGTAAGCAAGGGGACCTCAGAGCGGTGATTTATGCTCCGGATGTTCGCACCTTGGCGACGACGTGAGGTGATCGTTCCCCTGATACTTCATATCTTGATGGATTCCCACGGCCGAGGTGTAGTATCCATCCACGGTCATTCGCTTTAGCGTGACAAAGAATCGTCCAAGTTCGGTTTTCGGATCTTCTTCTTCGCGCGCCGCCTCGGCCACGGTGGCCTCTAGCGACGTCCGTTGCCGGAAGAGGTTAAGTCCTTCACGGAAGCGCTTGCGGGCGTCCGCCGGGCCAGTGGACAACATCAGGTCCGCAAACGCAGCAGTTCGAGCCTGCTTGGCTCCCGGCGAATTCTCGTCGGCGGGAATGATGATCTCCATCAAACGGCCCGTCAACTCCGCCTCCTCGGCCGAAAAGAAAGTGAAGGTGTAATCCTCGAATCGCGAGCCACCGTTTGCGGCACACAGGTCCGCCGCTTTCACAAGTTGCTTCGGCAGAGCGGCCACGGGCAATATTTGCAGAATGGTTCGCCGCTTCATCCTTACAAGGCTATCACCGCAGCCATTTATCCGTGAGCGAGCGGTGTCGCGGCGAAAACTGCCCGGCGGCCGCTCGCATATACGGACGGAACTGCTCCGCCCAATAAGCCGCAAAGCCCCGCTCTCGAATATCCATGAGCGTAATGCTGTAGTGATCCAACAACCCGCCAGCCAACATCTGACCAGTACGCCAGACTGCGCGATTGGCCGCTCGGCCGAGCCGCAGCAAATTCTGGGGCGCGTGCGACACCACCTCCAGGGCCAGCAATGATGAAATCGCGAAGACGGATCGGTTCTGGCGCACCGCCTCCGCTTTCAGCTCCTCCCAGTGGCGGCGCACCAACTCGGCTGATGGCAGATTGCGCGGCGGGATTTTACTGGCGCTCGATCGAAAAGCCTCCCACTCCGAACGCAAACTTGCCACGTCGAGTGGCGGCGCATTGAAGACAAGGGCAGCGCGGCCGGCGGTCTGTTCCAGGCCATCCAGCAGTTGATCGATATTTTCGAATTTCGCATCGGCCGCGAGCAATCCTTCCTGCCTTAGGGCGTCCGCCACCTCCTGCACAATCTGGCGGCCGGCTCCCGAGATATCGGCCAGCGCGGCCATGATCCAAACCGGTGACGCGCGAAAGGCCAGAATGCCGACCAGTTCGATTCCGTGGCCCGCCGTGCGGCGCATCAGGAAATTGTTCGCTAGCTCGCCTTCGGAAGGATACACGCCTTCCACCTGCCCAATTTGTTCGATCATGAACCGCAGCGCGATGTCCACCATGGTCTGGTAAGTTTTGGTGCGGCGCACCGCGGCCGGGAGTGTAACGTCGCCCAATTGCCGGATCAATCCTCCAGCCAGCGCGGCGCCTGATCGAAATATCCTTTCGGGCAACGAGATGAGGTATCGCGCGGTTCTGGTGACGGCCTTGCGGCGTTTTCGAGTGGGTGGGCGCATCGCTTCCTTCGATTGTGCCTCATCGCTTGGCTGAGCAATATCGCGCAGTCCTGCGGCATTCTACTGAAGCTGTTCCCTCGGCGTTCGAGCGGCCACTGGCGGTTACAGGTGGCTAGCGGCGTGCAGTTCAAATAACACGATGAAACCTATTGGTGTGTTCTACGCAACCCGGCAGGGCCACACCCAGCGCGTCGCCGAGCACGTTGCGGCCACCCTGCGCGCGCGTGGTCTGGAGGCCGACGTCCGTAATCTTCGTGACCGGGCTGACGGAATCGTTCTCGATAAATATGCTGGAGCCATCCTTGCGGCATCTATTCACATTGGTAAGCACGAACCCGAGATGATCAAATTCGTCAAGCAACATCGTCCGGAACTGGAGGCGATGCCCACTGCGTTTCTTTCCGTGAATCTGACCGAAGCGGGCGTTGAGGATGCTAACGCAACACCGGAGCAGCACACGCAGTCGGTCGCTCTGGTGCAGGGTATGCTGGACACGTTTTCCGCGAAGACTGGCTGGCATCCGCAGCGCGCCAAGGCGGTGGCCGGCGCGTTACTGTATACCAAATACAACTTCCTACTGCGCTTTGTCATGCAGCAGATCGCAAAGAAAGGCGGAAAAGACACGGATACTTCGCGGGACTACGAGTATACAGATTGGGCAGCGCTGGACCGGTTCGTGGAGGAGTTCGCGGCGGAGATTCCTTGCGAGATCTTCGGTTGATGTCACCTCCGATTTAGAGGCGAGGTACAATTTACGCACGGCCATGCCAGACATCGTCATCCGCCCCAGCATGAAATTCATCAAGGCCGGCTACGCGGTCACACTACTTGTTATCGCGGCCGCCGTATTTGTCCACTACAAATACCTGGTAGACAGGTATGACATCCCCTGGCTGCCGATTGTAAGCTTGTTACTTCTGATCTGGCCCATCAAGCGCCACATTCAGCGGCAAACCGTCAAGCTCACCATCGCGGGCGAGAAGCTGCGCTATGAAACCGGCCTGATGTCGAAGTCGACGCGCCTCATCCAGCTTCCGAAAGTGCAGGACGTTCGCGTGCTCCAGTCGATGGGGCAAAGAATGCTAAGCGTAGGCGACATCTCGATAGAGACCGCGGGCGAGAATAGCCGTCTGGTGGTGGAGAACCTGGACAGTCCGCAACAACTCGCGGAGCAAATCACCGATTTAGCCGGTCACGCACCCGCCAGCGGTTTGCAGTAAATTACTGCTTGTGTAGTCCATCCAACAAGCCAAAAATGACCAACCGCTAACTGGGGAGATTACCAGGTACCAGGTCTGATACGCTAGTTATTAAGTGAAACTTGCAAAGGTTGGGAGGCAAGCGTCACTCTGCCTCATCGGTGTTAGTCTGCTCGCTGGGTTGCCAGTCATCGCGGGATGGCATCTGGCGGGGCCCTTCGGCGGTAGTGCGCGAGCCATAGCCATCGATCCGGAGAATCACAACACGCTGCTGGCAGGCGCGCGCGATTCACTGTTGTTCCGATCAGACAACGCCGGGGAATCCTGGCGGCTGCTGCCGTTCCCGCCCGGAACTCCAGGAACGTTCGACGCATTGATCATCGATCCAACCTCATCCGGGCATTTTTATGCCGGCCTGGATGCGGGCGATTCCACCGACTCGGGTGTCTACGAAAGCCGCGATGGCGGTGAGCATTGGAAGCCGCTGGCCGGGATGCGCGGAGTGCGCATCGAATCCATGGCGTTGGCGCCCTCGAACGCTCGCGTGCTGGCGGCAGGCACGTCCAAAGGCGTTTACCTCAGCACTGACGCAGGCGAGGGCTGGCAGAGAATCTCCGCGGAAAGCAATTTGGAGATGCGGGACATCACGGCGCTCGCCTTCGATCCAGCGAACGCAACCGTCATCTACGCCGGGACGCCCCATCTGCCGTGGAAAACCTCCGATAGTGGCGCGAATTGGCAACCCATCGCGACCGGACTGATCGATGATTCGGATATTTTTTCAATCCGCGTGGATCCGAAAGATCCGCAAGTGGTCTTCGCCAGCGCCTGCAGCGGAATCTATCGCAGCGAAAACGGCGGCGAGTTGTGGACCAAGCTGCGCGGCATTCCCGGAACGCACCGGCGCACCCATGTCATCGCGCAGGACCCACGCGACTCGGACACCATCTTCGCCGGCACAACACTGGGATTGTTCAAATCGCCGGACAGAGGCCGCTCCTGGCTGCACTTGAGCACCGAACAGGTGAATTGGATGGTGTTTGATCCCGATGACCCGCGGGTTCTCTACCTGGCCACCGAGTTCGCCGGAATCCTGAAGAGCACGGACTCGGGCCAAACTTTTGCGGGTTACAATCGCGGATTCGTCAACCACAGCCTGACGCAGATTACCGGGTCCGGCAACCGGCTTTACGCCACCAGCATTTATGAAGGGCGTCACGGCGGAGTGTTTCGAAGTGTCGACGGCGGGCTGGACTGGACGTTGTGCGCCAATGAAGAAGCCCTGGCGGGGCGCAATCTCAGTAGCCTAGTCGCTGCGCCCTCCCGGCAGGATCTGCTATTCGCAGCCAGCCAGGACGAAGTCTTGAAATCAGCCGACGGTGGAAAGACGTGGTCGCGGCTCGTAATTCAACCGAGGGTTTCCGCGAGTCGGCCCGCGCAACATTTTGGACGAATTCGCATCCAATCCCTACAGGTGGTTCAACTGGACAAGCTGGTTCTTTTCGCTGGTACACAGTCCGGGTTGTTCCGGAGCTCGGACGGCGGCAGCAGTTGGGAACGGCTGACCGCGAGTGGAATCGCGGGTGTGCCGGTGCAGGCTATTTATGCACCTCCGCGCGGCGCCTCGCGCCTGGCCGTTCGAACCGCAGGCGGCCTGTTTGTGTCCGAAGACGCGGGCCGAAACTGGCGTCCCGCGCCGCTTCCGGGGAACGATTATTACGTTTATGACATTGCCCTTCCCGCGGACCGCGATGATCCCATCCTGGCCGCCACTTCGCGCGGCCTCTTGCAATCTCTGGATGGAGGCGGGCAGTGGAAGTTGGTCACCGACGGCGTTCCGGCCGCGACCGTGAACTCGGTTCGCTTCCACCCGGCGAGGAGCCGCGAGGCTTTCCTGATCCAATACGGGAAAGTCTACCGGTCGTTCAACGGCGGCACATCCTGGCAGGTTTTTCCGAGTGAAGGACTGGAGAACTCTTCGGTTCATACGTTATGGCTCTCGGCGGACATCCCCGGGCGCATGATCGCATTGAGCGCCGCCCGTGGCGCCCTGGTTTTTGACATCGATCAGTTTGGCGCAGCCCAGAAAACTGATCATGTAATTTCATCAAGCAAATGACAGACAGAGGAGAAAGGTAAGGAATATGCAGACATTCTGGAGGATTACGGCTCTGGCAGTGGCCACTACCGGCGTGCTTTTGGTAAGCCCCGATCGCGCCGCTGCTCAAAACGCCGCGCCCGCGAAATCGGGCGACTATTTCGACTTCTTGGAGCTAAACGTCTACGGTGGCTGGGGCAATTATGCCAAACAGGCCGGTCAGCCGTTCTCCCAGTTGCAACAGGGAGGAGTGATGGGCGCGAGAATCACCGAGAATATTTGGAACTATTTCGCGCTGGAGCAAGATTTCGGTTTCTTCTCCTACCACCGGCTGGTGTTTCGAGGCCCCACTCCGAACGGTACCCCCATCCCGATATTTGGGACACACGTCTATGAGGGATCCTTCAACGGCGTTATGCATTTCACGCCGCGAGACAGCAAGTTCCGCCCCTTCGTTACGGCCGGCGCCGGCGAGGCGAACTATGTCCCCAACGACGCAGCCAGGCAAGCGGCTGAAGGGCTGCCACCCTCGGCCGGGTTCAGTAATCTCCGATCATCCAGTGGGCTGGAGTTCAATTACGGCGGCGGATTGAAGTACCAGTTGAGTCCGCGCTTCGGGCTTCGGGTGGACGCTCGCGGCCTTTACGGGCACACTCCACAGTTCGGTTTAGCCGGTGATTCGTTTGATGGCGCCGCCACCATACCGCGCGGGTTCAGGAATTTCGGCGTGCAGCTGACCGGTGGTTTCACTATGTACTTCGGCCACGTTGGTGAGCGGCCGGCTCCGCCAGAGCCGCCCAAGCCTGTTGTAATACCGCCGCATGGCTTGAATGCAGGCTCGATCTCGGCGAGTTCGACCTCGGTCTGCCCGGGCGATGCAGTCCGGTTGCACTCCGATGCCTCCGATCCGCAAGGCCACAGTCTGACCTATCAGTGGTCGGTGAACAGAACTAATCAAGGCGGGAACAGCGCCGACTACACTTTCACGCCGGACTCTTCCGGCGATTACACCGTTGCTGTTCACGTTACGGACACTACGAGTGACCATGCGGCCACCGCAGTGGATGCAAGTTCGATATCAATCCATGTGGGCGTGTACAACAAGCCCACGCTGGGAGGGCTGACGGCCAATCCCTCGGTTCTCGATCGCGGCCAATCCGCCGCGCTAAGCGTAAACGGCACAGGTTCGGAATGCAGCGGCACGCTGACCTATAGTTGGGCAGCGAGTGAAGGGACGGTCTCCGGAAGCGGCGCCACCGCTCAGTACAACTCGAGCGGTGTTTCCTTCAATGAAACGGATCTCAGCCGACCGCAGTCCAAGCCGGTTACGATCACGGCTACGCTTACCGATAGCAAGGGAGGTTCCGCCAACGCTTCCACCAACGTCACGGTCAACCTGGCGGCGCAAGTTAAGCACTTCGGCGATATCGTCTTCCCGAAGGACAGCGCTAGGGTGAACAACTGCGGTAAGCGCGTTTTGATTGAGCAGTTATATCCGATGCTGAATGCAAACGCCAATTACGATGTCGTGTTGGTGGGACACATCGATTCGAACGAAGTTCCCAAGACCAGATCCAGCAAGCTGCGGCATCTGGATCGTGACCGGGTGCTGAACGTCGCTGGCGTATTGAGCGGCGGGGGTGGAACCTGCACCACTCTGGATGCTTCACGCATCAAGGGAGTCTGGGTGGGAGCAACGCAAGAGACTGAAGCTCTTCCCACTTCGTGCACCATCTCGACCACCGCTCCCAAGGAGCGTAAGGGCGCCGAGCTGGACGCCAACGAAGCCAAGAATCGCCGCGTGGAAATCTGGCTGGTTCCGAAGGGAATTTCGCTGCCGCCCGCGGCACGCGATGCCAAGGAGCTGCCGGAAGCCGAGCTAAAGAAGATCGGCTGCCCCAAGTAAATATGCGGTGACAGGATACTCAATCCCCGATTTCCGGAACAATGGAAATCGGGGGTTGGGTTATTTTGGCCAGATAGCTGTGACTTCGATTGTTACGCCGGGAAGCTGTGAGGCCTTGAGTTGGCCTTCACGCAACAATGCGGTTGCTTGGAGCCGGCCATCGTTCAGCGAGAGCACTTCGACGGTCCGCGCCTCTGGAGAAACCACCCAAACTTCCAGAACCCCAAGAGTCTCGTAATCCTTCAACTTATCAGTTCGCTCCGCGCGCGTTTGCTGGCGAAAGAACTTCCACTATCAACTCTGGCGCCGAATGAATGTAGCCGTCTTGCTCGACAATCCGGTTTGCGTAGAATACGGCCAAGTCCGGCACTCGCGTGGTTAACCGGCTCCTGCCGGATGACAAGGCCAAAAACAGTGGTGACCACAAAGATCCTCTGCGGATCGNNAGGAGGCATTTTTCGGATCTCGCCATTCACGACTTCCTCAATGCCTTCCGCTTCGGGCAGCTTGAGCCACTCTTCGTTAGTCAACAATTTCGGGGTGGTCGCCATAAAGAGCCCTTTCTGGGAGTGCGTCACCTGGGCCATATTGCCGCGACGTCCACCGACACGCCCGGGAGATGCACCGGCTTGATTTGGCCGTCCCGCAACAATGCGGTTGTTCGGAGCCTGCCATCCTTCAGCGAGAGCACTTCGACGGTCCGCGCCTCTGGAGAAACCACCCAAACTTCCAGAACCCCAAGAGTCTCGTAATCCTTCAACTTCTCAGTTCGCTCCGCGCGCGTTTGCTGGCGAAAGAACTTCCACTATCAACTCTGGCGCCGAATGAATGTAGGCATCTTGTTCCACCACCTGGCTACGCACAAATACAGCGACGTCCGGTACTCTTGTTGTCAAGGGATCGCGACCGGTAACCAGCCCGAATGTGCTGACGCGCACTTGAATTTTGTTGCGGTCCACGCTGGCCTTCAAAAGATCAGCTAAGTTTTCAACAGTATCCACGTGGAGGATTTTGTTAGGAGGCATTTTTCGGATTTCGCCATTCACGACTTCCTCAATGCCTTCCGCTTCGGGCAGCTTGAGCCACTCTTCGTAAGTCAACAATTTCGGGGTGGTCGCCATAAAGAGCCCTTTGTCATAGTGTACGATGAACCTGAAACATGAGACTCCCTGAAGCCTATCGGAACCATGTCTGACGCGCAGCCCGCGCTGCGGCGCGAACTCCGGCTGTGGCACCTGGTGCTGTTCAACGTTTCGGCCGTGGCCGGGATCCGATGGCTGGCTGCGGCTGCCCAGGTGGGCCCCGGTTCGCTGACACTTTGGCTTCTCGCCGCGCTCACTTTTTTTCTGCCGTCCGCGCTGGTGATTGCCTCGCTCTCCGCCCGCTTCCCCGAAGAAGGCGGATTCTATGTCTGGACCAAGCGAGCTTTCGGCGATTGGCACGGGTTTCTGGCCGCCTGGGTCTACTTCGTGAGCAACATTCTATACTTTCCGACGTTGTTGCTCTCCGGTGTGGCGATGGCAAGCTTCATGTTCGGAGAAAGTGGCGTCAAATATTCCGAGAACGCTCTTTACGCTATTCCCGCCACGTTGGCGGTGCTGTGGCTGGCCATTTTCACAAACCTGGTGGGACTGCGAGTAGGAAAGTGGCCCAGCCTTCTCGGCGGCGGTGCGGCATATCTGGTGGCCCTCCTGCTCTGCATTCTCGGATTGCTGGCAACGTGGCGTTATGGCTCAGCCACGCACTTCACTAACCTCATTCCTGACGTGAGCTGGTCTAATTTAAACTTCTGGTCGCAGATCGCATTCGCGATGGTTGGGCTGGAGCTGGCGCCGATTCTGGGAGGTGAGATTCAAAACGCGGCAAAAACTATTCCTCGCGCCGCTTGGATCTCGGGACTCCTGTGCGCGGCGTTTTATATGGCCGGAACCGCGGCGATGCTAGCGCTGCTGCCTCCGAGCCGCATCAATCCAATGACCGGGCTTGCGCAGGCCGGCGATGTGGCGGGCGTCCGGTTCGGCGCCACCTGGCTGTCACCGTGCTTTGCTTTGCTGATCACGGTCGGCGTGCTGGGGCAACTTAACAGCTTTATAGCCGGGAACTCGCGCTTGCCGTTCGCAATGGGACTGGATCATTACCTGCCCTCAGCTTTTGCAAAAGTGCACCCGCGTTGGAGAACGCCCTACGTATCGATCCTGCTGCAGGGTGTGTTTTCGAGCATCTTTCTGGTGCTGGCGGAGCTGGGCGAGAACCTGCGCGCCTCATATCAGATCATGGTGGATATGACGGTGATCGTAACTCTGATCCCGTTCGTATACATCTTCGCGTCCGGCATGAAATTCGGCCAACGCTGGGCCGGAACCACGGGAGCGATTGTTTCCGCGATCGCGATCGTCCTTTCTGCAATTCCTCCGCCGGGCGTGGCCTCAGTGTGGCTATTCGAACTTAAGGTGGTGGGCGGCACCTTGTTGCTGGTGCTGGCGGGCCGCGTGATCTTCGCGCGCAGTCAGGCCAATCGCGCATGACTTATTCCGAGTCCGTCCGGTTTCTCTACTCACTCGGAAACGAGATTCAGACCGCGAAATTCGGCCTAGACCGGATCGCGCATTTGCTCGAAGCGCTGGGCCGCCCGCATCGCACCGGCCGATTCGTGCACGTGGCGGGGACCAACGGGAAGGGTTCCACTTGCGCCATGATCGAGGCTGGCCTTCGCGCCGCCGGTGTTCGCACGGGGCTTTACACCTCGCCGCACTTGATAGAGCCGACCGAGCGCATCCAGGTGGCCGGACAACCCATCAGTGAAACTGAATTTGCCGAAGCTTTCACTGACGTCCACGAGAAGGCCGAACGCATGCTCCTGGCGGGCGAACTCGACTTACACCCGACTTACTTTGAGAGCGTCACGGCAATGGCGTTTCTGCTGTTTGCCCATCATCATGTGGACGCGATTGTGCTTGAGGTCGGGATGGGCGGCCGTCTGGATGCGACCAATGTAGTGAACCCAGCGCTATCGGTGATTACGCCTGTAGACTTCGATCACCAGTTCTTCCTGGGTGACACTCTGGCGAAGATCGCGGCGGAAAAGGCGGGCATCCTGAAGCCCGGCGTGCCAGCCATCTTCGCCGAGCAACCAGCCGAGGCCGAAACCGTCCTGCGCGCTCACGCCAAAGGACCATACACTCTGGCGCGCGATTGGGCCATCACGGATCTCAGCATCGATGAGCGAGGCAGTAAGTTTCGGATGCGGGATCTTGAGATCGTTTGCCCCTTAGCTGGACAACACCAGGTTGAGAACGCCCGCACCGCAGCGATTTCGCTTCACCAGCTCGGCGTTTCGCCCGCCGGCATCGCCCTGACGCGCTGGCCCGGAAGGCTGGAGCAAGTCTCCCGCGAGCCGGAAATCATTCTCGACGGTGCTCACAATCCTGCGGGCACGCGCGCCCTGGCGAATTACATCCGCCGATTCTATTCAGGACGCCGAATCTGGATAGTCTACGGCGTCATGCGCGACAAGGCGGCCGGCGAAATGGCATCGTTGCTATTCCCGCTGGCGGATCGCGTGATCGTTACTGCGCCCGCCAATTCTAGAGCTATGCCGCCGGAGGAGATCCCGGCTCCGGGCGCGAGCATCACGCATTCGGTGGGCGAGGCCGTGGCATTGTTGGGCGAGGCAGCTCCCGACGACGTCGTCTTCATCACCGGATCGCTCTTCGTGGTGGGCGAGGCGCGCGCCCTCCTCGTACAATGAAACGAGTGTCCCTGTTACGCGCGTTGCTAATCGCGGACCCACTCATCGTCCTGGCCACAATTGTGTACGGAACAGCGAGTCTCGCGGTGTCGTTCTTTGATCCCGCGCGACGCAGGCAAAACGCGGTGGAGCGTGCTTGGGCACGTGCCTTGCTCGCTGTGAGCGGCGTGAAGATCAAAGTGGAGGGTCTCGAAAAAATCACCAAAGACGGCAGCTATGTATTCGTGTCCAATCACCTGAGCTATATGGACACGCCGGTGGCTCTGGCAAGCATCCCGGTGCGCTTTCGGTTCCTTGCCAAACGCGGTCTTTTTCAGATTCCGTTTCTGGGATGGCATCTCGGGCGCGCCGGCCATATACGCGTCCCTCGCGAAGATCCGCGCGCGGCGGTGAAGACCATGACGCTGGCGGCGCAGGTGGTTCGTGAAGAGGGAATCTCGCTGCTCATCTTTCCCGAAGGCGGGCGGTCGCGCACCGGCGAAATGCGCGACTTCAAGGAAGGCGCGGCGTACATCGCCATCAAGGCAGGGGTGCCTCTAGTTCCCGTCGCGCTGAAAGGGACACGCGAAGTGCTGCCGTTCGGGTCGGGAGTCGTCAAGAAAGGAATCGTGGCCATGCGCATCGGCGACCCTATTCCAACAGCGCATGCGTCACCGCACGATCGAGTGCGGCTGACCGAAGAACTTCGCCATCGAATTGTTGCTTTGCTCGAAGAACATCCCATCCATGCTTAAACTCATCCTTGCCGTTGTACCCGCGGCTGTGTTTGCGCAGAACGCGAGCATGTCTATCGAAGACTACAAGCCTAAGTCCACGCTGGTGGTCCCGCAGCATCCCGTCACGCGCGCCAAGTATCCGTTCATCGACGTGCACAATCATCAGAATTCAACGATGCCGGTCGACCAGTTGGACAAGCTGGTGAAGGACATGGACGGCCTCAACCTGCAGGTGATGGTGAATCTGAGCGGCGGCTACGGGGACCGTCTCGAAAAAGGCGTGGCCAATATGAAGGGCCACTACAAGAACCGCTTCGTGGTGTTCGCGAACATTGATTTCACGAACATCGATGACCCTGAATACAACAAGCGCGCCGCGGCGCAATTGGAACGCGATGTCCACAACGGCGCGCAAGGCTTGAAAATCTTCAAGAATTTCGGCATGGATCTGAAGGACACCAAGGGGCAGCGCATCCACGTGGACGATCCGCGTTTCGACGAAGTGTTTGAAACCTGCGCCCGATTGAAAATTCCGGTGCTGATCCATACCGCCGAGCCGTTGTCGTTCTTCCAGCCAATGGATCAATATAATGAGCGTTGGCTCGAGCTCAAAACTCATCCCGGCCGCGCTCGGCCGCCCGACAAATACCCAAGCTGGGAAACTCTGATGGGGGAGCAGCACAATCTTTTCGCCCGGCATCCGAACACCGTTTTTATCGCCGCCCACTTAGGCTGGCTGGGTAACAATCTGGCGGAGCTGGGCCGTCTGCTGGACCGTTTGCCGAACGTGAATACGGAAATCGCCGCCGTGCTCTATGAGCTTGGCCGCCAGCCGCGGTTCGCGCGCGAATGGCTTATCAAATACCAGGACCGGGTTATGTTCGGCAAGGATGCCTGGAACGCGCAGGAATATTACACCTACTTCCGCGTGCTCGAAACCGCCGACGAGTATTTCGACTACTACCGCAAATATCATGCCTTCTGGCAAATGTACGGTCTGGACCTGCCGGACGAAGTTCTGAAAAAACTTTACTACAAGAATGCACTGCGGATAATTCCAGGTATCGATCGGAGTGCGTTTCCGGATTGATGGCGTTCACACGAGTGTGAACGCGGCACCGAGGAGTGCGTGCGCTACGTCAGCTTGCGGCGGGCGACCGGTTGGGAATAGACTCAGCTACGTGCGACCCATCATAGTTCCGCTGGGCGGATTTCTTGGCTCCGGAAAAACCACGCTGATTCTCGCGGCCTCGCGTGTCTTAAAAGGCCGCGGTGTGCGCGTGGCCGCCATATTGAACGATCAAGGTAACAACCTGGTTGACACCGAATTCGTCAGCGCCAATGGAATTGCAGCCGATCAGGTTACAGGCGGGTGTTTCTGCTGCCGCTTCTCGGAACTGATTGATGCCGCAGAACGCCTTCGAGCCTGGTCTCCGGACGTGATCTTCGCAGAAGCCGTCGGAAGTTGCACCGATATTTCAGCAACCACGTTGCAGCCGCTGAAGCTCTATTACAGCCAGCAAGTCCGCCTGGCTCCCTACACGGTTCTGATGGATCCTGAACGCGCGCATGAACTCGGCCGGAGTGACGCCGGTTCGGACTTGTCTTTTTTGTTTCAAACGCAGATCGACGAAGCTGATTTGGTGTGCTTCAACAAAGTGGATCGGCACAGCGAATTCCCGAATATCACGGGCGCACCGGTGCGCTACCTCAGCGCGCTCACCGGGCAGGGAGTAGCCGAGTGGCTGGATGAAGTGCTGGCGGGCGAAGTTCCCTCCGGCGGGAGAATCCTGGATATCGACTACGAACGCTACGCGCGTGCCGAGGCGGCATTGGCATGGCTCAACTGCAGCGCTAGTGTGAAGCTGGACCCTCCACTCTCTCCTGCTTTATTAATTGGACCGCTGCTTGACGAGCTGCGGCATGCGCTAGCCGCCGAAGGTCTGCGCATCGTCCACCTGAAGCTCTCCGACGATTCGGCATGCGGCTATTTGAAAGCTTCCATCGTCAGCAGCGGCGAAGAGCCGCTGGTCCACGGGATGCTGGATGCGTCTCCGGCTGAGCTTCATCAACTGTTGTTGAATGTGCGTGCCGAGGGCGATCCAGCTACACTCCAGCGGATTGTCGAAGAAAAACTAGCGACGCTGCCCGGAGAAATCGAGTTCGGAAACATGCAGTGCTTTAGCCCTGCGCCTCCCAAACCCGAGCATCGTATGGCTTCGGTGGCGACTGCTGCAGCAGAGGGAATCCAAACATGAGTGACAATTCCGGCACTGGCCGGCGTGGTTTCATCAAAGGCGTTGTCGCGGGCGTCAGCTTGCCGGGCGTTCCCGCGCTCGCGGCGGCCCAAGCCCAGCGCAGCGCAGCGGTGGAGACTGGTGAACGCATCCGTTATCCGCGAACTTATTCCGGACGCCAGCTCGCGATGATTGCGTTTCCATTGGGTGGCATCGGCACCGGCAGCATCAGCTTGGGTGGGCGCGGGCAACTGCGAGATTGGGAAATCTTCAATCGGCCCGATAAAGGCCGCTCGCCGAACTACGCGTTTCCTTCCATCTGGGCCAAACGCGGCAACTCCAAGCCAGTGGCGCGAGTCCTGGAGGCGCGGCTCATGCCGCCGTACGCCGGCTCCTCTGGACTCGGTTCAGACAATGCTCCAGGGCTGAGCAGATTGGCGGGCGCGAGTTTCACGGGCGAGTTTCCGATAGCACGCGTTGCATTCCAGGATGCAAGTCTGCCGGTACACGTCACGCTCGAGGCCTTCAGCCCGTTTATTCCTCTCAATCCGGATGCGTCCGGGCTTCCGGTTGCGATTCTACGTTATCGCGTCCACAACCCCGGCCCTGGCGCGGCGCAGGTTTCGATCGCTTTCTCGATAGATAGCCCGGTGGGTGGCGACGGCCGCACGAATGAATTTCGAAATGAGCGAGCGAGTCTCCAGGGCTTGTACATGAGCAATCCCCAACTGAAGGAGACTGATCCGCTGCGTGGTTCGTTTGCACTCTGTTTGCTCGAACCTGGCGATGGCCGGGTGAGCTATCTGCGTGGCTGGCCTGCGGCCAAATGGTGGGCCAGTCCGATGCTGTTCTGGGACGATTTCACCGCCGACGGCCAGCTAGGGCCGGAAGCTGAGAAGCGAACTGCCACTGGCGCGCTGTGCCTGCAGCGCGAAATTGCGGCCGGCGCCGAAGCAAGCTACACTTTTCTGCTGGCCTGGCACTTTCCGAATCGCACGGCGGCGTGGTCCGGATGGACCGCTCCTAAAGGCCACGAGAACGACGTCATCGGCAACTACTACTGCACGCGCTTCACGGACGCATGGTCGGCCGCGCAGTATGCCGCTCACGAGCTTCCGGAATCCGAACGGCAGACCCGCAGCTTCGTAGATGCCATGCGGCGCAGCACGCTGCCTGCAGCGTTGCGTGACGCGGCCATGTCCAATTTATCTACGTTAGTCACACAGACGTGCTTTCGTACCGCGGATGGCGAGTTCCACGGCTTTGAAGGCTGCGACGACCAGCGCGGATGCTGTTTCGGGAACTGCACGCACGTTTGGAATTACGAGACTTCCACGCAATTCGTTTTCCCCAGCCTGGCGAGGTCGTTGCGCAAGGCAGCATTCGGTTTTTCGCAGGACGATCAAGGCGGCATGCGATTCCGCCAGATGCTACCGGACGGTTTGGATCGATTTGGCTATGCCGCGGCCGATGGACAGATGGGCCAGATTATCAAGGCCTATCTGGATTGGAAGCTGTGCGGCGACACTGAATGGCTGCGTGGCCTTTGGCCGAAGATCCAGCGTGGTATTTCGTTCGCATGGATTCCCGGAGGTTGGGATCCCAATCGCAATGGCGTGCTGGAGGGTGTCCAGCACAACACCTACGATGTCGAGTTCTATGGTCCGAATCCGCTCGGCACGGTTTACTATCTGGGAGCGTTGCGCGCGGCCGAAGAGATGGCGAACGCGTTGGGTGATACCGCCGCAGCCGCGAACTATCACGCGCTATTCGCAAAGGGCAGCGCCTGGATTGATCAGAATCTCTTCAACGGCGATTACTACATTCAAAAGGTGCGCGGAATTCCGAAGAACCAGATCGCGCCTGCCACCGTCGGCGATATGGGAGCGGATAACCCGGAGCAACCCGAGTTTCAGTTGGGCGACGGCTGCCTGGCCGATCAATTGATCGGGCAGTACCTGGCGGATATTGCCGGTCTTGGTCCACTGCTCGATCCGGCCCACATTCGAAAGACGCTGGAATCCATCCACAAGTACAACTACCGCGCTCAACTCTTCGAGCACGATTCGGTGCAGCGAGTTTATGCGTTGAACGACGAAGCTGCGCTGCTGGTTTGCGATTACACCAAGGGTGGCCGGCCGAAGATCCCGTTCCCCTATTTTCAGGAAGCATGGACTGGAATCGAATATCTGGTGGCCGCGCAGTTCATTCACGCCGGAATGCTGCGGGAGGGCCTGGAAACCATCGAGAACGTGCGCCGGCGATATGACGGCGAACGCCGCAATCCATGGGATGAACCGGAGTGCGGCCATCATTACGCGCGAGCCATGTCAGCGTGGTCGAGCGTGGTTGCATTCAGCGGCTTTGATTATCACGGAGCCGCGAAAGCGATCAGTCTGATGCCGAAGACTACAGCACCGGACTTCACGTCGTTCTTTTCAACCGGCCTGGGCTGGGGAACGTTTTCAATCGGCAAGGACCGCGTGGAATTGGCATTGAGCGAAGGCACGCTACCGCTAAAATCCATTCGACTGGCGCAAGTGGCTGGACAAACAACTTCCATCACACTGGACGGACGCCCTTGCGCTCATCACCGTGACGGTGGCGCGCTGATCCTGGAAGAGGAAATTGTTGTGCCAGCGGGCGGGAGGTTGGTGGTCCGGGTTTGAACAGACAAGCCAGAGGCTTGTCCTACGTAGCATTAGAACAGAACCCGCACACTGAGTTGAATCTGCCGTGCTGTCTCATTCAATGGACTTACCGCCGGGAAACCCGACGGCGTCCCCTGCCGGCCGAAGGTCGCGATTCCGAAATTTGTTGTTAGAGGATTGGTAAACCTGGGATCTGTGAATTCGGAATTCGGATTACCTAGGTTGGCATGGTTCAGGAAGTTGTACGCGTCCGCGCGAAGCGTGAGGCGTCCGCCTTCGCCCAGCCACCGCAAACCAAAGGAACGGGACACGCCCACGTCCACGCTATAGAATCCCGGCCCGGTAAACGCATTCCGTCCGGAATTGCCCAGGACGCTCGGAGCGGCTTCGGAAAAGGCGGAGTAATTCAGCAAGCGCTCTCCGCCCGCTACCGGCACAGGATTCGCCAACACAGCCTGGCTCGGATTCACGATGTTGGCGCGGTTGTCGAGAAGCTGTCCCTGTCCAGGAATCGCATTGGATGTGCCGTACACGGTATAGGGCAATCCTGATCGGAACGCCGCTAATTCCGAAACCACCCAGCCACGAAACACAGTTGCAAACTTCGAGCTGGCAAACGGCGCCGGCAGATTCCAGTAGGAGAAAATCACCAGGTTCTGGCGCTGGTCGAAGTCGGAATTGCCGCGGTCCACGTTAGGATTGAACTGCTGGGTGAAAGCCGCATGACCCGTGGTGCCGGATCCACCCTGGATGCTGGCGAAGTCTAGATTGAAAAAATCGCCCAACAAGGGATCGCTCTGGTTGTCGATGGTATGGCTCCAGGTATAAGAACCTTGCACCATCCCATGACTGGCTCGGTAACGGACCACCGCCGTCAGCGCGTTGTAATCCGAGAATCCCTGATTGGCGCGATAAGAGATGGCCGGCAGATCCGGATTGATGCTGGTTGGGTTGCCGATGCCGCGGTTGACCGAAAAGTCGCGATTAATGATGTCGGTTGTGATCAACCGGCGCCCGTAAGTGCCCAATCCATTTACTTCGACGGTGAAGTTATCAGTTATCCTGTGCTGCACGCCAGCAAAGTAACTGTGCGCATAGCCATTGCGCAGGTTGGGACTAACTAAGGTCAGGTTGGGAAAATCGGTATTGACAACTTGAGCAGGGAGCGAAGCGAGCACCGTTGGGATCGGTGCAAGGTAGTTGAACTGACCCGCTGGCAACTTCAACGATTCCGGTACCACCAGATCGTTGTTTCGTAAGTTCTCCCACAAATTGTCAAAGGGCCGGTCGTAGAAGATCCCGTAGCCACCGCGGAGCAGCGTGCGGCCGGTGCCGAATAGGTCGTAAGCCGCGCCGGCGCGAACCGCAAAGTCCGTTTTGTCAGAGCCGAAAAGTTGCTCATTCCTTCCCGTAGTGGGCGTCGTTAACGTGGCCGCCGCCAATTGCTGCGGTAAGCTGCTCCCCGAACCAAGTTGAACGAGGGTATCTTTGACAGAACCGGTATTCCGCGGACTACCGTAGAACTCATAGCGAACGCCGTAATTTACGGTAAGTCGCGAACTGACTTTGTAAGTGTCTTGAGCGAACAAGAAATATTGGCGATATTGGTAATTCCGGTCGAAGGAGGGTTGTTGAAAGTTGGGCAGCGCGGCTCTATCGATGGATGCGCGGAAATCACTTGGGGTCCCAAACGCGAACGCGAGAGCCTGCTCGAAAGCGTACTCGCCATCCTGACCAGCGGTAAGGTAACCGTTAGACGACCGCAACAGCAAACCCGCCCCGGTGGTTACCAGGTGCCGTCCGTGCATCCAGGTCAGGTTGTCCAGCATCTCCCAGCTATTGTTGACATTCTTGTACGCGTAGAAAGCCGGACTCCCCGGCAGCATTGTCCCGTCGAGCGATAGCAACGTCGGGATCTCTGGGTGCGGCCGGTTCCAATGTAGATCATCGCTGCTGTAACCGAGCCGCGCCTCGTTGGTGAGATCGGGTTTGAAGGAATGAATATAACTGCCGCCTAATGCCCACGTGTTTTCATTCAGGGCGGAAGTAAAGGCCGGGTAGGGCGACCAAATGAAATCGGGTTCCTCGAAGCGATTGAGCATGAGGCGCCCCAGAACGCGATCCTTGCCTCCGGGCCGAGTGTAGTCCAGCCGCTCGATAGCCAGTGTCCGATTCACCGCTACTGGAGGCGCGAGCGTCAGTGTGCCGGTCGGAAAATTCCCGTTCGCAACAAACGGCGCTGGAAACTCGGTCAGCAACTGCCGCGCCAGTGAATTCGGCTGGGTGTAGTTTGAAATGAAGTCCGCCGCTGGAAACGTAAAAGTGAATGGAGCCTGCTGGCTGCGGCTTCGAAAATATTCGTAAGCGCTCGAGAAGAACATCCGGTCTTTGAGCACCGGACCCCCCACCTGATAGCCTGGCTGGATTTCCTTGTCCGGCGGGCGCGGCGCACCGATTAGGTTCTGCTGAAAATCGTTGGCGTTCAGCACATCGTTCTTTACATAGAAATAGGCCACTCCGTGAAACCGGTCGCCGCCGGATTTTGTGATGGCGTTCGCGACAAAACCGGATGTCCTGCCATATTCGGCGGAGAAGTTATTGGTGGATATGCGGTACTCCTGAATGGCCTCCGGTGCGAGGATGACCAGTGGACCGGTGATGAGGTAGTTATTGTTCTCCAGCCCATCCAACAAGAAATTCGAGGCGGAAGGTCTCTGGCCGTTGATCGCAAGACCCAACCCGCGGCCGGTTGCGGCGTCCGACGTAACGCCGGGCTGCGTTACAAGCATGGTGTAGACGTCGCGGCCCTCCAGGGGCAGACTGTCGATCTCGCCGGAGTCAATCACCTCTGAAACGGTCGATTCCAGCGTCTCACGGCGTCCTTTTTGCGCCTCAAAAGATCCGGACTTGCTGGGGTCCACGTCAGGGCCGAAGAACGTGACGATGGTTTTCGATCCAGGCAGGAATACGCTGTTATATTGGCCGCTCTCCCACACATCATTCAGCGGCCGCAACCGAAAATCCAGCTCAATCCTGGCAGCCACGGTCAGCTCCAGCTCTTGGACTTCCTGTGATTGATAGGCGGGCTCCGTGACCCGAAGCCGATAAAAACCAGGCGAGAGCAGAGGCAGGTAATAGTAGCCGGACGCGTCGCTCTGAGCCGCCCCCGCCAGATTGGTGATCGAGCTCGAATACGTAACGCTGGCGCCCGCAATGGGCCGGCCGGTCACTGAACTCACCAGACGTCCAGAAATCAGGCCCTGTGTGGTTTGGGAGAATCCCACGACCGCGAACAGCAAAGTTGCGCACACACTGATGCGTGCCAGCTTCAGCGTGTGGGGCAGGTTGGTAACCTGCGCGCCGATTGGCAATCGGCGCAAACTGCGCGGGTTAACAACCCGCGCGCAGGATGCCATCCTGCCCCACAACCAAACTGGTCCACTTCTAAATGCTGACAGTTTACGCCATAACCGGCCAAACATCACAGTCAGAGTCCCGCCGTAGTAAGATGCAGGTTAACATGACTAGGAAGTGGAGGCACTGGGCCCTCTGCGTGATACTCGCCATCGGGAGCGTGCTGGCGGCCTGGTCGCTCGGCGAAGTTAGCTTCTTTCAAACCCTCAATCTCAAGGCCTACGATGCGCATTTCGTAGTGCGCAATTATCTGTTTGGACCGCCTCCAATCCCCAACATCGTTCTGCTCACGGGGGACCAGAACGCCATGGACATCTTTCCGGAACCGCTGGAGTTCTGGAATAAACACTATGCGGCTGCCATCACCGCCGCTGGGGAAGCCGGCGCCAAGGTAATCGGGTTAGACCTGGCCTTTGGCATTCCAATCGACAAGTATGAAAAGGATGCTGATGAAAAGCTGGCCGGCGCGGTGAGTTCATCGCCGGTTCCGGTGGTGGTGGGCTACGTGGAACGGCTGCAATCCAACAAGGCGGCCCAGACGATCCCCATCAACATGATTGCCGCGGCTTTAGGATTGGCGGCTTTCGCCAACTTGACTTCCGATTCGGACGACTTTTCCCGCAGGCAGGAACTCATGGAAGCGCCGTCGCCGAAACCGGATGATCCTCCACCCGCGCGCTGTCTTGCGATGCGCATCGTCGAGAAATATTTGGGCGCGGATGCTGAGATTCGGAATGGCAAGATCATGTTGCAGGGGCGCGCGATCCCCACCCAGAATCGAACCGTCACTATCAATTATGCCGGCGGTCCCGGAACGTTCACCAGGGTCTCCCTCGCCGATTTCGTAGCCGCCGCCGAGGCTGGAGATAAAGCTAAGCTCCGCAAGTGGGTTCAGGGCAAGATCGTTCTGGTGGGCAGCGATTTTGTGCAGGATCGCTACGATACGCCGTTCTTCAACCCTCTCATCAAACATTCGGACACCGCAGGCGTGGAAGTGCATGCCAACACGGTGCGCACGTTGCTGGACCATCTTTATCTGGTGGGCGTTCCGCAATGGTTGCGGTTGCTCTCCCTCATTCTTGCAACCACGGTCACAGTGCTGGTTTCAACTTCGGCCGCGGCCAGCCGGGCAGTTCCTCTGATCTTGCTCGAGATAATTGCGATTCTCATTTTCACCCATTTCCTGTTTGAATCCGGCCTCATCCTGTCCACGTCCGAACTCCTGTTGGCCACTTCCATCTGCCTGGTTTTCTCTATCGTTTACCGCTTCGCTACTGAGGAGAGACGCGGCAACCTCTTCCGCAGCGCTGTCGCCCTGTTTGTCGGAAAGAAGGCGGCTACATCGATCGACGAAACCGAAGCCATCGCCCTCTCTGGAAAGCGGCTGGAGGTGACCATCCTGTTCACTGACATTCGATGCTTTACGGCTTTCACGGAAGACATGTCTGCCAAGGAAGGACCGGAAGCCGTGGTCCAGATACTCAACGAATACATGGCCGCCATGGTGGCCATCATCGTGAAGCATCGCGGTCACGCCAATAAGTTCATCGGCGACGGCATTCTGGCCATTTTTTCCGACGACGACGAAGGCTCGATCCCCGGCGACCATCCTATCCGCGCCGTGCGCTGCGCCACCGAGATAGTGACGCTCCCCAACCGGTTTGAAACCGGCGCCGGTATCCATACGGGCCCGGCAGTTGTCGGTAACGTGGGTTCAGCCGATAAAATGGAATATACCGTGCTTGGGGATACCGTGAACCTTGCGTCTCGCCTCGAAAGTTTGAATAAGGAGCACCACACGAAACTATTGATGAGCGGCGCCACGCAGAGCAAGCTGGGGAACCAGGTGGAAACCGTTTTTTTATCCGATGCGCCGGTGCGAGGCAAAGCGCTACCGATCAGTCTGTATACGGTTGCATCGCTGGTGGCGAAGGCTGTGGTCAATGCTTAGAGCCGAAGAATCAAACTGCGCACCGACTCCCTTACGGTCGCGGCTCGGTAGCATACGTAAGCAACTGTTGCTTTTCGCCGCCGCCCTCCTGGTTGCCGCTGGCGCATTTGCCGCCGACGAGAAAGAAGTAGCCGTTGGCCTGGTCCTGAACGGCGTGGGCGGCAAGGTGCTGCGCGCGGATACTGAGACGCCACTCGCGGCGAGGCCTGGCGATCTGCTTTTTGCCGGCGACGGCCTCAGGACCGAAAGCTCGCCCGCATCGTTCCTCTTTTGCCCAGCCAAGGCAATCGATACGTTGGGTCCTGCAGGCGAAGTCCGATTGGATGCCAAACAGACCAAGGTGAAGGCCGGGAAGATCACCGAGCAGCCAGCGCGCGCTTGCACGCTACCTCCCACGTTGCGCATTGGAGCCGCAAGCCAGCAACATTACGGCGTCACCATGACGCGCGGCGTCAATAAGCCGGAGATCCCGCCCACGCCGCGCGATCAGCTAAGTTCCGACGTTGTTGCCGAGTTAGCTCCCTACGACGCGGCTCTGAAAAGCGATCCCAAGGACCAAGCGGCACTGGTGAGCGAAGCCACTATTTTTGAGAATCGCAAGCTGCCGGCCAACTCGCTCGAGATGTACTACAAGCTGCGCGAGCAATGGCCGGACGCGGTTTGGGTAAAGAGCAAGATCTTCGATCTCGAGCAGGCGCTGGCTGATCAAGCCTCAGCCAAAACAGCTGCTGCGGTTGCGGGCGGGACAACCTATGCCTTACTGATCGGTATCTCAAAATACGAAAAGCCGGAGTTGTCGTTGCAGTTCGCCGAACGCGATGCCAGCGTATTCGCCGATTTCCTGAAGAGCCCGCGCGCTGGAGGCCTGGCGCTGAATAACGTTCTGTTGCTCACCGACTCAAAGGCCACTACCGCCGCGGTGCGCCTGGGATTTCAGGATTTCCTGAAGCGCCGCGCCACCAAGGCCGATACCGTGATCATTCTGGTGGCCGGTCACGGCACAGTGGACGGCAAGGACGCTTACATCCTCACCTACGATTCCGATCCGCAGGACTTGAAGAGCACTGCGCTGCCCATGGCGGAGCTACAGTCGCTATTTGAAGAGCAGCTCACCAAGGTGGGTCGCGTGCTTCTGTTTGTGGATGTCTGCAAGGCCGGAACCATTGGAACCATCCAGAACAACACTGTGAATGCCACGGTGGAGAATTTCAAGAACCTGGAAGGTGAGCTTTTAGGAATCATGGGTAGCCGGCGCAAGGAGCTTTCGCGGGAAGGCCCCGAGTTCGGAGGCGGTCACGGAGCGTTCAGCTACTTCGTGCTAAAAGGCCTGGAAGGCGCGGCTGACGAGAACGGCGATGGCGCTGTCACGGGGGAAGAACTGATTCGATACGTAACCACGCAGGTTCCCCGTGCAACCGGAGAAAAACAACATCCGCAGGACATCAGCCCGGGGACGGTGGACATCAAGCTTTCCGACGTCAAGAAGCCAGGAATTAATCTGGCCCATTGGCGCATGCTGCTGGATTCCCGGAACGGCCAGCCGTTGTATCTGGCGTCAGCATCGCCGGGGAGCGAGCTGGCGGAGGACCAGGCATCCGATGACATTGACCATTTCACATCCGCCATCCAAGCCGGCCGCATCTTGCCCGGCGAAGCGGACAGCGCTTTCTCAGCGCTCGGGAAACTCAAAACCGAATTGGATCCGGAATTGTACACAGAACGCGAAAACCAGCTTCGAATCGCGCTGGAGAACAAAGCCCAGCAGGTGCTGCTGCGCTATCTCACTGGAGACCAGACGCCGCAATCTCAACAGGAGTTCCAACAGGCTGCGCGCTACATGGAAGCCGCGCGAACTTTGACGCACGAATCGCTGTACCTGGAAGGGCGCCAGGATTTCTTCCAAGGCCGGGCGCTGCTCTACGACAAGAAATTCCCTCAGGCAGCCGATTTGCTGGAACAGGCTGTGCGTATCGATCCAGGCGCCGCCTACGGATTCAACGCACTGGGCATCGCATACCTGGAGCAGGCGCAGTACGACAAAGCGATTCCGGCCTTTCATGATGCGGTCCGCCGCGCGCGGCATTGGTCTTATCCGCTGCACAATGAAGCGCTGGCTTACGTCGAGACGGGCGACTACAAATCCGCCATTCGCGCTTATCAGGAAGCCATCCGGTTGACGCCGCAGTATAGCTACCTGCCGTACAATCTCGGCCTGGTTTATCAGCGCTTGAACCGGCGCAAGGACGCCGAGGCATCGTATAAGAAAGCCACTGCGCTCGCGCCGGATTCGGCCGAGCCATACAACGCGCTGGGAACTCTCAAAGCTTCCGAAGGCAAGCGCGACGAAGCGGAGCGCCTGTACCGCGAGGCCTTGCAGAAGAATTCGAATCTGCTGGCCGCCCGTCACAATCTGGCTTTGCTACTGGCCGATGAAAAGAATCGCCAGCAAGAAGCGATTGACCTGTGGCGCGTGAATCTTCAGCAGTCGCCCGATTATCTTCCCTCGCGTTTGAGCTTGGCCTCGACACTGGCCAGCGCCGGCGATAACGCGGGAGCCATCGCGGAATACCGCAAGGTCCTGGCAGCGAAACCCGGTTATCTGGCGGCTCACTTCGCGCTGGCCGGCTTGCTCTCGAAGAGCGGTGATTCGGAGGGCGCGCTTCAGGAATTGCGCGAGCTATCGAAGCAGGAGCCGCAGAACTCCGGCGTATTTGAACAAATTGGCGATTTGGAAGCAGCGCGGAAGAATACCACGGAAGCGAAGGCGGCGTATAAATCGGCGCTGGACCTTGCGCCCGATCGCGACGCACGCAAGCGGATCGGCAACAAGCTGAAGTCGCTGCCCTAACAGAGCCGCCCGCCGTTTCCAGCGGGCGGTCTCCTCCACGGCCACAGTTCCTCTTTGTGCAGGGTGCGGCCTCATAAATTGGATGCGGCAGGTTGCGATCGAGTTTCCGTCGTCCCCTTGCTGACGCGCGGGGCTATCCCTTGGCGGCCGCTGACTTCACTGGCTCGGTTTTCGAAATATCGATTCCGCCCTTGAAGTAGGCTCCGTCTTCGATGACAATGCCGGCGGTTTTAATGTCGCCGACGATGGTAGCGCCCGCGCGCAGAGAGATGCGGTGTTCCGCTTCGACATTGCCGCGCACCGAGCCGAACACGATCACTTCATGGGCCTTGATATTGGCTTTGACCTTGCCGGTTGGTCCAATGGTCAAGCGATTGCGCAGCTCAAGGCTGCCTTCCATCTCGCCATCGACGTACAGTTCTTCGTCGCTCGTTATCTCTCCAACGATCCTCATCGTTTTCCCAAATACTGTTGTTCCGCCACCAGCGTGCGGTCGAACTGCTGGTTGTGTCGAGACTGGCTGCGTTGGAGACGGTGTTTGCATGACTTGCCCTTCTTCGTTCTTACCCCACATAGGGGATTCCGATCAGCACGCTATCCGCCAAACCGTGCGTCGCTGATCCTTCTATGCTTTGCGCCCGACCTCGGCGCGCCAGCAAGAATTGTCCAATCCATATTCTACCGCCCTCGCTGAAAAAATGTCGTCTTATCGATTCCAGCATCCACCGCGACATCGAAGAACCCGATCATCATTTCTTCCCAGCTCTGTTCGCCGAATCGAACCTCCGCGCCCGGATCCGGATTGCGTGGGTTGTTGGCGGAGTTGTCAAAGTAGCCTGCGCACGCCAATCGAGTGCCGGCTGGAAGCAGAAGGGGCTCGGCCAGCCGATAGTTCAGTTGCCAGTTGAAGTCGTAGTTGCTCACCTTTAGTAATGTGGTGAACCCGCTGTTTGGCTTGGCCATCAGATACTCGAATGCTTTGCCTCGCAGATGCATATGCGGGAACAAGCTGATCAGCAGCGCTTCATTCGGCAAGGTACCGGACACCGGAACGCGATAATTCGCTTCTCCGGGCGGAATCACAAATCGGTCGTTCCCCATTTGCAGCGTGAGCACGGCTTGCTTGGGCTGCTCTTTTGCAAAGATCATGCCTATGCGCGTTCGGTCCGCGCTCGGTTTTCCTTTCGCCGTGTAATGCATCTGCAGCACCAGGTCCGAACCTGCCTTGATTTTCTTCGCCATCCCCGGCCTCCAGCCGTCAAACGAGTTGCCGGGCGTGTAGACCAGCAGAATGTCACTGGTGGTCAGACTTTTTGCGATGGGCAAGGGAAATGCTTGTCCGCTGGGCCGGCCTTTCAGCCACTGGGATCCAGGCTCTCGAATGTAAACCACCGCGTGATGGACGGTGGCCGCGTCCGTTGGCCGCACTTCCACCTGTTGTACCCACTTATCCTCGCTAAAACGCGTAGGCAGGATTATGTATTGGTACTCGATGGCTCCGCTGGCGGGAATTTCAACTGCTTGCGGCATCTCAAACACGGCATCCGGTGTTCCAATATTCCAACCCGGCGGCCACGCGCGGGCGGACGGTGCGTCCTTCGCGGACCCTTCCTGAGCCCCCGCGTCCACCCAATGTTGGAGCGTGTCAATTTCCTGCTTCGAAAGCGAGCGATCGTTTGCAAAGTGCCCGTATTGCGGATCCGCGAACCATGGCGGCATCTTGCGGGTTAGCACGGCTTCGCGGATAGCCTTGGCCCAGGGCCGCGTGTCCGCGTAGCTGAGAAACGGCATGGGCGCGATCTCGCCGGGACGATGGCATTCCTGGCACCGGTTCTGGAGGATCGGAAGCACATCCTTGTAGAAGACGGGCGGAGACGCGGCGCCGGCGATCGCAGGAAGACTGGCGCCGAGACTAACGAGCCAGCGATGCAACGTACTTATCACGGCATTGCTTGGAGCAAAAATAGAAGGTCTCGCCTCCCAAGGTTTCATGGATGGAACTGGCCGCTGCGATGTAAGTGCCGCAGGCCGGGTCTTTCTTCAGCTCCCCGCTTAACGGAACTTGATTTTGCGGACGTTGCCCTCCCGGCTGGTTCGGCCGAGGGTTCACCAGTTCTCCCAGTCCCCTGAAGATAATCCCGATCACGCCACGCAGCAGCGAAATGATCACCACCAGGCCCAGGAGCCAAAAGATAACGCGGAACATCGCTTAATTTGATTCTACCCGCAGGAACCGATGAACTGAATAACCGACGAACGGAGTAACTGCGAGATCGCGCTCGGTTACTCCTCTTTATTCGCCGCCTTCCGCGCGGCGTCAATCCGCGCCTGGGAGTGACGGACCGCGATCAAGGCTGCCGCGATATCGATCCCCAGCGCCGGATTGATCATCGCTTCCTGGGCGTGCTCCAAGTCCTTCTCGGCCGCACGGACGTCGATCTCTTGAGCCTTCTCAGCGAAATCGGTGAGAACCCGCACCACATTGTTGTGGATCTCCAGGAACCCACCGCGGACGGCCAAGCTAAAGTGGTGATCGCCCGGCGTGGTGTAGGTCATCGCACCAATTCCGAGCTCGGAAAGCAGTGAGGCATGGTCCGGCAGCACGCCGATGTAACCGTCCTCCGCCGGAATCTGCGCGCGGATGGCCTTCTCGCGCGCGAGCAGCCGCTGCGGCGTGGCAATCTCGATCTCGAAAACCTCGGCCATGGCTTACGCCTCGCCTTGCTTTCGCAGTTCTTCCGCCTTCTTCTTCACATCTTCGATGCTGCCCTGCATGTAGAACGCTTGCTCCGGCAGATCATCGTGCTTGCCTTCCACCACTTCCTTGAAGCTCCGCACCGTATCGGCCAGCGTTACATACTGGCCTTTGATCCCGGTGAACTGCTCGGCTACATGGAACGGTTGCGACAGAAAGCGCTGGATCTTGCGGGCGCGCGCCACAATCTGCTTGTCGTCGTCCGACAACTCGTCGATTCCGAGAATGGCGATGATATCTTGCAAATCCTTATAGCGTTGCAGAACCTGCTTCACTTGCTGCGCCACGTTGTAATGCTCTTCACCCACGATGCGCGGGTCCAGAATTCGGGACGTGGACGCCAGCGGATCCACCGCGGGATAGATTCCCTGCTCCACCAGGCTGCGCGTTAAATTGGTGGTCGCATCCAGGTGGGCGAAGGTAGTGGCGGGCGCCGGATCGGTGTAGTCGTCGGCAGGCACGTAAATGGCCTGCACCGACGTGATGGAGCCTTTCTTGGTGGACGTGATGCGTTCCTGCAATTCACCCATCTCAGTCGCCAGATTCGGTTGATAGCCCACCGCCGAAGGCATGCGCCCCAGGAGCGCCGATACTTCCGAGCCGGCCTGCGTGAAACGGAAAATGTTGTCGATGAACAGCAGCACGTCTTGGCCTTCTTCATCGCGGAAGAACTCGGCCACCGTGAGTCCGGAAAGTCCAACACGTAAGCGTGCGCCCGGCGGCTCCGTCATCTGGCCGTAGATGAGCGCCACTTTTGATTTCTTGTAATCGTGCGGGTCCAGAACGCCCGATTCCTGCATCTCCAGCCACAGGTCATTACCTTCTCTGGTACGCTCGCCAACGCCGGAGAAAACCGAAACTCCGCCATGCTTCAAAGCGATGTTATTGATCAGTTCCATGATCACAACTGTCTTGCCGACGCCCGCTCCCCCGAATAGCCCGATCTTGCCGCCTCGCAAATACGGTTCCAGCAGATCCACCACTTTGATGCCGGTCTCGAACATCTGCAGTTCAGTGGCCTGCTCCTCGAAGGTCGGCGCGGGACGATGAATGGACCACTTCTGCGGCGTATCGATGGGTCCCATGTTATCCACTGGCTGCCCGATCACGTTCATCACGCGTCCCAACGTCTGATTACCCACCGGCACTTCAACGGGATGCCCCAAGCTCACGGCCTTCATTCCGCGCACCATGCCGTCGGTGGGCTGCAACGCGATGGCGCGCACTCGGCCTTCGCCGATGTGCTGCGCAACTTCGGTCATCACGTCGATGGGTATTGGGGTGGTGAAGCCTTCGCTCGTGATATGCACCGCCGTGTAGATCACCGGGATCTGGTGTTCCGGGAACTGAATGTCGATGGCCGGTCCAGCCACCTGGATTACTTTGCCTTCTACTAATGCGGATGTGATTGCCATATCTCTCATTCCTGACAAGCCGGAGGCTTGTCCTACGCTAATCCAACGCGGCCGCGCCGCTGACAATTTCGATAATTTCTCTGGTAATACTGGCCTGCCGTACGCGATTCATCTTCAACGTCAACGAGTCGATCACTTCCGCCGCATTCGAGCTGGCAGCTTCCATGGCCGTCATTCGCGCAGCATGTTCAGCCGCGGCGGATTCCAGCAGCGCGCGGTAAATCTGCGCTTCGATGTAACGCGGCAGCAGGCGTTCCAGCAGCACGCCCGGCGGCTGTTCGTAAATGTAATCGATCTGTTCCTGTTTCTCGGGTGGTTCCAACGGCAACAGGCGCGACACCACCAGGCGCGATGCCATCAGGCTTTTGAAATTGTTCAACACTATGTAAACGGCGTCGATTTCACCCTTCTTGAACCGCTCGGTCACCTTTTGCGCGATTTCGAGCGCATCCTCGTAGCGCACTACCTTTTGGAAAATAGTGGAATAGTCGCCGGTGATATGCCGGTGCCTTTTGCGGAAGAAATCGCGGCCCTTGCGCCCAATCAATTCCAGTTGAACTTCCGCGCCTGAATTATCCTGAATGAACTTCTGAGCGGTTCGAATTACATTGGAATTGAATGCTCCCGCCAGACCGCGATCGGCCGTGACCACCAGCAGTTGAACTCGCTTCTCCGGCCTCTTGACTAGAAATTCAAGTCCCTCAGCTTCGTGGCCTTCGCCCACCGCCTGGATGACGTTGGCCAACATCCGCCGTATGCTCTGCGCGTACGGACGCGCCGCCAGCACGCGATCCTGGGCACGCCGCAATTTCGCCGCCGAGACCACTTTCATGGCCTTGGTGATCTGTTGCGTGTTCTTGACCGAGCGAATTCGCCGGCGCAGATCGATCAGGCTGGGCATGGAAGTTAAACCGTTGCGGCCGCCGGAGCATGCTGCGCCACAAACCGGTCCTTAAACTCCTTCAGCACCGTGTTGACTTCGGCCTTCAGCGCGTCATCCATCGCCTTCTTCTCGCGAATGGTCTGAAGCAGCGCTGGATGCGCCGAATCGAGATAGCGATATAGGTCCGTCTCAAACGCTCGGACCTGTTCCACCGGCAGATCGTCCAGCAACCCGCTGGTGCCGGCATAAATAATCAGGATCTGTTTTTCTACCGGCAACGGAGAATACTGGGGCTGCTTAAGCACTTCCACCAGGTGCCTGCCGCGATTGAGCTGCGCCTGAGACGTCTTGTCCAGCTCGGAGCCAAACAGCGCGAAAGCGGCCAGTTCCCGGAATTGGGCCAGATCCAAGCGCAGCGAACCCGCTACTTGGCGCATGGCTTTGATCTGCGCGCTGCCTCCCACGCGGCTCACTGAGAGACCTACGTCGATTGCCGGGCGGACATTCGAGTTGAATAAATCCGCCAGCAGGAAGATCTGGCCGTCGGTAATGGAAATCACGTTGGTCGGAATGTAGGCCGAGATATCGCCGGCCTGCGTCTCGATGATCGGAAGCGCCGTCAGCGATCCACCGCCTTTGGCGTCGTTCAACTTCGCCGCGCGCTCCAGCAATCGGCTGTGAAGGTAGAACACGTCGCCCGGATATGCTTCGCGCCCAGGCGGACGGCGCAGCAGCAACGAAATCTCGCGATAGGCCGCGGCGTGTTTCGAAAGATCGTCGTAAATGAGCAGTGCGTGCCGGCTGCTGTCGCGGAAGTACTCGCCGATCGCGCAGCCGGAATAAGGCGCGATGTATTGCATGGGCGCTGGATCGGAAGCTGTCGCGGCCACCACCACGCTGTACTCCATGGCGCCGTTGTCCTCCAGCGTCTTCACCACCTGCGCCACCGTGGAACGTTTCTGGCCGATAGCGACATAGATGCAAATTACATCGCCGCCCTTCTGATTGATGATGGTGTCGATGGCCACCGCGGTTTTGCCCGTCTGCCGGTCGCCGATGATCAGCTCGCGCTGGCCGCGGCCGATCGGAATCATGGAGTCGATGGCCTTGAGACCGGTCTGCAGCGGCTCCTTCACCGGCCGGCGGTCCACCACACCGGGAGCGATGGCTTCAATGGGACGCGTTTCCTTACTGACCACCGGACCTTTTCCGTCGATGGGCTGCCCCAGCGCGTTCACAACCCGGCCCACCATGGCTTCGCCTACCGGAACCGACATGATCTTTCCGGTGCGGCGGACTTCGTCACCTTCCTTGATCTCCTGGTATTCGCCCAGCAGCACGGTTCCCACCTGGTCCTCTTCCAGGTTGAGCGCGATGCCCGTTACGCCGTGCGGAAACTCCACCATCTCGCCGGCCATCACGCGCTCCAGGCCGTAAACGCGGGCGATTCCGTCGCCCACCGAGATCACCGATCCGGTTTCGGATACATTTACTGCTTTTTCGTAATGCTCAATTTCGCTACGCAACACGCGCGCGATTTCATCAGCTTGGATTTGAGCCATATATTAAATCCCTACCCCTATTCCCCCGATTCCTCGGTCAACTCACGCCGCAGATGTTGCAGTTGGCCGCGCAGCGATCCGTCATACAGCGTTGATCCGATACGCGCCGTCACGCCACCCAACAGCTCCGGATCCACTGCAAAGCGCAAGCGCATCCGTTTTCCCGTCAACCGCGATAAATCCGATTCCAATTGAGCGCTGCGCTTCTCATCGAGCGTAGCCGCCGACGTCACCTCCGCGCGCGCGAATCCCATTCGCTCGTCCAGCGCGACCTCGAAAGCGTCGCGCATCTCGTCCAGCATTCCGATGCGCCGGTGGTTAATCACCACGTATATGAAATTCCGGATGTAAGGCGCCACCGCTAGCTCGTCCAGGAGCGTCGCCATCACCGCGTGCTTGCGCGAGGTCGGAATGGCAGGTGTCAGCAGTGCTGTTCGCAACTCAGCCGATTGCGCCACCATTTGCGCGGCAGCGCGTAGTTGGGCAACCGCTTCCTCAGGGTTGAGCGTGGAGCCCGGCTTTAGGACAATATCCACCAGGGCGCTGGCGTAGCGGTGGGCCAAAGCGGAAGCCATGCGTCAGTTCCTCTCGCCGGGCGTTACCTGGTAACGCAAATCCTGTAGAAATTTATCCGCCAGCGAGTTTTGCGTATCCTGGGTCATGCGCGACCGGATGCGTTGCTGAGCAAGGTCCAATGCCAGTTCCGCCGAATACTTCCGCAGCTCGGCGCTGGCGGCGCGCGACATCAGCTCGATTTCCTGCGCCGATTGTGCCTGGATTCTTTGCAGGTGGTGCATCGTCTCGCGGCTGATGCGCCCACCTTCGGCGGCGATCTCCTCGTGCGCGCTGGCACGCAAGCTTCGAATCTCGCTTTCGAGGCCAGCCAGACGCCGTTCAATCGCGGCCGCACGTGCCTCGGCCTCCTGCTTCGTCTTTGTGGCCTCCGAAATCCCTTGCTGGATTTCCTGAGATCGCTGCTGGAAAAAGGCGGGAGCGTGCTTGCGAATCAGGTAGCCCAACCCAGCCGCGAGGATCAAGAAGTTC
>PMOK01000109.1:14354-36441 GCA_003162425.1 Bryobacterales bacterium | reverse complement strand
GACATTATCATTTTGCTGCGACACTAAATCTGTGTCCCTGCGACGCGCGACCGCTTCGTGATATGATCGAGGGCCTCGGAGGAAAACCCGGTTGTGCCACGTGCGGCCCGCAAGAAATTAATAGAGGAACTTCAAGCGGCCCGTAACAATCGGTTGCTCATTGCCTACATCACATCCACGCGATTGGGCTACGACGTACAAATTGCTGATGATGCCTTTAGGTTAATTTACGATCACCTGGAGCAAGCCAAGGAACTCGCTAAGAATGGAGTGGACCTCTTCATTCATAGCAATGGTGGTTCTGGCACCGTTCCATGGCGGATCGTAAGTTTGGTCCGGCAATATACCAAGAATCTTGCAGTCTTGGTTCCCCACCAAGCGTTCAGCGCTGCTACGCTGATCGCCCTTGGAGCAAATGAAATCGTCATGCACAAGATGGGTTGCCTCGGACCGATTGATCCGTCAGTCGCAAATGTATTTAATCCTCCTCACCCCAGCGCGCCAGGCCAGCTTGCACCGATCAGCGTTGAGGACGTGACTGCATTCTTCACATTAGTAAAAGAGGAGGTAGGAATTACGCACGAGGACGAGCTGGTTCAAGCCTTTATAGCTCTTACGGAGAAGATTCATCCATTAGCCCTAGGGAATGTTCAACGTTCCCACAACCAGTCCCGTCTGTTAGCCCGCAAGCTTTTGCGGCAGCACATGTTGAGCGAATCCCAGGAACATGAAATTGAGCGCCTGATCGATACCCTTAAATCCAATCTCTTCTATCACGGCCACCCGATTAACCGAGCCGAGGCCAAAAACGATCTAAAGCTAAAGGTCATCGACCCACCCCCGGAGCACGAAACGTTGATGTGGAATTTGTATCTTCAATATGAAGACGATCTGAAGCTTAAGGAGCCATTCAATCTTCTTCGAGAACTCGAATTGAAGCTACCCGTTCCGCCGGCACCAGTGACGCTTACAACCCAGCAAATAGTTCAACAAATGCAAGCACTTGCACAAAACGGAATCGTGCTTGGTCAAGTGAACGAGCAACAATTTGTTAGGCTTGCTGCCGCACTGGTACCATTGGTTAATGGGCCCGTCGCCGGGGGCACCAACAAAGTAACCCTAGACCCTATTCCAGGGGCCTATATAGAATCGGTCGCGCGTGCCGATGTATTTAGAACAGACCTTCGTTTGGAGCGCGTTTCTGTAACGACTCCCGCTGGTCCACAAGAAGCAATCAAACAAGAGGTTCTATGGCAAAGATGGGAACAAGAAAACTGACCCCGAACGAATCGGTTGATGCAGGGCAGCAACTCATCTCGCAACCGGTTAACTTAGTTATCAGCCCAGTCCAGATTCAACCCGTGGCTACGCTAGGGTTGACTCCGTCGGACACGGGGATGTCAATCATGCGGGAGGGTTTCATAACGGGGACAAGTTCCTTGATTGGCTCGCCTAATAGTTAGGCGTTAACTCCCTAGCAATTCCCGCACGCTCCAAACATGGTCGGCTATCCCAGCAGCCATGGCAGGAGTCACGCGAAGTAATCTGTGAACGCGGCAAAAGTTGTTTCGGTCCGTTCGGCTTCGGCTGTGCGGATTACAGCCCCGGCCAGTGTGCAACCACTGTTCGGGGCTTTTGCTTGTTTCAGCATCTTGACAACTACTACCTTATCTTGCTAAATTTAGTTAGTCAACTAAATTTAGCCATGACACAAGCGGATACTAAAGATTCTCGTGTTGATGATAAGTATAAATTTATCAATCCTTTCCGTCCTGGAGCTGGCCACATGCCACCGCATTTGGCTGGGAGGGAGGGAGAGATCAAAGAGTTCAGGGAATTACTCAAGCAGGACCCTATCCTGAGGAACCTGATTCTGACTGGGCTGCGAGGTGTGGGAAAAACTGTTCTCCTAGACACGTTGCGCCCCGTCGCGATTCAGGAGCAGTGGGGGTGGGTCGGAACCGATCTATCTGAGTCTGCGAGCATTACGGAGGACCGAATTGCGATTAGGATCTTAACCGACCTATCCGTATACACATCGGATTTGACTATTGCAGCCAAGACTCGCCAGATTGCTGGATTCCATCGGGAAGACCAACCCGCACGGGAGGCGCTCACCCACCAAGTTATCCTTCGCATCTTCAATGAAACTCCCGGTCTTATAGCAGACAAGCTGAAACACGTCCTAGAGTTGGTTTGGGGAGCAATGCAATCACATGATCAAAGAGGGATTGTTTTTGCCTATGATGAAGCCCAAAACATGGCCGACCACGCAGAGAAAAATGAGTTTCCACTCTCCTTGCTTTTGGATGTGTTCCAATCGGTTCAGCGTAAAGGAATGCGCTTTATTCTAGTACTCACGGGCCTTCCTACCTTGTTCTCGAAGTTGGTAGAGGCGAGGACCTACTCGGAGCGCATGTTTCATGTAGTTTTTCTTGATCACTTGGAAGCGGCTGCCAGCCGTGAGGCAATCCTGGTTCCAATCAGGGAAGCGAAGTGCCCGTTCCAGCCTACTGACCAAGCTGTGGGAGCAATCATAAAAATCACAGGCGGGTATCCCTACTTTATTCAGTTTGTTTGTAAAGAGGTCTACGATATTTGGCTTCGTGTTGGTAATCGTTCGATCCCGATTGCTGAATTGCTCGCCAAGCTGGATGTGGATTTTTTTTCGGCAAGGTGGGCCAAAGCCACTGATAGGCAGCGTGATCTGCTCAGGATAGTGGCGCAGCTCCCGACCTGCGATGCAGAGTTTACTGGCCTAGAAATCGTGGCGTGCTCAAAACAGTTTCTGAGGAAACCTTTCAGCAGCAGCCATGTCAACCAGATGCTAGGCTCGCTGCAAGACTCCGGCTTGGTCTACAAGAATCGTCACGGAAAGTATTCGTTCGCCGTGCCGCTGCTTGGTCAATTCATTAAGCGACAAACCGAGCAGGATTTAACAACGTGATCCACTGGCGGCCCGCGCTATCGAGGCCGCCACCAAGAGGGACACAGATTTAGCGCACTACCAACGATTTCGCCCTGGCATTACGATTGCCAATTCATCCTAAAGGACACGTGTGACCAGCCTGTTGCAGGACCTTCGATATGGCGCTCGAATGGCCCTCAAAAGCCCGGGTCTGACCTTCGCCGCGGTTCTGACCCTGGCCATCGGCATTGCTGCCAACACTACTGTTTTCAGTTGGATCGACTCCATCTTGCTGCGTCCCCTTCCAGGTATTACAAATAGCGCTGAAGTGGTGGCGTTTGAAAGCGTGAGAGCCAATGGGGACGCAATTACAACCTCCTACCCCGACTACCGCGATTATCGTGACCACCTCACTCTGCTGGACGGCCTGGCCGGGGCGTCGCCCACGCCGCTGAGCATAGGCGACGCAGATCATTCCGAACGAGTTTGGGGCGAGTTCGTTACCGGAAATTACTTCCACGTTTTGGGTGTGAAGCCGCTGCTCGGCCGGGTGTTCTCACCCAACGAATACGGCGACACGCAAGGCGGGTATCCAGTAGCCGTTATCAGCTACGGCCTTTGGAACCGGCGTTTCCACCGGGACCCCGGCGTGGCCGGGCAAAGGATTCGCGTGAATCGGCAGGAACTTACCATTGTGGGTGTTGCTCCCGAGCATTTCATCGGCACGATCACGGGAATCGGTTTCGAAGTATGGATACCCGTCATGATGGCGTCCCAGCTCAACGCGATACCGGACTGGATGGTTCGCGATCGCCAGTCTCGCATCCTGCTGGGCGTGGCCCGGATGAAGAAGGGCGTGACCATCCAGCAGGCGCGAGCCGAAGTGGCAGCTCTTGCACACCAAATCGCTCGCATTGAACCCGCCACGAACCAAGGCATCAGCGCGACGCTATTACCGCTGTGGCAGGGCCACTTCGGTGCACAAGCGACCATGCTGGGTCCGTTGCGGGTCCTAATGGCGGTCTGTGCAGTGGTGCTGCTGATCGTGTGCGCGAACGTTGCCAACCTGCTGCTGGCGCGCACCATGGCGAGACAACAGGAGTTCGCGATGCGGATCGCACTGGGCGCTGGACGCATCCGGCTGGCGCGGCAGCTTCTCACGGAGAGTTTGATCTTGGCCGTGTTTGGAGGGCTGGCCGGCGTGCTGCTGTCGCAGTGGATGATACATTCGCTCGGCTATCTGGTCCCGCGCAGTGAACTTCCGATGGCACTGGATGTAAGAATGAACGGAGACATTCTGGCGTTCAGCATTCTGTTATGCGTGGCCGCGTGCGTGCTGTCGGGGATCGCTCCCGCATTGCAATCGGCGCGCGCGGATTTGAATGAAGTACTGAAACAAGGCGGGCGCGGCGGCAGCTCGGCCGCGAAACCGCGTCGCATACGAAGCACTCTCGTCATCGCGGAAGTTGCGATGGCTTTGGTGGCTATCATCAGCGCCGGCCTGTTCGCCAGAAGCTTCCAGATCGCACGCCAGATCAATCCGGGCTTCGATACGCACAACGTAATCGTCACTCATCTGTATCTGTCCGCCGCTGGGTATTCCGTCCCGGATCGGAAATTATTCTGCCAGCGGCTGCGCCAGCGCCTGGAATCGGAGCCCGGTATCGCCGCCGTCACTTACGCGGACATGATTCCGCTCGGCTTCTATCCCGGCCCCTGGGAGCCGCTCGAAGTGGAAGGCTACGTACCGGGCCAGTCCGAGAACATGCAGATCTACCGCAACGTGGTTGCCCCGGGATATTTCGGCGTTTTAGGGATTCCACTTCTGGACGGCCGCGACTTCACCGAGCAGGATGACCTTGCGAGCCAGCGAGTGATGATCGTCAACGAGACGTTCGTGCGGCGTTTCTTTCGCGCGGGCTTTGCCATCGGGCGGCGGGTCCACGGCTGGGGACAATGGTTCACGGTAGTTGGCGTAGTGAAGGACAGTAAATACCAAACACCTAACGAGTCACCGCTACCGTATTTCTACGTGCCCTTCCGCCAGGTATACCGCGCAGACCTGGGCATCGCTCTTTATGTCCGTGCAGCCGGCGATATTAACCAGGCATTTGGCACCATGCGGAGCGAAATCCGCTCAATAGATGCGAATGTGGGTGTCTACGACGCCATGCCGCTTGCGGAATTCATCACCGCTTCTTTGTTCGCTCAGAAAATGGCGGCCACGCTGCTCGCAGGTTTGGGTATCTTTGCCCTGGTGTTGGCGGCGGTGGGGCTGTACAGCGTCATGGCGTACTCTATCACGCAGCGGACCGAAGAAATCGGAATTCGCATGGCACTCGGTGCACGCTCGCGAGACGTGCTCGGGTTGATGATCCGCCAAGGAATGGGTTTGACGATTGCTGGGCTCGCGGTAGGAGCTGCGGGCGCGTTTGCGGTGACGCGGCTTGCTTCCCCACTGCTGGTTCATGTAAGCGCGACGGATCCATCGATCTTTTGTGGCGCGGCATTATTTTTGGCCGCGATTGCTCTGGCTGCCACTTATTTACCGGCGCGCCGCGCCTCCCGTATCGACCCGAACCAGGCGTTGCGGCGCCAGTAGGGTTGTGGGGCAGGATGGAATCCCAATCTCACTTAGTTTTCCCAAGACTGGGGATTCTGCCGTCATAGTGGGGCAGACCCCCAGGTCTGCGCGGGTCCCCCTGGACCCGCTCTTCGCCAACGGAATCAGCTTCCCTTAAAACCCGGCAAGCCGACGAGGGCGTCGGCTGCGGTCCAGGGGACCGCCCCACTAAGAATGCAAATTGAGCAATCTTGGGAAAACTAAGTGACATTGGGTTGCCCCACATCCCGAATGACCCACTATCATTCAGCGAGCTGGTGCAGGCGCTTCTAGCCCCAGACTTCGTGAGCAACCTCCACAATGCGCGCGAGCTTCGCCCATTGCTCGTCTTCGGCCAGGACATTACCCTCTTCGGTGCTGGCAAACCCGCATTGCGGGCTTAAGCAAAGCTGGTCCAGATCCATATACTTTGCGGCTTGATCGATCCCGCGCTTTATCTCATCTTTGGATTCGAGCTGTCCCGATTTCGATGTCACCAGGCCAAGCACCACCGTCTTGCCCTTAGGCACGAACCGCAGCGGCTCAAATCCGCCGGCGCGCTCGGTATCGAACTCCATGAAGTAGCCGTTCACGCTGATGCTGTTGAACAACAACTCCGCGATCGGCTCGTAGCCTCCCTGCGCGATCCAACTCGACCGGAAATTCCCTCGGCAAAGATGCATAGTAACGGCCATGTCGGGCGGCCGGTTTTCAATCGCGGTATTCAGCATGCGCGCATAAATTCCAGGCAACCGGTCCGGATCGTCCCCGCGCGCGGCCAGGTTTTGCCGCTGTTCCGGATCGCACAGATAAGCTAGGTTGGTCTCATCGAGCTGAAGATAGCGGCAACCGGCGTCCGCAAAAGCCTGCACCGCTCCACCGTACGCCACGCCCAGGTCGTGGTAAAACTCCTCCATGTCCGGATAAACATCCTGGCTCACAGCCTTGCGGCCTCCGCGAAAATGGAGCACGCTCGGCGATGGGATAGTCATCTTGGCCGTGGCGTGGGTGTGTTGCTGGAGAAAGCGGAAGTGATCCAACATCGGATGCGTGGAAAAAGCGACCTTGCCGATCACGCGCAGCCCTTTCCGCTCTGTTTCGATGCCTCCTCGGAAAGCGATGCCGTGATCGGTGGCGAACGATTCCACGCCATCCAGCCGCTCCAGAAAATCGAAGTGCCACATGGCGCGGCGGAATTCGCCGTCAGTGGCGCTGCGGAGTCCCACTGCCGCCTGTTTGGCTATGACGGCCTCAATCGCGGTGTCTTCCGCGGCGCGGAAATCTTCCTTTGAGATTTCACCGCGCGCATGGCGCGTTCTGGCGTCTTTGAGCGCAGCCGGCCGCAGCAAGCTGCCGACATGGTCGGCACGAAAGGGAGGGACGTTTCTAGGCATCGCTTTACTTTATAATGCGACCGTATCATGCATGAGCCAGCAACCCGGCGCCGACGGCTCGCCTGCAGACTTCTGGTCGTTGCCGGCGTCGCGCTTTTTTCCTGCTGGGCTTACTATTTCTTGGATCTGGTGCGCCCTGTAGACGTATGGGACTTTTCTCCCCTTCCCGTGGCTCTTGCAGCGATCCTGCTCGGCGTCAAGATCGCCCGGCTGGACGGGCGCATGCTAGCCATGATTGGCGTCTCGTACAGGCGTGATTTGGCCATTGCGCTTGCTATCGGAACGCTGGTCGAATTAGTGCTTTGGGCCTTGACGGGGCCAGATCCGGAGCGGGCCGCACGCTACAGTGAACTTGCGAAGCTTCAGGAGCCAGGTGTGAGAATCGCGCTGGCGATCTACAAGTACTCCTACGTTCACCTTGGGAGGACTTGGTCTCTTTGGGTTGCCGAACCCTGCGCCTTCCTGGTTCTCATAGCAATCTGGAGCGCGTCAGCTTTTGCGCTATTGTGTGTTGTCTGGTTCTTGCGAACTTCGAAGACTGCCCCACACCTTTAGGACACTACCCCTTCTTGGCACACACGCTGGCTTGTTACACTGGCGGAATGCTCCCTCTCTCGCTCCACCGCCGCGCATTCGTAAAGTGGGCGGCTGCCGCACCGGTTCTTGCTACCATCGCCAGCCGCGCTATCGTCCAACGAGCCGCAGCTGCCACCGGCGCCGAACCGTCCATCGATGTCTACCGGCGCATCGGTGTCCGGCCTTTCATCAACGCGCGTGGAACCTGGACCTACCTGAGCGGCTCTCTGGAACTGCCCGAGGTCCGCCGCGCCATGGACGCCGCCTCGCATCATTTTGTCGACATGTTCGAACTCCAGCACGCGGTGGGAAAGCGCCTGGCCGAGCTTTCGGGAGCCGAATCCGGCATGGTTACATCCGGCGCAGCCGGCGCCATGGCCGCGGCTACTGCTGCATGCATCGCGGGCGCCGATCCGGAAAAAATCTGGAACTTGCCCGACAACCCCGGTCCGAAGCATGAGGTAGTGATGCTCGGTGGCCGCAGCGCATTCGACAATGCCATCCGCCTGGTGGGCGCGAAGCTGGTCCTGGCGCACAGTATCGAGCAATTGCAATCGGCGATCACCCAAAACACCGCTATGGTGTACACCACATGGCGCGATGAGCGTCTGGAAAAAGCACTGGCGGTCACGCGCGCCGCGCACGTTCCGTTGCTGCTGGATGACGCCGCCGGCATCCCGCCCATCGACAACTTGTCGCGTTACGCCAAAGCGGGTGTTGACCTGTATTGCTTCAGCGGCGGGAAAGGGTTACGCGGGCCGCAGTGCGCGGGGCTCCTGCTGGGCCGGAAGGATCTCATCGAAGCTGCGCTTGCCAATTGCTGTCCGTGGGAAGGCTCCGTGTGCCGCGCCATGAAGGTGGGTAAGGAAGAAATCATCGGGATGCTGGCCGCGATCGAATCGTGGCAACACGCGGACATGGCCGCGCTGAACCGATCGTGGCGGAGGCGAGTGGAGAAAATCGCGAAGCTGGTGGAAACCGTTCCAGGCGTGACCACGAAAATTGAAATTCCAGAAGACGGCAACAGCTATCCCACTCTAACCGTGAATTGGGATGAAGCCAAATTCGGCTTCACTGTCGCGCAGTGCGATGCGGAACTGCGCGCCGGAGAGCCTCGCATCGAAGTCCTGACCAACAGCAACCCTAGCCTGGTTCCGGCCGTTCACGAAGGCGACCCCAAGAGCAAACCCCACGACGAACCGAACCTCCTGCAGATTGTTTCGATGACACTGCAAGACGGTGAAGAACTCATCATCGGACAAAGGCTGCGTCAGATCCTGTCCGCCGCCCGCAAGAAAACCGGCTGAGTAGCCCGCGAGTAAGCAAGGGACCTACCACGGCGTTATGTCACTATGGTTGTGTCTATGACGCCTCCACAAGCCCAGCCGAAATTTCAGTTGGTGAACACGCCCGATTACCGCGAGAGCTATGCCAATAGCGTCCAGATACGCGTCAACCTCTGGGACTTCTTCCTGATGTTCGGAACGGTGAACCAAACCTCGCCCGACAACGTGCTGATCCACAACTTCCAGGGTATTTACTTGAGCCCGCAGCAGGCCAAGGCGCTCTTGAACATCCTGACGCAAAATATCTCGCAATACGAAGCCACCTTCGGAGAAGTCAAGCTGGAGCCTCACGGTCCCACCGGCGCTATCCAGTAATGCGGCAGCGCGCAATCCGCCCGGCCACCTACTTGTTTTTCTTCGGATCTTTCGCGTTCGTGGTTTTTCTCACCCACGCGCCCTATTTTGGCCTCCCTTACTTCTGGGACGAGCTGGGCCAATTCGTTCCCTCGGCGCTTGACATTTTTCAGCACGGCTGGTGGGTGCCCCACTCCGCGGTTCCGAACGCGCATCCACCAGGCGTGATGGCATATCTCGCGGCTGTCTGGAAGATTTTCGGATATTCGATAGTCGCCACTCGCGCCGCCATGCTGCTCCTCGCCAGTCTGACCGCCTTGTTGACGTTCTTGCTGGCCATCCGGTTGTGCCGCGGGCTACCCGGCGCGCCGGCCCTGGCGCCGCTTCTATTGCTGCTGCTCGATCCGTTGTTCTACATGCAATCCATGATGGCGCAACTGGATATGCCGGCCATGCTGTTCACGGTACTCGCGCTGCTGCTGTTTCTCGAAGACCGGCACTTCGCCGCGGCGCTCGCTTCCACCGCTCTGGTTCTGGCCAAAGAAACCGGCGCGCTACTTCCGCTGATTCTGGCCGGCGTTCTTCTCTTCGATCGCCCACGCGCAAGGTATGCCGCCTACTACCTGGCGCCCTTTGCCGCTCTGGCCGTTTGGTTCTTCGTCCTCTGGCGCTCCACCGGGCAGCTCTTCGGCGATGCTGGATTCACGCACTATAACCTCGGCTATGCGCTGCACCCTGTGCGCGCGGCACTCTGTCTCATCCGCCGCATTTATTACCTCTTCGTCGACGATTTCCGCTGGGCCGGATCGCTCGCAATATTTCTCGCCTGGAAGCGGACGCGCATATTCTTGAGCCGCGAGTGGAAAATCACGTGGCTATTCTTGGGCGCTCATGTTGTGATGGTGAGCGTGTTGGGCGGCGCCGAGCTCGAGCGCTATTTGCTTCCCGTGCTGCCGTTGCTTTACATCGCGATGGCAGCCGCGTGGTCCACGCTCAGGCCGCTGTGGCGCAATGCGGGTCTCGCGGCCGTCGCGGCGGGATTGCTGATCGGCCTGTTCGTCAATCCGCCGTACCCGTTCCCCTTCGAGAACAATTTGGCGATGGTGGATTTTGTCGAGCTGCACCGCGATGCGGCCCAATACCTGGAAGCGAGCTATCCAAATAAGACCATTTACACTGCCTGGCCGCTCACCGGCGCCCTTCGCGATCCTGCGTTCGGCTACGTCACAAAGAAGCTGGCTACTTTCGAGACATCGGACTTCGGATACTCAACATTGAATCGCCTGGATCCGAAAGGTGTCGATGTACTGGTGCTGTATTCGAGAACCTGGGAGCCGCGTTGGAGTGTGTTGCAGTGGCCCATCGTCGAGCGATTCCTCCGCCACTTCTACCTCTACGAGCCGCAAATGGACGCCGATCAGATCCGCGATCACTTCGGCTTGGTCGCAATAAGGCAGTGGACCCAGCGCGGCCAGTGGATCGAGATTTATAGTTCAACTTTACACTGAAAAGTACTTCGTGTATAGTAGAACTCGATGCGCATCGTCAAAAAGCTACTTAAGATTCTCGCGGCGCTAGTGATTCTCGTCATCATCGGAATCGCTGCCATTCTCGGACTGCTGCGCCTGGAGCATGGCTTCGCGGTAACCCTACCGCAGCCCACTGGACCGTTCGCGGTGGGCCGTGCGATGTACGATTGGGTGGATAACGCTCGGACGGACAACCTTGCGCCGGTCGCCGGCCAAAAGCGGGAGCTGATTGTCTGGATCTGGTATCCGGCCGCTCGAAAAACGCCTGTGCAGAATGCTGAATATCAGCCTGCTCCATTGCGTGCCGCTCTCACAAGCTATGAGGGTGCGTTGATGAGCAAGTTCCTCACGCGAGATGAGTCATTGGTGCGGGCGCACAGCGGTCTGGATGCGGATATGTCGCCGGCCCAGCGTACCTACCCGGTCGTGATTATGAAGTCCGGCATCGGAGCGCTCGCAACGGATTACACGACGCTGGCCGAGGATCTGGCCAGTCACGGCTTTGTCGTTGTCGGTTCGGATTCGCCGTATAGTACGGTTGTTGTCGTGTTTGCGGACGGACGCATAGCCAAAAGAACTCCGGTGGGCAATCCGCCGGAAGATTTGGACGAGGCCGCACGCAAGCGCGTGGCGAGCGAGCTGGTTAAAGTTTGGTCCGCCGATACGCGCTTCGAACTCGATCAGTTGGAACGCTTGAATTCCGCAGATACATCCGGCAAGTTTAGCGGCCGTTTGGATCTCGGCTCCGTCGGCGTGTTCGGTCACTCGTTCGGTGGCGCCACAGCGGCGCAGTTCTGTCACGACGATGCGCGATGCAAGGCGGGGATCGACATGGACGGCCAACCCTTCGGGAACGTCATCCAGGAAAGTCTGGCTCAGCCTTTTCTCTACCTGATGAGTGACCACAGTAATGAGAAAGGTGAAGACAGCCGCCAGATTCTCGCGAACATCAAGTCCATTTGCGATTGCGATAAGGGCGGCTGCCAGGTGGCCACAGTTCGAGGCGCGAGACACTTCAACTTCAGCGACCAATCCCTTTTGAAGGATCATTACCTGGGCAGGCTCGCGGGCATGCTCGGTCCGGTAGGCGAACGCCGCGGACTAGCGATCGCCGCGGCGTGCGTAAACGCCTTCTTCGAGATTCATTTGAAGAATACGCCCGCGAACCGCCTGAGCAACCTGTCGACAGAATATCCTGAGATTCGGTTTGACGCCAGGTGATGGTAGACAGCTGGAAGCCGCCCATACGTGGCCACGTCAAAATCGGTCAACTAACCGACGCAGGACAACAGTAGTCATACCTTGCTGGACATCGACGGGACAATCAGCGTTTTTGGTGCGTCGGAAGATGGCCGGAATTTTGTTCATTGCGGGACACAGGAACGGGCAGCCGTAGCTAGGTGTTGTTCTCGACCGAGCATAATGTAAACAGACGCGATTATGACGAAGAACCGGGTCTTCTCTCTCGTACCTTTCTTTTTTGCCTCGTTTTTCGGATTATCCGAGTCGCGCGCGCAGCTTCTCTATCAGCGCGGTTCCGACCTACTGCTTAAGGACGCACAAGGGCGATTGAGTTCGCTGGGAACGGGATTCAATCCCGTTCCAATTTCGGATCACAAGTTTCTGCTAATTCGCGGTGCGCAGATGGGGTACGGTGAGGAGTCTAGTTGCGAGCGCCCAGCAGCTAAGAACAGCGTCGTGGTCTACGACACAATAACGAACGAAGAGTCCTTACTCTTTGACAAACCGCTATCGGAACGGATGATGGGGCACGACGCCGCCTGTGTCTATGAACACGCGGATCTATCTCCGTCCGGGTCAACCTTATACATCGTGAGTCCCTGCTACGCCACGTCAGGCTGCCTCGCGATTATCGATCTGAACGCAGGTGGAGTCAAGTATGTTCCGGGGGCGATGGACGTTTTCGTGGTGCGTGGGGGCCCGAACGCGGGGGACCTGATCTATTGCAAGCGGTTGTTGTCAAAACCCACCAAGAACGACCCCGGACATCCGCACTACCCGTACATTCACGCTCGGCCTGACGGATCGCGAATCGCGATTATTTCAAACGAGGATCTCGCCCTAGCCGGGGGAAACGCAACGGCTCCGATTCTTCGAGCCTACTTGCGACGCATCCACGGCCGCATCTTTGTTCAAGGCGAATGGGTTCCTTGAGCAGATCGCGTTTACCGTCCCAATGGCGCGACGAACGCCGCAGGCTCGCGATCGCCGCAGCTATCGGGAGATTCGATTTGAACCGAAGCGATGTCGGTAGAAATGGCGGGATCAGCGCGATACACTGGCTACGTGGGAGCGAAAAGATTTGAAGACGACCCCGTAGCAATCTATCTGCGCGAAGTGTACGCTATTCCCGCATTGACTAGGGATGAAGAAATCGAATTATCCCAACACGTGTTAGCCCACGATCAGCAAGCGGAATCCGCGGGCAAGCGTCTCATTGAAGCCAACCTCGCCATGGTCGTTTCCACCGCAGAGGGTCACCGCGATGCCGGCATGCATGTTTTGGAATTGATTCAAGAGGGCAATGAGGGTCTCATGCTTGCTCTCAGGACGTTTCGAGGGGACTCCGGCGAAAGCTTCTCAGATCACGCTGCTGCTTGCGTTAAGGACGCTATCGCGAAAGCGCTCGCCAAGAAATGAGTTACTTCTTCTTGGGCGGCATTTCGTACAGGTAGATCAAATGCCCGCGAGCTTCGGGCAGGTCTTTATCCACCGTTTTGGCTTTCCAGCCCGGGACCGCATAGTCGTGCGAGACGACGCGCGCTCCGTTTCTCAAGTATTTCTCCAGGTTGGGCCGCAGAATCTCGTTCGAATCGGTGGCCAGGTAGATAGTCACGACGTCGGCGGAGCTGAGATCCACTTGCATGAAGTCGCCATGAATCACCCGCGCTTGGTTCTGCAGCCCAAGCCTGCGGATTCGGTCATTGGTGGAATCCACTAGCGCATCCGAAATCTCGATGCCCACGGCTTTGGCGTGAAAGCGCTGCACGGCGGTGATCAGAATACGGCCGTCGCCGCTTCCCAGGTCGTAGAGTGTCTCGCTTGACTTCAAATCCGCCAGTTCCAGCATCCGATCCACAATCTGCTGCGGCGATACAACATAGGGCGCCAGGCTGTTGGAGTAATGCTTGGCGTGCGCTGTCTGGCCGTAGAGCAAACCCTGCGAAAATGCAGGGATTGCGCACAGTACTAATCCCGCAACGAATACTTGACCTGATTTCCGCATAACCCCTACTGAGTTGAGATGGATGAAGTCTGTTTCCCGTTCCTCGATTTTACAATACGGGAAACCATTTCCGATACAGCAAACCATAGATCCCGAGGATGCGTGATGGTATATTCGTAGCCGCGGAAGAAGTGTACTGTATGGCTGATAGCGTCCTTCCAGGGCACTGCCTGCGGATTGAGGTTGTAATTCATGTAAAAGACGGGGAAATTCACTTCGCCCGCCTCTTTCAAGGCGTCCGGGGGGACGTTGGAATCCAGCATCACTTTAGGGCCGGCAAAAATAAGCGCGTCCGGGTGGCTGGTGTTGGAACCGACTTCGTGGCGGACCAAACCAGCCAGAAAGTCCGTATCCCCATGCTTTTCACCCAGCCGCTTCAGATCCACGGTGCCAAGATTCAGTGAGTTGATCGCTTCCCCCAAGGCCGGGAAGTCGATACGGTCCGCGCCCTCCTGGCGGTAGACCACCCGCTCTTCCTGCATATTGAAAGCGACAATTGAGAACTTTCCGATGCGCGGCTCCCGCGAGATGCTTCGCAGGATGGAAACCAGGGCGCTGGTATCTACCGGCTGGAGCGCGGCGGAAGACGCGTCCTGCGGCGCGAAATTGACCAGAACCTTCACGTTCAGAGGCGGCTCGTTGCTGACACGTTGAACCGGCGGTTCTTCCTTGAATTGCTCGCGATCGGTACGCTGAATTTCTCCCGGGCCAATAGCGAGATTGATAGATCGATCCTTGGTGGAGAGCGCGGCCTCGGAATCCCAACTGAACGAACAGACGCGCTCGCTGCGATCGCGCATCAGCCAATCCACATGATAGTTACCTTCCCCAAGATCGAAACCGCCTTGCAGAAAGGCATCGCCCTTGGCGTCCTCTTCGAGCTTCGGCACGCGGATGTGTTGCGTAAAATAAATGAGGCGGTCGGGATGGTTCTGGGGCGACACACGGAAAAGGATATTGAGGGCGTTTTCGCTTCCCGCAAGATCCTTGAGCGGAAGTGTGACGTCATATCCGGCGTGGAATCGTAGGTCGAACCCCAACGCCGGCTTCGAGGGCGTTACTGTACAAACCAAATCTTTCCGGACTTCGCCGGCCTCGAAAACGGCCAAGTCTGTATTAAAGATGTTGACGTGCCCGTTCGGGCCGGCCAGCATCAGGACCTGTCCACGGGCCAGCATAGCGCTCACAAGGAGGCCAGCTAGCAGCCACCGATGGTCAGATCGACCGGGATTTCCAAACCAACAGGGTCTCTGCACTCACCCTCACCCGTCTCGATTGCTTAATATTGTACATCCAGATCGGTATCTTCGAGCCAGAAAAATAGACCTTCAGCCAAATTCGTACTATTGTTACCAGCAACCGAAGCGCCAAGCGCCAAAGACATCACCCGGTGTGATACAGTGCTTGCATAATGGCATCGCGTAGCGTAAACAAAGTCATACTGATTGGACACCTGGGAAGGGACGCGGAAACCAAGTTCACGCCGTCCGGCGTGGCGATGACGAAGTTTTCCGTGGCTACGAACCGGCGCTGGAAAGATCAGCAAACCGGTGAGTGGAAAGAGGAAACCGATTGGGCGAACGTGGTCCTTTGGCGGCAGGAGAACCTGGCGAACTACCTCACCAAGGGCAAACAGATCTACGTGGAGGGCCGTTTACAAACCCGCAGCTGGGACGACAAGGACGGCAAGAAGCAGTATATGACCGAAGTAGTAGCCGACGAGGTAATCCTACTCGGCGGTCGTGGCGGAGAGGGCGGTCAGGAGGCTGGACCCCAGCCAGTCTCGATGCCGCGTAGCGCACCCAGACCCCAGCCGGCGGCGAGCGCGGGTGACGAAATGGGCGCCGATCAGGGAATCACCGACGACGACGTGCCGTTTTAGGAATCGTGCGCCAAAAGCCCCGAGCCACTGGTTTTAAGCCCATCGGACTCCGCGATTATGTGCGCCTCCATTCGAAGAGCAATCCCGATGTAGAAGAGGCCGACCTGACTGTGCGCCTGCGAGAGAAGCTTGAGCGGTACAAAGCCGGCACTCGATGTAGCTGTGGGGCGCCAATCTGGGTTATCGGATCAGCGGAAGTGGGGAACCTGTGCTTCAAATGCATTACAGGCTCGATCGATTCCTCGGAGGACTACGAGATCGATGAGGCATGCGATAAGGCCATGTTTTAGTACCTCAAACCGTTGCTCGGAAAGTCCTGTGGAATGGGTAAACCTGCGACATTACTCGAAGGGCTCTGTGGTCACGCGCTGTCACTCGGCGCCGACTCGATTGACGTCGAGCACAAAGACGGCCGCAGTTGGGTTTTTGCGATCAAAGACGGCTCGGGTTTCAGCATCGCGAGCTATGAGAGATCCAGCGCCGATAGCAGAGAGCTGCTGAAGAACCTATACGCCGCCGCCAAAAGGCCCGTCCGCACCGTTCTCGGTGGACGGCGGTCGATTCTCGAGGTTCGTGTCTTCGATGATTTTGGCGAAGACGCCTTTGAAGTGACCATCGCACCGGCGCCGGCGCTCGACCCATCCGTCCCCCCAGCGTTCACTGCCAAACAGGGTCAATACCTGGCATTCATCTTCCACTACACGAAGATTCACGGAATCGCTCCATCTGAATCGGACATGCAGAAATATTTCAAGGTGACCGCGCCGTCGGTGCACCAGATGGTTCTGACGCTGGAAGCCAATGGCTTCATCACGCGGGCCCCGGGGAAAGCCCGGTCCATTCGTCTGCTGATCGCCCGGAAACACTTGCCCGATCTGGAATAGTCGGAACAGAAGGTTACTTCATGAAGAGCAGCCTGCGCAGCCGCCTTCGAGCCGTCGGCTTCTGGCCAGCGACATACACGGCGAACTCATTCTGATTGAAGACCTGCCAGATGCCGGCCAGGAATCGGAGTGACGATGATCCTCAATTGCCCAGACCTCCCATTTTTGGGCACGCGCAGTAGGGAATCGGGATCAGCGCCAGGCGCACGATGACCGCTCCGATAACGGCGAATCTCCCCACCAAAACCATTCGGCTAAGGTACCGCCTGCGTGGGGCCGCAGCCCATCGCGAGGCTCACTTTTGCGGCTAACTCGCAAACCCGCCGATCTCCGATTCGCATTAGGCGGCCGGGTGGTTCAACGTGCTGCGGAGTCCGATTGGAGACCAGTCTCGCCCGCCGCCAGAAAAACGTGCGTCGGGGCGTTCTTATGAACTGACGCCGTCAATGCCGCCACCAATACCGTATCGGCGCGCTCGTGACGGTTCCTCGCGTCCAGCGACACAATCACCACGGGCCGCCTTCCTTTACCCGGTGGGTCCGAGTAAAGTTGAACGAACCAGATCTCGCCGCGCGGAGGTGTCCTTCCAAGCGGCCGCGCTCAGACGCTGGCTCGATGGAACTCGCGGAGCGCAAACTCGCCCCACTCAGCTTGTTCCTCCGATTCTTGCTGGGCGAGCGAGCTATCGTAGTCCGCAACTGCTCTCGCGAGAGCAGCCTTTCCTTGCTCGCGACGGAACACTTGCAGTATTTCCTCCACAATGGAGGATACAGATGTGCGGAGTCTCATGCTCATGTACGATTCGTTAGCCCACCAACGATCGTACCCATAGATTCCCGCACTCGATTGAGGTTCGAGTCTGGGAACGGACCAAGCTTGGTGTAAAATCTCGATAGGCATGAGAGCAAGAGCGCGCCGCGATGATTTGGCAATGCTTCGGGACGTTCGGCTGGCTGATGCCGTTACGTTCGCGCGGCTTTCGAGGGCCAGAGATTATCTCGGCGCCTCCTACCGCGACCGCATCCCGCTTGAGAACGCCGCCCGCGAGGCGTGCCTCTCGCCGTTTCATTTCAGTCGCGTATTCACGCGCGCGTTCGGCGAGACTCCCCACGAATTTGTCACTCGAATGCGCATCGACCAAGCCAAGAAGCTGCTGCTCGCTGAGAATCAGAGTGTCACCGATATCTGCTTCGACCTTGGCTACGAAAGTTTGGGTTCGTTCAGCACCAGATTCCGATCCCTAACTGGTCTATCGCCGGCCGCCTTCCGCCGCGAGGCGCGCGTCGCTTTCGGCGGATTCGCTTCGCATTGGCCGCTCTACTACATTCCCGCCTGTTACCAGCGCTTCTTTATCGAATCGTTGTAGAAGAACCGCAAGAATCGAGAAGCGTTCTTTGCGCGAGGCCGGATAAGATAACAAAGAAACTAAGATAGCAGGGAAACGAGGAGGTTTCGAATGATCCAACGGCTTTCGCACACTACTTTATATGTTCTCGACCAAGACGCCGCCAAAGATTTTTACGTCAACAAGCTCGGCTTCGAGGTCCGCATGGACGGCAAAATGGACAACGGCTTTCGATGGCTCACCGTCAGTCCGAAAGGCCAGCCCGATCTGCAAATTATCCTGATGCAGGTGGATGGTCCCAACATGCAGCCCGAAGTGGCCAAGACCATTCGCGCCCTGTTAACGGAAGGCAAGATCAACGGTGGAGTGTTGCAAACCAGTGACTGCCGCGCAACTTACGAAGAGCTGAAAGCCAAGGGTGTCGAATTTCCTTCTCCGCCCAAGGAGCAATTCTACGGAGTGGAGGCGATCATGAAGGACAACTCCGGCAATTGGTTCAGCATGACTGAACCCAAAGGAGCTTGACAGGGTCGTTTCGGGTATATACTAATTCGTTAGTATGAGTCGAGACCTGCTCAACGCGCTACGATTTTTCGGCAAGAATCCGCTGTTCACTCTGGCCGTTACGGCCATCCTCGGGCTGGGGATTGGCGCCAATACCGCGGCTTTCAGCATTGTGGACGCGGTGCTGCTGCGGCCGCTTCCTTACCAGTCTTCCGAACGGCTGGTGCGAATCGAAGAAGTGAATCCCAAGCTGGTGATCAAAACCATCGCCCCCGAGCATTACCGATTCTGGGGAAACCGCGGCGATGTCTTCGACAGGACGGCCCCGTACCTTAAGGATGTCGTCACCTTAACCAATGTGGGCGAACCGGAGCAGGTTTTTGCCGAACGAACATCGGCCCAGGTATTTTCTCTTTTGGGAATTCCAGCGCGGTTGGGCCGGTCTTTGGTCGATTCCGACGACGTTCCGGGCGCGCCGAATGTGGTGGTGCTCAGCGACCGGCTGTGGCGGCGGCTGTTCCATGCGGACCCTGGCGTCATCGGGCGCCCGATCACGGCGTCGGATGAGGTTTACACCATTGTTGGTGTGATGCCGGTGGAGTTCGAATTTCCGCAGTCCAATATCGACATGTGGATTCCCCTCCGCTTGACTTCAGGGTTCACCGGATGGCTGGAAGTGGTGGCGCGCACGAAACCCGGCCTCTCGCTCGCTCAGGCGCAGAGCGCGATGGAAATCGTCGCCCGGCAACTGGAGCAGCAAAATCGCAAAGAGAACGCCGGACTGCGAATTGTAGTCTCGCCGTGGCGCGAAACTCTCGACCGGCAATATCAATTGTCGCTGGTATTCATCCTGGCGGCTGTGGGCTTGGTGCTCGCGATCGCGTGCGCCAATGTGGGCAGCCTGCTGCTTAGCCGCGCCGTACAACGGCAGAAGGAGATCGCGATTCGGGCAGCGCTAGGCGCCGACTTTTGGCGGATTCTGCGCCAGCTTCTGGCGGAGAGTTTTGTTCTCGCTGTCGCGGGAAGCGTGGCCGGCATCGTGATCGCGCGCTACGCGGTGGAGCTCCTGCTGAAGCAGCTCGTTGCGCTGCCTATCATACTTCCTCACATGCAGCGCGTGGCGCTGAACAGCCGCGTGCTCGCCGTCAATACGGGATTGTGCATTTTGGTGGCGTGTCTTTCAGGTCTAGCGCCGGTGGTGCTGGCGCGAAAGACCGATTTGCAGGACGTATTGCGCAGAGGATTCGGTGGCGGATCTCACGGCTCCACTCGGCTGTTTTCGATTCTGATTGCTTCGGAAGCGGCTTTTGCATTTTTGCTGCTGGTGGGTTCGGGGCTGCTGCTCAGAAGCCTGATCCGGCTTGAGCAAGCCGACAACGGCTTTCGCACCGAACACGTCCTCACCATGCGCGTCCCGATCGGGACACGCATGCGGCCCCGGCCGACCGGCAAGTACAAAGACATGGCACGGCAAATCGAGTTCTACCGCGATGTACTGGAGCGCTTCGAAAGAACTCCTGGTGTGAAGGCCGCGGCGGTGGTCAACAATCTGCCGCTGTCGGGGTCCACCACAAGCACGGTTTACAAGGATGTGGACGGCTCGATTTTCCCGGTGATGACGCGAACTATTAGTCCGAACTATTTTGCGGTAATGGGGACGCCATTGATCAAAGGCCGGGTGTTCACCGATGCGGACCACGCAGATTCTCAAAGAGTCGCGATCATCAATGAATATCTGGCTCACCATCTGTTTCCGGGGCGTGATCCGGTGGGGCAGTTCCTTCCGGACGAGGAAGGCTCCAATGAAGTAGCGGTGGTGGGTGTGGTGAAGAATTCGTGGCAACTCAGCTACAATGAGCCGGCGAAGGGCGAAGTTTTTGTACCGTATCGTCAGTTCATGTTCGGAACGTTTCTGGCCGCCATTGTCGTAAGGACGTCAGGCGAACCGCTGGCCCTGGCCGATACGCTTCGTAAGCAGGTGTGGGCCGTGGATGCGTCGGAACCCGTAACCAAAGTGGAGACTCTGAGCGATATAATTGCGGACTCGATCTGGCGGCCGCGTTTTTCCGCTTGGGTATTTTCCGTGCTCGGAGGACTGGCGCTGCTGTTGACCTCCGTGGGCATTTATGGTGTTGTCGCGTACACCACCACGCTCAGAGTGCGCGAAGTTGGAATCCGCGTAGCGTTGGGGGCCAGCCCGCGGCGTGTGGTTGTGGCGGTGCTGCGGGATGCCATGCTGCCGCTGGTCACTGGTCTCGCGATTAGTTTGATTACGGCTTTGCTTTTGACGCGTGTGTTAGCGAGTGTGCTTTACGAGATTAGCGGCGCCGATCCGATTACGTACCTGGGCGCCAGCGCGCTGCTGCTGGCGATTGGCGTCGCGGCCAGCATTCGGCCGGCATGGCGAGCAGCGGTTGCGGATCCGTTGGTGGCGTTGCGGACCGAGTAAAATGCACCGGTCGCTTACGCTCGCGGTTCGGTAACGACCCGTTAGCGGACGGGCGAATACGGCGTGGACTTGTAGAACGAAACCTGGATGTTGCTAACGATCTCGCCGGATTTTTCTACTGATTCTTTGCGCACCTTTTGCCAATCCGGGTCAGCGCCGAAGGCGGCCCAGGCTTTTTCGCGCGCGGCCAAGTCGGCGAATGGAATCAGGTACGTCAGATTTGGGACGTTGGGGCCGATGACGGTGGATCCGTACAGAATCGGGTGGATGCCCGAACGGTGGAAAATCTTAATCTCAGGTCCGCGAAACCGTTCGTGCAGCGCGGCTAGTTGTTTCCAGGTTGGTGAGTGATAGACGCGCAATTCGAAGATGTGCGGCGTGGTTGAGTCGGATTTGATCTCAGGCGAGTAATCGGCTGCTTCGACGACCAAAGAATCCAGTGACTCAAAGGCAGGATCGGTTCCGCTCTCCAGGGTTTCAACGCCTTTGCGGATGGTTTCGTCCCCAAACAATTTCGCATGGACGCCCCACATTTCTTCTAGAGATGCAAATCCGGAAATGGCGGTCAGGTGAGGCAGTTGCGGCGCCACCAGCGCTTCAAGAAAAAGTTTCGGGCCGGAATGGACCTTATTGAGAGCTGGCAAAAGCGACTGCGACACGAACTCGTGCAGGCGCGGAAGTTGAGAGCCGCTCTTGAGATTGAAATGTTCGATGAAATAGAAACCGGTGCGTTTGTCCGTTGCGGCGGCGGCCAGGCCGAGACCGCCCAGTGCTCCTACGAAGGTTCTGCGTTGCATTGTTCAAGCTTACAGAATTTACAGGTCCGCTAGCGCCGCTACTAGGGCGCCTTTCGCGGAAGTGTGTAATGGGTCGGCGGCCATTCGGATTTCGGAAGTCGGGATTGGGAGATTGGCCTCTTTGAATATTTTCTCGAAGCGATCGCGGAAACCTTCGGGCAGGGCGGTGCCGCCGCTGAGGATTACCGGGAGCGGGCGTTTTTGTTTGGGTAGATTGCGCGAGTTGGAGAAGGCTTGTTTGATGCCTTGCACCAGCGATTGGATCATCTCGTCGTAGTAGACGCCCAGCACCTGGAGGAGTTTGTCGGAGTGGAATCCGTTGAAGTGGAA
>PMOK01000109.1:0-14306 GCA_003162425.1 Bryobacterales bacterium | reverse complement strand
ACATTGCAAAGGCCGCCGCCGCAGCTAATGCCGATGCCGGTGTAGTTGGTGCTTTCGAGTTCGGAATAGATTACCGCGAGTCCTTCATTGATGCTCTTCACCTGGTAGCCCATTTCGGTGAGAACCTGGCGCAGAGTGGCCTCGTGGTAGGTGAGATTTTCCTCGGCTCCGATTGGCGCGGCGGGCACCGTGAAACACAACTTTCGAGGTTCCTTGGTGGAATCGAGCAGCGACTCCACAATTTTGCGCAGCATGTTTAGGCTGTCGGGCTCGGCAGGATTGAGCACGCCGCGAGTCATGGTGCGCCGCGTGTCCACATTCAGCAGGTCGGCAAATCGGTCCGACTCGTTGCCGTGCACAACGATTTCCGGACCCGCGACGGAATGCGGGATGTTCTCTTTGGTGAGCACGTTCTCTGTCATGTTGGAGAACGGAACGGTAACGAAGGCGTTGAGCTGGGTTTCGAATCGATACTCCTCGCCCACCCGTTGCGCCAGAGAGATGCGGCTGGTGCCTACATCCAGCCCTAGCGCGGAATTGTTCCCTTGGTCGTTATGTTGCATGACGTTCCTCTTTTGCGCTCGCGGCTTTGAGCGTAATTATGATTTCCTTGTATCTCTTCCTGAGTATGCTTCGGTATTGCGCGAGGCGCAGCCCTTGCGCGGTGGATTGCATACGGAGCTGATCTTCGGCGAGCGCCAGGCCTTGCCACAAGCGGACGCCGGTTTGATGGACGAATATCGGATTGTAGTCGAAGCCGAACGCGTAGATGCTGGGCGGAGGCGCGGTGTAGTTGTCGTTGAGGCCGACTTCGAGGAACGGGAAATTCCCCGCCCAATCGGTGTGGTAGCCCACCAGCATGTTGTCCGGATTCACCGAGACTTGCGCGTGTGTTACGCAGTTGGCTTCTGGTATCCGGTACTTGCCGCGCAACATTTGCGTGAGAATTCGCGCCGCGTGAATCTGTGCGGGATTCGCGGACGGCATGTCGCCCGGTTGTGTCTGCGTTTCAAAGGCAACGCCGAGGAAACTGGCGTTCAGGTTCACGTAGATTGCGCTCGCATCCGCCCAGACGGAATTTCCCGCGTGGTACGCCACGTCGGATTCCTCCACGATGCGAAAAACCTGCCCGAACCGGTCGATCAGAAAGTGGTAGCAGTGATTGCGCTTTACGAAGCTCAACACTTCCTTGCCGATTCGTATCAGAGCCCCGTTTTGGTTCTCCTCGAAGTTAGCCTGATCGCTCTCGGTGGTGTGAAACACGATGCCGGCGGGTTGTGTTCGCAATCCGGACTGTGTCCCCAAGGGGCCGAACACGGGATAGGGCACGCGCGGGTCGTTCGAAACCGCGTAACGATTGTCGATGCGGAGGCCGTTGCTGAAAGTCTCAAAGTCCTGGGCCTTTTCCACCTGCCAGACGTCCGTGAACACGTCAACGGCAGCCGCAGTCATGTGGGGGATGGGGGGAGGGAGCAGTTCGTCATCGGTGTTGGAGGCTTTGAAACCGGGAATGAACAGGCACGCCATGGCGGGCAGCAGGCTCACTGCTTTCCAGCGGGTGCGTCGCGGAACAGGTTGGATGGAGCCGCGCCCGATCTTTAGTTGGAGATACCGCAAACGTGCGATGGGGTCCTTAATTTTGCCGGCCTTCCATTCGGTGAGGAACTGCATGTCAACCAAGCCATGAATCGGCGGAGTGGGGCGAAAACCTTAGGGCGGAGTAAGGTGAGCGCGACGGCTTCTTGAGGGGAAACGCTTATTTCGTTTCTCGTTTCTCGTTTCTGGTTAGGGACGCACGTGCGCAGGCGGGTTTTCTGACGCATCGGGCGATTCTTGTGTTTCGGGGACGCATCTTTGTAAACGATTGGTATGTTTGGGTGTTAGGGGAGAGAATGGTGTGTCTCGACGCACGAATTTTCGCGATGCGTCAGGCCGGACCGCCAGGTTTTGGTGGCTTGGAGCGGCGGCGACGTGTTGATGGTGTTGTGGCATGCTCTTTCAAGGTCAGAGTACAGCGCGGAGCGCGAAGGGGGAGGGTGGCGGCGTGTAAGGGATTGATGGGGCAGGGAAAATGGTTTTTGATTGGCGGCTACTGGTGGAACGGAACTGCGTCGGGACGCACGACTTTCACCTTAGCCGGCAAAGGAGAGCGGCTCGATGGCTGGAATAGCCGTCAACAGCTTCTCGTGATTGGTCTCTTTTTCTCCGGCCAGGGCGCGCGTCATGCGGTTCTCGTCAAGCTCCCGCTCCCACTTGGCCACCACGATGGTCGCTACACCGTTACCCACCAGGTTGGTGAGGGCACGCATTTCCGACATGAAACGGTCCACGCCGAGGAGAAGAGTGAGGCCGGCAATGGGAACCGTTCCTATGGCCTGCAAGGTGGCGGAGAGAGTGATGAAGCCGCCGCCGGTTACCGCTGCCGCTCCTTTGGAACTGAGCATTAAAATGAGGAGCAGGAAAGCTTCCTGGCCACCGGTCAGGTGCGTGTTGGTGGCCTGCGCGACGAAGATAGCGGCGATAGTTAGATAGATCGAAGTGCCATCCAGATTGAAGGAGTAGCCCGAGGGAATGACCAGCCCCACCACTGATTTCGAGCAGCCCAGCGCTTCCATCTTGAGCATGATGCGCGGGAGGACGGATTCCGAGGAGGAGGTGCCGAGGACAATGAGAAGCTCCTCTTTAATGTACTTGATGAACCTCCAAATGCTGAAGCCGTGGGTGGAGGCAATGGTCCCAAGGACAATGAAAACGAATGCGAAGCTGGTAATATAGACACACGCCAGGAGCTTGGCGAGAGGGATGAAGGCCCTCAGGCCGTAATGGCCCACGGTGAATGCCATCGCGCCAAACGCCCCCAGCGGTGCGGCCTGCATGATGAGGCCGACCACCGCGAACATTAGGTGGGCTATTTTATCGCACCCAGCGATCAGCGTCTCCCCTTGTCCGAGCGCGGCCAAAGCCAGTCCAACCAGGATGGCGAGCAGCAAAACCTGAAGAATCTCTCCCTCTGAAAAGGCGCCAATGAATGTATTCGGGATGATGTTCATCGCGAAATCGACCGGGCTCAGATGCTTTCCCTGGACGGCGTAAGACTGGATAGCCTTGGCGTCCAGTTTGCTAGGGTCCACGTTCATACCCGCGCCCGGCTGAATGATGTTGACCACCAACAGGCCAATCAGCAGCGCAAGCGAGGAAACGATCTCAAAATAGACGAGGGTTTTCCAACCGACACGCCCGAGCTTGCGCATGTTGCCGATGCTAGCGATTCCCACCACCACGGTCAAAAAGATAATTGGGCCGATCATCATGCGAATTAGCTTGATGAAGCCCACCCCCAACGGTTCCATCTTGTCGGCGGCGGAGGGAGCGACTATTCCAAGGACGACTCCCAGAAGAATTCCAACGATGACCCGGAAATACAGAGTGCGGACGAATTTTTTTGGTGCTTGGGTCCCGGTGATATTCGAAGTTGCGGGTGCCCCATTCGCCATGGCAGTAAAGGTCTCCATACCGGTCCGCGTCATAGAGTCCGGTACTTTTCTCCGCGCCGAGGGCGAGAGCAGCGGACCTGGCAGCATAAACGTGCGTTGAAAAGAATCCATGCTTGTCCATATCGGACAGATCACGCAGTGTATCTGACTTCTTTTAGGACTTACTCGAAGAAGCGAAACCGCGCCGGTCCATGGGCGTGACCGCGAATCGAAAAGAAGTGCTGCGCTTCTGTTGCAATCAAGTGGGCAATTGTCACGCTGCCGGCGCTTGCCCGGTATAATAGGGCTACGTATCCTCGGCGATCTTGTCGGCCCCGTTGTCCGAAATAATTTTGAAGGAGCCAACAAACAGCATCCCTACAACCCGGAGAGCCTCAACTGCGGCTACAGAGCCCAAGACCCATCGGAGCGCACGAAGTGCTGCGAAGAAGCCGGCCCGCGTTGCCTCCGCGCCGAACCGCATTCCGGAATTCGACGCGGCCGCGCATTACGAAGAAATCGCTCAGGTGGCCTACCGTAATTGGCTGGAACGCGCAGGGTCGTCCGAAGAGGATTGGCGGAAAGCGGAAATGGAAGTTCGCGCCAAATACACCCGGTAGCGCGCGCGTCCGATGGCTGGTGGGCTGTCCGCTCTGAAATTTTACTACTGCCGTGCGTCGCCAGGAGTGGCGACGCGGCACGCAAAGGTGCGTGCGCCACGTGGTGTATGGGAAGTTCGTGCGCGGACAGCCCGCTAGGGCTCATGCCGTCCAACGGCAGCGAGTTCTCGGGGGGCGGGCTTCGACGACGTTTTTGGTGGGTTTGAGAACTCCAGCGCAGCGTTGTCAACCGAGGCCCATTTGAAGCTGATGGTGTCGCGGATGTAGTTCTGATAGACGCGCCACGGCGACTTCGAACCCTGCTTCGGCCAACTGGCCAGTGCGCGTTGCATGTAGCCCGACGTGAAATTTTCCACGAATGGCGCGGCAGCCGTCTCGCCGCGGTTGTTCGGCGTGACTTGGCGCATCCCTTTCTTGTCCATGAAATTCAACAACCGGCACACATAACTGCAGATCAAATCGGCTTTGAGCGTCCACGACGCGTTGATGTAGCCGAACACGGAGGCAAGGTTCGGTACGCCCGACATCATCACGCCCTTGTAAGACAGAGTCTGGCCGGGATCGATGCTGCGCCCGTCAACCGAAAGCTCGATCCCGCCGAAGGACTGCATCACGAGCCCTGTCGCGGTGACGATGATGTCGGCTTCGAGTTGGTTGCCCGATTTGAGCTGGATGCCGTGTTCGGTAAACGTTTCGATGTGATCGGTGACCACGCTGGCGCGTCCCGATTTGATGGCTTGAAACAGATCTGCGTTCGGAACCAGGCAGAGCCTCTGTTCCCACGGCTTGTAGCGTGGGGTGAAGTGGAGCGCAACGTCGTAGCCGGGACTCAATTCCTCGGCCACTTTCTTGATAATGCCGTTCTTCATGAAATTCGGAAAGCGCTGCGACAGTTGGTAGATGTAGGTCATGAAGGCCACGTTCTTCCACCGGCTGAGCCTATAGGCCCACATCGCGGGCAGTACGCTGCGAAGCCAATTTGCCTTCGCGTCTTGCTCGGGCGCCGAGATTATATAGGTGGGAGAGCGCTGCAGCATCGTAACGTGGCCGGCAGTCTTGGCCACCGCGGGCACAAGCGTCACGGCGGTGGCGCCGCTTCCGATGATGACCACGCGCTTGCCGGCGTAGTCCAGATCCTCGGGCCAAGCTTGCGGATGAACCACACGGCCTTGGAAGCGGCCGATATCTGGAAACTCCGGCGTGTATCCAGCGGAATAGCGGTAATAGCCCGCGCACGAGAACAAGAAATTGCAAGTCAGTGTCACCGGCTGGTCGCGCCCGTCGGGCAATTTGCGCACCGCATCGACCGTCCACTTCGCCTCCTCGGAGGACCACGCGGCGCGCTTTATGTGATGGCGGAAGCGGATGTTGCGATCGATGCCTTCCTCGCGCGCAGTAGCGGTGATGTAGTCGCGGATGTCGTCTCCCGGAGAAATCGCCTGGGGACTCGTCCAGGGGCGAAACGAATAGCCCATGGTCAACATGTCTGAGTCCGAACGGACGCCCGGATAGCGGAACAGGTCCCAGGTGCCGCCGATGCGCTCGCGTTGCTCTAGAATGATGTAGCTCTTGTTCGGGCAGAATTTCTGCAAGTGGTGGGCGGCGTCGATGCCGGACAGGCCCGCACCCATGATCAGCACGTCGAAATGTTCCAGCGCCATGGACCGCTCCAAATTAGTATGTCACGAAGAACATAGCACATCGGCGAAAACTGTCACGCGAATGGTTGGCGGGCGGACGGAGGCCGTGTTACAACGGAAACGGGTTTTGGGAGGGAGAGCGATGAACGCAGAAATACTGCTGGAAATGGCGCGGCATCAGGCCTGGGCCGACGCGGCGCATTGGAAGACACTTCGGGAGAACACGGCGCTGCTCGAAGATGCGGAAATCCGCACGCGACTGAACCACATGTTGATGACGCTGAAGATGCTGACCACGCTGGCACGGGGGCAGACGCCGGACGCCGCTGGGATGAAGGAAATCGATTCCATCGACGAACTTGAAGCATCGATGGGGAAGGCTCAGGGGGATCTGGCAGCGACTCTAGCATCCGCCGATCTCGACCAAATGATTGCCTTGCCGCGCGGGCCGAAGGGCCCGTTTGAAGCACCGTCCGGCGTGCTCCTGCTGCAAGCGCTCACGCACAGCCAGCATCATCGCGGGCAGAACGCATCGCGGATGCGCCAACTTGGGGCAAAGCCGCCTATGACGGACTTCGTAATCTGGTATGCATTGGGGAGGCCCTAACCTGGAGATGAGAGAAACCAGTTCACAAGGAGAAACAATGCAGAAGCGCAAACTTGGAAATAGCGGCCTGGAAGTTTCGGCTCTCGGACTGGGCTGCATGGGAATGAGCTTTTCTTACGGCCCCGCCAAAGACAAGCAGGAGATGATCTCCCTGATTCGGGCAGCGGTGGAACGCGGCATCACGTTCTTCGACACTGCCGAGGTCTACGGTCCATTCACAAACGAGGAACTTGTGGGCGAGGCCCTCGCTCCCTTCCGCAAGCAAGTGGTGATCGCCACCAAGTTCGGGTTCGATCTCAGTCCTGATTTGGATCCTCGCGGGATGAAAGGTCTGCCGGGCCTGAACAGCCGGCCAGAGCACATCAAGCAGGCCGCCGAGGCATCGCTCAAGCGGCTCAAGGTGGACGTCATCGATCTGTTCTACCAGCACCGTGTTGACCTGAACGTGCCGATCGAAGACGTAGCGGGAGCGGTGAAGGATTTGATTCAGGAAGGCAAGGTGAAGCACTTCGGCCTTTCGGAAGCGGGAGTGCAGACCATCCGCCGCGCGCACCGAGTTCAGCCGGTCACTGCTCTCCAGAGCGAATATTCGCTGTGGACGAGAACTCCTGAAAAGGAAGTGATACCGACTCTTGAGGAACTCGGAATCGGGTTGGTTCCGTACAGTCCCCTGGGCAAGGGCTTCCTCACGGGCAAGATGGACGAAAATTCGAAGTTCGACAGCTCCGACTTTCGGAGTACGCTGCCGCGATTCACGCCTGAGGCGCTCAAGGCGAATCAGGCGCTCATTGATTTGCTCGGCCGAGTCGCGGAACGGAAGAAGGCGACACCGGCTCAGATCGCACTTGCGTGGCTGCTGGCCCAGAAGCCGTGGATTGTACCGATCCCAGGTACGACGAAGCTGCATCGTTTGGAGGAGAACATCGGGGCAGTCTCAGTGGAACTCACGCCCGACGATCTACGAGACATCGATGTCGCCGCTTCAAAGATCACGGTGCAAGGCGCTCGCTACCCCGAAAAGCTGGAGCAAATGACCGGCCGCTGAGCGGCCACGCGCAGGAGTTCAAAAATGGAAATCAAACGAAGTGGTTCACAGCCTTCCGGCAAAGGACCGGCGGAGTATTTTACCGGCACGGTGCGGGTTGACCCGCTGTTCAATCCGCCCACTCCGGCGCGTGCTTTCGGCGCCAGCGTCACCTTCGAGCCCGGCGCTCGGACGGCGTGGCACACGCACCCGCTGGGGCAGACTCTGATTGTGGCGGCTGGTTGTGGTCGAGCACAGCGCTGGGGAGGCGCGATGGAGGAAATTCGGCCGGGTGACGTAGTCTGGATTCCGCCTGGTGAGAAGCATTGGCACGGCGCCACTTCAACCACGGCGATGACCCATATCGCCATTCAGGAACAGCTTGACGGCAAGGCGGTGGACTGGATGGAACAGGTCAGCGACGAACAATACGAGCCGTGATTTTGCGGTCACGGTGAGAAGTGTGCCTTGGCGGGGATCGCGGTCCTGATGCGCCTCACAGAGGGGCGCTAGCGGAGTGGTGCGATTGGTTGGCGGGCGGATAACGCGCTGCTCGGAAGTTGGGTTGGGTCGGTCAAGTTGGCAAACGCCCTGCCCGTTGATCTGACTGATGACGGGCGTCCAAGCCGGTGATATGCCAACAAACCAGCCAAGTGAACATAGTCGGATTGTCGGAAGCTGGGCTGTATACTTTATCTCATGCGGGTAACGCCTGTTCTGTTGCTTCTTGTACCCTGCGCGATCGCTGCAAATCAGCCGACGTTTACCTACGCTGTCTCTGCCAGCACCACAGTCGCGGCCATCGCGGTGGACGCGGCGGGAAACACATACCTCACCGGCTCGACAACCTCTTCAAGCTTTCCTGCGACCGCGGGCGCGCTTCAAACCCAGTTCAGCGGCGGTACTTGCGAGGTTCTCGCGGCCTTCCATGGAGGCCAGTTGATGATTCCGTGCACGGATGCGTTCGTGATCAAGCTGGACCCGGCGGGGAACGTCTTATTCGCGACCTACTTCGGCGGCAACGGAAGCCAGACAGCCGGGAGCGCGATTTGCGTGGACGCGAGCGGGAATGTCTACTTGGGCGGCACCACGTCTCCGAATACTGTCAGTCAGCCGGATACGTTTCCGGTTACAGCCGGCGCGGCGTTCACCAACGTGGCGGATGGCGGCGGATTCGTCGCTAAACTCAACTCATCGGGAACTGCGCTTGTCTATTCGATCCTTCTTCCGGTGAATCCACCGCCGCTGGCCATACAGCAGCGGGCCGTGGCCATGGCGATCGACCCTGCGGGCGAGGTCTACATCGCCACCGCAACCGCGGGGGCCTTGCCATTTCCAACGACGCCGGGTGCCTTTCAGCCCGCGCCGCCGCCCGCAAATCCGAATGGTTCGGGTGTGGTCGCCAAGCTGAATGCTTCCGGGTCGGCGATGCTCTACGCAACGTACCTGTCCGGCAATGGCCTGAGTATTCCGCAAGGGATCGGCATCGACGCGGCAGGCGATGCCTTCGTCGCCGGGTTCACCCAGGCGGCCGATTTTCCGGTCACGCCGGGAGCATGTCAAACCGGCTACTTTCCGAGCGCGGAGTACATGGAGTTCGTGACCAAGCTGAATCCGCAGGGAACGGGCTTGGTTTATTCCACATTTCTCGGCGCCACGCTGAATGAGGCCTCGGAAATAAAAGTGGATGCGCAAAACGGAGCATATGTGGTGGCGTTGGGTGGGGCAGCGCTGTCTTCAGGCGGCTATCTTTCGCACGTAAGCGCTGACGGATCGGCCCTCGTCTACGCGACATATATCCCCACCGCGACGGGATTGGGTTTAGATTTGGATTCGGCCGGCAGCGCTTTCGTTGCCGGCGCGTCGGGGACTGCGATTCTCGCGGCATCGCCGGGAGCGTTTCAATCGGGATTAGTAGGAAACACCGGCAACGTGATCGCGGCGAAGTTCACCTCCAATGGACAGTTTGCCGGCGCTACCTACGCGAACGTATCGCCGACTGCCGGCAATAGGCCATTTATCGCAGTGGCTCCCAACGGCGCGATCATGCTGGCAGAGGTGGCGACGGTCACCAGCATCTTTCCGTGGCTGACGGTGCAGAACGCTGCGAGCGGCGAGGCGGGCACCGTCGCGCCAGGTGAGATCGTCACGCTCCGTGGTTACGGAATTGGTCCCGCGTCGGCCACGGTGGCATCGAGTCAGGCACCGGTGGACCAGTTGGGAGGCACTCAGGTCACATTTGGCGGAGTTGCCGTTCCCGTGTTTTCCGCGCAGTCGCAACAGGTCACCGTTCAGGTGCCGTGGGAGATCGCCGGCCAAACGTCCACTGAAGTCGTCGTCACTTACAACGGTGGTCCGCCGGCCGGGGCGTCTGCATCGGTACCGGTGGTTGTCTCGACGGCAGCGCCGGGGATTTTCGCCGTCGCGAATTACGACGGGGCGCTGAATTCTCCCTCGAACCCGGCAAAGGCGGGCGGTTTCATAACGATCTACGGAACCGGCGGCGGCGTGACGAATCCCCTCGGAATAACCGGGGGACTATGGCCGATCACTGCATCGCTTCCGACCCTGACTCTGCCGGTCTCAGTGTCGATCGGGGGAACGAATGCCATTGTTCTCTACGCCGGATCGGCTCCCACGCTCGAATCCGGATACTTCCAAATTAACGTAGCTCTACCTTCGGGCCTTCAGGCTTCCTCGGCGGTGAATCTTGTGGTGAAGGTCGGAGGCTCGTCGAGCTTAGCTGTTCCGATTTCCATTCAGTAGCCGGACACTGATTAAGCACGAGCGCGTTCTAGAAGCCAAGAAAACGGCCTCTTTTATTAGACGATAAATGTTATCGTCTACCAGCCCACAGAAGACCGGCACCTGGCCGAGAAACGCCCTACACGCGGATGTGGCAGATGAACCGGCGCTCCTGTGTCACTGCGGCGGTTTGTCAACTTTTGCGGACGAATGTCTAAACTTTGATCCTTTACCGGCGATAGGTATATGTAGAGATTGATTTCACCATGCCGATTTCAGCAGGATCAGCCATTGGTACAATTCCAAGACATGATCGCCGAAAGCGAACACGCACGGTGAGCGGCAGCGTGAGCAAGAGCAAACAGCTTCTTGCCGGTGTCATCGCAGTAGGGCTCGGTTGGGCTTCGCAGGTTACGGCTGATGCGCAGGAGACCCTGTCGAATTGGAGGAGCGCCGATGCTCCGTGCGCCAAATACAATGATTTGAGAAAGCCAGATCTCGGGAATATCGGGGTCAAGATCGACGCGGCCGAGCGTTGGGCGGAGGGATTTCGGCAGGCGCTCGGGTTCTGGAATACGGTGCTTGCCGCGGACTTCCATGAAGAAACAAACCTCGACTCTTGCGCGGTGAGGATCATGGATGCAGCTCCCGACGTTCTGAATACCGCGATGGTGGCTCGATCTCAGCTCACCGAGTGGAAGAATTTTCGCGGCAAAATCGCTGTGAGTCCGGGAGCGGCGAAAGCAATGAGCAGCGCTGAAATATATTGCACCGCTATACACGAATTAGGTCACATGCTAGGTCTCAAACACAATGCGAGCAGCCGATCGGTTATGTACTTTCTCAATGTGAACGGCAGCGAGGTTCTCGATGGGAAAGACATTTTGGACCTGAGCACACACCACAAGCTACGTGTGGCTGCCATCCCAACAGGATTTCAATCGATCAAAGTTGTCTTCGTTGCTGCGCCGATACCTATGCGCTTCGGGTCCGAATAGTCCGCAACGGCTGAAGCGTTTCGTGGCGGAGGTTAGGCTACGGTTCGGCGGAGGTTCCGCCCCATTCTCTTGGATCAACGTCGGCAATGGATTCGGAGAAACACCAATGGTGTCCGGCGAAGTCCTCAATATTATATTGTCGTTCGCCGTAAGGATAGTCCGTTGGTTCTCGAATGATCCTTCCACCGCTCCGCCTGGCACGGATCCGCGATTCGAATGCGGAGGGTAAATCCGAACGCTTTGCACAACCAATCAATCGCGCCGCCGATGTCCGGATACGCCAATTCCGGAATCACAATGCTGGGAGGCATTGATCGATTGGAAAGCATCGAATCGATCATATCAAGCCGAGGTAAGGGGATCTGTTCCGCGCCCACTGGGTGCCACAGAGCAGCATAGCCGCAACCAAAACCGGGCCGACGTGGGCGTCGGCAGCGGACCAGGGGGTCCGCCCCACAAATCGTCGAATTCGGACGCGCCCACTGGGTGCCATGTTTGTCGCGTTCGAACGCGCGTGGTCCCGAAAATGAACACTTTCTGGGATATGGCACGAGCTTAACGGCCTTTGTTTGTATGACATAACAGGGGCGATCCACTTGCCCACGATAATTCTTATATAAGGAGAATTGTCATGGTCGAGAACATCGTGACGTTCGTGCAGGATCTGAGAACCGCATCCCGTTCGCTGACTCGCGCGAAGGGGCTTACCGTAACCGTCATTCTGACCCTGGCCCTGGGAATCGGCGCCAATGCCGCGTTGTTTAGCCTGGTGCGGGGCGTGCTGTTGCGGCCTCTGGTCAATCGTGACGAGGACAAGCTTATCTATATCCGCCAGAGCGCGCCCGGCAACGGCGACAACAACGTCACCTTCTCAATGCCGGAAATTGGAGACTTGAGCACGCGAGTGAAAACGCTGAACTCGTTTGGCGATTTCTCCATCATTGGCTTCACCATGGCCGGGCTCGGAGAGCCTCGCACGGTTCGGGCCGGCGTGGTGGGAGGATCCTATTTCCAGGTGATGGGGCTGCGCCCGGTGCTCGGGCGATTGCTGGATAAACACGATGATGGCCCGCAGGCTGCGGGCGTTGCTGTTCTGACATATCGTTTCTGGTCGACTGCCTTGGCCAGCGATCCCACGGTGATCGGCAAGACTGTCCGCTTAGGCTCGTTCATCGACTCGCGTCCGGCCACCATCGTGGGCGTTCTGGAGCCATGCGTCCCTTATCCCCAGGACACAGACATCATCGCCAACATCGTTACCAGCTCGCATCATCTCTCGGCCACCATGAAGACCGACCGGATGCATCGGATGACCGAATTGTTCGCGAGGCTCAGGCCGGGCGCGGATCTGGAAACGGCGCGTACCGAGTTGCGTACGGTATACGGGGTCATGAAAAAGGAGCATCCGGAAGCCTATCCGGCCAAAGCTGATTACCGCATCAGCGCGGTGCGGCTGCGCGACGAGCTTACATCGAAGGCGCGGACCATACTGCTGGTGCTGATGGCGGCATCGGTGCTGGTTTTTGTCATCGCCTGTTCTAATGTCGCGAACCTGATCCTGGCGCGCACCGTGCGCCGCGAAAACGAACTGGGCATCCGCGCAGCGTTGGGCGCCAGCACGCTGGACCTGCGCCGGACGCTATTGGCCGAGAGCCTGCTGCTGTGCGTGGCGGGCGCGGCTCTGGGACTGCTGATCGCCACCCCGCTGGTGACGGTGTTGGCGAAATACGCCTCCCGTTATTCCGTGCGTGCGCTGGACCTCACAATCGATTCGAGCATGATCTGGGTGGGTGCGGGGCTGGCTATCCTGGCCGCGGCGCTACTGGCATTCGTTCCGCGGCTGCCATCTTCGGGAGGCGCCCAGGGATTCGGCTTGGCCAGCGGCAGCCCTCGAATTACCGGCGCCACGAATCGCAAACTGAAAGTTTTCGCCCTAATTCAGATCGCCGCCTCCTTCGTATTGATTGCCGCGGCCGGCGCAACCGTGAAGACGCTGCTTGCGCTGGAGGCCGCGCGGACGGGGTTCGATACACAGCATGTGCTGGCAGTGAACGTGCCGGTGATGCGCGAAGGGAAATCGCCTCAACAGGTGGTGGACTACTACAGGGAAGCAACGCGGCGAATCCGTGAGCTGCCCGGTGTTCAGAACGTAGCTGTGGGCAGCTCCGCTCCGTGGCGCGATCGCGGCGACAACTTCGCACTCCAATTTTCGGTCGACGGGCACGTTCCGGCGGCGGGCGAGGAACAGCCCCGCGCGGGGTTTCAGGTGGTCACACCCGCGTTTTTCGCATCGCTGGGTTTGCCGGTCCTGGAAGGACGCGATTTCAATGATGCCGACCGCCATGGCAGCGAGCCGGTGGCGATTGTAAGCGAGAGCCTGGCGCGACAGATGTTCCCGAAAGGGGATGCGCTGAACCATCACGTGCTGTGGACCGACCCGCTTCTGAGGTTCGTCCCCGGCTTGAACCCCCAGCCGCGGCGCATTGTCGGCGTGGTTCCGGATATAGATAACACCAATCTTGAGTCCAGGCCGACCATCACCGTGTATCATCCTTTCGATCAGGAGCAATTCTTCGTTGGAGGGCGTCTCGTGGTACACGCGGGCTCCGATCCACATGCTCTGGTGAAGCCGATCACGGCTATCATGCGCAAGTTGTCGGCGGATCAGCCGGTGGAGCACGCGGCGACGCTCGAAGACATTCGTGCGGAGGTGCTGTCATCGGATCGGCTCAATGTTAAGGTGTCCGGTGTTTTCGCCGGCGTAGCGTTGCTCATTGCGGTGGTAGGTGTTGCGGGCGTGCTGGCATTCTCGGTCAGCGGACGCACGCGGGAGTTCGGCATCCGGCTGGCCGTCGGGTCCCAGCCGCGGCAACTGCTGATACGGGTGATCGCGGAAGGCGCGGCCATGGCCCTGGGTGGACTTGCCCTCGGCTTCGCCTCCGGGTTCTGGCTGGCGCAACTGGCGGGCACACTTCTGGGAGATCTGAAAATGCCGGGCGTACTGCCGGTGGCCGGTTCGGCTTTGGTGCTACTGCTTGCGGCCATGATTGCGTCGGCGATACCGGCCGCGCGGGCAGCCAGAGTGGATGTGATGCAGGCGCTGCGAACGGAGTGAGTTGGTGCCCGCACTCTTGCGAACACCGCTGGCGACCGAATCCCAAGCGTTCACACGAGTGGTGTGTCAATACCGGCGCATGGT
>PMOK01000067.1 GCA_003162425.1 Bryobacterales bacterium | reverse complement strand
TCTTTCACGGCGGGGAAAGAGTTCGAGGCCACCACGGACGGCCTGAAGAATACCGACGTGCACCTTTTCGTCTACGACTCCTCCGGCGCGGAAGTCGCTAAGGACGACTCGCCCGGACCGAAGTGTTCGGTTAAGGTCACGCCGAACAAGGACGGGCAGTACAAGTTCGTCATCAAGAACGCCGGCGGGGCCAACACGGTGACCTTCAATGTAAAGGTCGCCAAAGGATGACTCGCCGCTTGTCAAAAAGACACTAGGATTCGCGCACAAATAATTCCGCTTCTTCAAATACCAAAAAAGCCCAGTTGTGACAGCAACGATAACGCCGCTCACGAGCAGTATAGGATGGGCGAAACGGATCAAATTTCCTCCGGACGCCGAACTCCTCCGGGTCGAAAAGCTCCGCCGGGTCGATGTCGTCCTCGGCGGTGATTTCCGGACTCGGATTCCTTTTTTCGGAACCAGTTTCACTCGATCTCCGCCCTTTTACTACACCTTGCAGCGATGGACTGCCGCTGTTTCGTACGAATCCTTACGGCGTCCTTATGCCGTCTTTATGCCGTCTTTATGCCTTCCTTATTACTTTACGTTTAGCCTACAGGTGTGAACCACGCAGTGCAACTAGGGCCGCCAGTAGGGGTCTTGGTCGCTTCACCATCGGAAACGCTCCGCGCCCTGAAAAGAGCTGTTACTCTCGCGGCTGATAAAACGCTTGCTTAAAAATGGCTATTCAGTTGTCCTCGCCGAGCAACAGAAAACGTCCAGGCATCCACTCTTGGGAAAACTCAAAGCGTTCAGACAGTTGTCGGGTCTCGAAATCACCAGCTCGCGAGGCATCCTTAGCGCGTTTGAGATGCTAAAAATCGAGCCGCAACGCCAATTGCTCGGTGCTGTTGCCAGAGTTCAGGGCGCCGCTCAGGAGCGTTGTGCCTGAAAGTTCACCTCGAAGACTCGCGTCGCGTCCGACCAAACTCCGCTCGCAACGCGACATTAACCTGTGGCGGATCCCGCTACAGCTCTCGCTCGCCGCGACTGCGCTGTTCTGGATCACCCTGATTCCGGACATCCTCGACAAGTACGGCGTCATTCACATCCCGTCCTGGCTGACGATGGGCAGCATCGACGACGCGCGCGCGATCCTGTCGGCAATGATGGGCGCGGTAGCGACCGTGCTCGCGCTGATTTTCTCGGTTGCACTGCTCGTGCTGTCGATGGTCTCGACGCTGTTCGGCCCGCGCCTGCTCTACCGGTTCCTGCAGGACTGGGTCACTCAGGTCACGATCGGCATATTCATGGCCACGTTCGTGTACATCTGCCTGGTCTTCCTCGTCACGCATCAGGATCCGCGGTCGTCGTTCATCCCGCAGATTTCGCTGATCACGAGTTGGGTGCTCGTGGTGCTCAGTTTCGGGTTCCTCGTCTACTACAGCCATCGCGTCGCGAGATCGATCCAGAATCCCGACATGATCGGCGCGATCGCCGACGACCTGTACGTCGCGGCAGGTGGCGCGCACGTGTCGGGCGCTGGCGAGGGCGCCGGCGCGGCGCCCGACGACGCCACGATTCTGCGCCAGGCTGAGACTGGTGTGATCGTGTCGTGCGCGAAGAGCGGCTACCTGCAGCACGTCGATCACGTCGCCCTGGTCGCGGCAGCGCTCGCAGCGGACTGTTTGATCGTGCTCAGGTTCCGCCCAGGCCAGTTCGTGCTCCGCGGTGAGCCGCTTGCGACCGTCGTCCCGCCCGGCAATGCCAACGGGCTCCAGTCGGCGGTGGATCGTAGCGTTAGCATAGGCCGTCACCGCACGCTCACCCAAGACAGCGAGTTCGGGATTGCGCAGATCGTAGAGATCGCGATCCGCGCGCTGTCGCCCGCGGTCAACGATACGTTCACCGGCGTCGCGTGCGTCGACTGGCTCGGTGATGCGCTGCTGACGCTCGCCGAGCGACCCCCGCTCGAGGGAAACTGGTACGACACCGGAAGCACGCTCCGGGTGTGGATGCCGCCGGTACGGCTCGATCGCCTCGTCAAGCTCGCGTTCGATCAGATCCGCCAAGCCTCCGCGATGACTCCCGCTGTGCTGATCAGCCAGCTCGATGCGATCCGACGGCTGGCACCGCGGCTTCCGGACGCGTGCCGGCAGGTGTTGTCAGAACAAGCGGACGCGATCCGCGAGTCTGCGACTGCGCTGGTCGCACTCGATCGGCGCGACCTCGACGCGGCCTGGCACCGGGCGCGCACCGCACTCGACTCGCTGCCGCGGCCCTTGGGCCTGGATGTCTAATTCCCGCGAACACCCCATCATAGTCAGCCTGCCGGAATAGGCCGGTTTCGATAGTGCTCATGCTGACCTGCAGTGAGCAGCCTGTCTGGCTCCGGACGGGTCAAAAAACTGTACACCGCCCACAGCAGCAAGTGACCCATCTAGAAGCTGGGGATAGCTAGCGGGGAACAGCGAAGCGTTAGGAACCTTGCCGCCGGGAGCAGCACAACAGCGTTCTTCCCTCAGGCCCGAAAACGCGACACTGTCCCCGCGTGTGAGGGATTGTATCACGGGCATCAGGCTGTTATTTCTCCAAAGACCCTTCATACCTGGAGGTCATGAACTCGATACCCTTCGAGAACACGACCCGCCAAGCCGTTGCCACGTCATCGTTGAACTTCGAGTCGAACTGGCGCACGGTTTCAATCAAGCATTCCAGCCAGACCTCGTAGAGTTCAGGAGAGATGTCCACGCCTCGCTTGCCGTGACGTTCGGCAAGCTGTCCGAGATATTCATCCTGACAGCTAGTGACGAAAAAGTTCAGAAGAACAGTGACCGAGGATTGCAGCATCCGAACTTGCGCCGCCATGTCGGTGTTCTTAAACTTGCTTGCCGCTTCGTCGCTGGTCGCGGTCAAGAGGTCGTAGAACGCAACGTAGAACTCGCCGCTGCTTCTGCCCGGCCCGTGCATGACCCTTTCGTAGCTGTCGTTGAAGATGCGCGCTAGCTGGTTCGTTTGGTCGTTACGCTGACTGTGATGTCCTTTTGCTTCTTCTTGCCCCATGGTGTCTCGGCCCGTTCAGTTTTCAGCATTTTGACGAAACTGCAGTGAAACAATTAGCGTGTGAGGTTTCTTTACGGCCAGCCCAGTGTCCCTTAACAGTGCATCAAAAGAATAATTGCCAGCAGAACCAGAGAGAACACGCTGGCCGCAAGCCAAATCCATCTGTGGGGATTCAGCCTTGTTTGTTTTGGTTTCCGAAGACGCCTTACTAGTAAGTATTCAAAGTACGTTATGGCCAAAGCCACTCCCCGCGAACGTGTCATACGGGCCATTTGTTCTGATTTCAGAAGGAGAACTCTGAAATACAGTTCCTAAAACAACTACACTTTTCACAATATCCGTCGATATATACTATGAGCGTACTTTGGGCTGTCGGCTGAGCATCCGCCGTGGCTGCTCGCTAAGAACCGTCCTCCACGTTGTTGAAGGATGAGCCAGCACGATTTCTACAGGCTCACGTTTCGAAAGGACGGTTGACCTTGATTCAAAAACTAAGGGACGGACCGACGCTGGTGCCACCAGAACCGTACGTTCCCGAAAACAAGCTTTCAGACAACGTTACCCCAATAGGCAAGGCTCCGCCATCAGAAAAAAGGCGCGAGGCACGATACCCGTGTAATGATGCGGTTGCCGTCCGAGTTCTTTCCGTTGGGCCGCGACATTTTCCTGCGACCGTGTTGGATGTGTCCCGATCAGGCCTGCGCCTTGAACTCGCCATTCCGATCGCGAAAGGTTCGGAAATCGAGGTCACCGCGCGAAGCCAAATCGTGATCTTCGGCGAGGTCCGTTACTGCCGTCGGGCCGGAGATTCCTTTCATGCCGGAGTCCTGATTCGGGATGTTATCCAGTCTCGGCTCCACGCCACCAAACACCTTCACGATGGTGAGCTGTCGCTGTATCTCGTCGGCAAAGGGCTCACGATTTCGGAGGTCATCCGGGTGAAGGCTCACCTCGCGACGTGCGAGGAGTGCCATACCCGTCTTTCCGTCGCCTATGCCGTCCTCCATCCGACAAGGAGGCGCAAGTTGTTCGCTCCAACGGAGGCACCAGGGCTCGGTTGATTGATAGACCGCCAGATTAATTCGCATGCGATTCCTGAACAACGACGACCGGTACAGAACCTTGCAGTGGGCGAGCGTGCTTTTTCTCGGTTTGTTGTCTATTATCCTCGCGGCGCACTGCTAGAAATCCCCCGGTTCCGGGCCAGCGGCCCTAAAAATGCTCCTGGTATTCTGAGGGAAATGCGGCGGTGTTACCTCCCAGCCTTGTAAATGATCTTTTGATTCAAAACATTGCCCAGAATGGGCGTCCTGCTTTTGCACGCCGGCTCACGCTGTGCCGGACCTGCGATTTAGCGTGTCCCGGCTTTGCCGATTGCACCATCGATAGGGTGAATTCACCCGTCTTGGAACACGCTCACCCAGAACCCCCGGCTTGGACGTTCCATGTGAACGTATTCGAAGGGTCTTCTGACATCATTCATCTTCACCCGGCGTAGGCCACGCCGATGATGACCTACCGTGTCCAGCACGCGATCGTTTCGAGTCAGCGCAGCGCAGCGGGTATCACCACAATCGTGCACATACCTATAGGCGGCGTGGTGGAACTGCGAGAGGAACCGCGACGAGTAGGCCTCATTGAGGTCGTCTGGGATGAACAACGTCTCCGGATCTTGGCGATGGACCTCTTCGACTATGCCGAACGCGTGGCGGCGACATAGCCCCAGCCGAAACCGTGACAACGTGGCGGCTACGGTTCTCCGTGGTGCGGTGGGCCGTCTTGAGAGCNNCGGTGGGCGGCTCTCACGCGCCCGAGGCTCTGGCGCCGTCCATGAGCCGGTGGCAAAGCCTGTTATCGCTTTGCCACACATCCTGCCTAATTATCCGAAATGTCACCCAACAAAAAAGGCGCCGAGGGACGAAGTCCGCTAAGGCGCCTGATACAAACGCAGGTAGTAAATTCTCATCGCTGAAGCTCCTTCATGATATCGCGGGAATCAAATCGAGGAGTCCATGTAGTTCGTCTCCGACAAGCTGATCGGGTTGCACACCGTCCGGCAGATCCACCACGTCCACTTGATAGATGACCTGCCGCAGCCGGTCCGCAATTCCCTGCGCCGCAACCTTGCCGACTCACGTCGAGGTTCCGGACCGGGCGAGGCCGGCGCAACCGTGGGGCGCCCTGTTTCGCGACCGCAACTGATTACTTATGCGTACAGCGCGCCCCGACTCAACACTCACCGCGACGTTAACTACAGGGTGGGACTGTTCGTTCGGGTCCCCGGACGAATCGGCTCGACCACTGGCCAGTTAACAGGTAGACAAGCGAGGGCGAATCACTTTTTGAGCGGTAGCATTAGCATCGCAGGAATAACCGATGCACTGATTCCACAGGAGTTGCTCAGCATTGCGTCCGCGTAATCGGCGCGGAGAACAGAATAATCGAACGCACCCTCCGTGTTAACTGGCGATTCGAACGCGCCCATTCATTCTGGTACCCGGACGAACGGGCCCACCCTGTAGTTAACAGAATTTTTTCCTTCGCGTATGTGTACACTCGGCGATGAGGTCGCGACCCATAACGTGGACGTAAAACCAGTATTGAGACAACCACAATGGATAGTTGCCGTTAGCGCGGGACGCCGGTCCACGGGGTGAGTCGCCCGGAAGAGGCACGTTATGGCCGTCCTATAGCGTACCGACCGTACGAATTTGAATAGGTGGTTTCAACAAAGGTAATTGGGTGTATACTTTGGGGCATTCGGAAGATAACAAATGGAATCTCGGCTTTCAGCTGGTCGCGCTCCTATCAAAACGAAACCAAGAGCGCTTTTCGATCCAAAGGTTTTTCTGGCCAAGATCGGCGAAGGAAGGTCGCTTGCCGACTACCAGAAAAAACAGAAGGTCTTCTCGCAAGGCGTCGTTCAGGATGTCATGTCCACCGGGTCGGGAGCGGATTGGACTGAGAGCTTCCCGTGTGTGCTGGCGGGCATTCCCAACGGCATTTCGGCCCGATGATGTAATCGCCCACCGACTTTGAAGAAAAAGGGGACGCAACGGCAATACAAGAACAGGGAGCCACGGCCTAGTGGTCCATCTTGCTCACTCGCACGCATTGTCACAACCACACGCCTTACCTTTCAAGGATTCGAAGCCTTCCTTGGCGATGATCGGAACCATCACAAGTGCGGCCACCGCATCAGCCCACCACCAGTGGAAGGCCGCATTGAGAAGTAATCCGCCCAAGAGAATAGCGGAAAGGTAAGTGCAGAAATCCGCCTGCCGAGAATCGGCCATCAGCGCTCGGCTTCCAATCCCGGAAGCAACCCGACGTTTGGCTCTCGCCAACAGCGGCATCACTACGATGGACATAGCAGCGACGATGATGCCGATTACGCTCCGGTCTGGCGCTTCGTGGAAGAGCAGTGCTTTCCCGGCGTCGTAAAGGATGTACAGTGCCAGCGCCACGAAGCACACGCCAACGATTCGCAACGTCATCCGTTCGACTTCTTCACGCCGGGACGGATTCAGATCGTGGTGGAGCCGCCAAAGCAAAGCGGCTCCCGAAGTGACCTCGATTAAGCTGTCCAGACCGAAGCCGATCAGGGAAACCGATCCGGCGATTGCCCCGGCTACAATCGAGACCAACCCTTCAGCGCTGTTGTAGGCAATCGTGAAGTATTCAAGCAGTTGGCCCCGGCGCACAAGATTGGGACGGTTGAGAGTGACGGCTTCCATCGAACACTAGATTAGCGTTTCTCTGGTGCGCCCTCGTTGGGTACAAGCTGTCATGTGCTATCAGTAGTCACATGCCATCCGACGAAGATTTGAAAGCAGAGATTGAGCGGCTTCGTGCCGAGAATGAAAAGCTGAAGAAACCTGCAAGAGGGCAGATGTCGCTAAAGGTGAGCGAGAAGGGTGGGCTTTCGGTTTACGGGCTTGGACGCTTTCCTGTGACGCTTTATCGAGAGCAGTGGGAAAAGCTCCTCGCCATGGCCGACGAGATCCGCAACTTCATACACGAAAATGACAGTGCTCTGAAGAAGAAGGAGTAGTTCTATGGCTTTAACCGAGAGAGGGCTTACAATCCCCGAGATCATGTTAATCGCTGGAACTCGGATTGCGCTTGGCGCTGGCATTGGTTTGCTGATTTCGGATCGGCTCAATGAAGATCAGCGGAAAGCGGCAGGATGGGTGCTCCTGGCAGTCGGTGTGTTGACGACGATCCCGATAGTAAGAGGCGTGCTTGCGAAACCACCTGCTGCCACGATCTAAGCGACGGGTGTGGATAGGACGGGATCGGACAGCGCTGGGACCGTCCGTCGTTTTCGGGGATCCGACGCGTAAATTGGTCCATCACAACGAGAACCCAATATGTTCTCAGTGTTGCCGATTCGCATCGGAATAAATCGCAGCTCCACAAACTATCCTTCATGTGGCCGATAAACGTAAGCCAGGAAGGACCTCCCGAATCCGATTCCGGCCGGTAATGAACCATCAGGACACGCCGAACAACATCCTTGTCGATGTCGACGCCGAAAGCCAGCGCGATCTGCACAGTGCGTGCCGCCAACCGCCGAGTGTACACATACGCGAAGAAAAAAATCCTGTTAACTACAGGGTGGGCCCGTTCGTCCGGGTCCCCGAACAGATCTCGCTTTGACCTTTTCTCCGTTCTTCTCACCCGAGTTATTACCCTCTATAAAAAGGAAGGCGCCTCGCGGTACCGCGACGGCGCTCTAGTCGGCTAGTCTCTCCGTATTTTCAATAGGTTAGAGATCACCCCCGCAGCGTAATTTTAATAGGATCACTCTGAACCCCAAAGGGTAAAAACTCCCCGCTGGGCCTTGCATTCTGCGCCGCCAAGAGCGTCCATGGGAGTGGTCTAACAGAGGCAGAACGGGCTCTCCAAGGGCCGACGCAAACTGGACAGAGAGGAAACAGAGAACGGAATGAGGGAACCAAAAGGGTTTCAAAACGCGCCCATTTGGCGTGAAATTGACGCATTGCGGGGCCAAACTGTGGGTCAGTTGAGGGTAAAGTACCAGGAAGTATTCAAGCACCAGTCGCGATCGAACCACAAGCAGTTCTTGGTGCGGCGCATCGCCTGGCGTCTCCAGGCCGACGCTGAGGGCGACCTATCGGAGCGGGCACGCCAGCGCGCACTAGCTCTGGTCGACGAGGCCGAGCTCAGGATTCGAGCCCCCGATTTCTTTGTGAAGCGAATATCCCAGCCCGCAGGAAAGAAACCATCTGATCCCCGCCTGCCGCCGACCGGCACCTTGCTGACCCGCCAGTTCCAAGGCGAGAGCGTATCGGTGGAGGTATTGGAGAATGGCTTTCGTTATCAGGAGCGAGTATACAAATCGCTGAGCGCCGTGGCCCGATACGTGACCGGCGTGCAATGGAATGGTTTCTCGTTTTTTGCCCTAAAGGGCAGCGGGGAGAAACAACATGAGTGGTGAGCCAAAGGTGCCTCCATCGGACGAAGGAGAACTACACCCAAGGAAACTCCGCTGTGCGATCTACACCAGGAAATCGACCGAAGAAGGTCTGAACCAGGAATTCAACACGCTGGAGGCGCAACGAGAAGCCGCCGAGGCTTATATTTGTAGCCAGCTTCACGCTGGCTGGATTGCGCTCGGAGAGCGGTATGACGACGGAGGATATACTGGAGCAAATCTCGAACGTCCCGCGCTGCGAAAGCTGCTGGCAGACATTCAGGCGGGTGAAATCGATTGTGTGCTGGTTTACAAGATTGATCGGCTCAGCCGCTCTCTCCTCGACTTTGCGCGACTGATGGAGATCTTCGAGCGGCATCAGGTCAGCCTGGTATCGATCACCCAGCCATTGAACACCACGGCTTCACTCGGCCGGCTGACGCTGAATATCCTGTTGTCATTTGCGCAGTTTGAGCGCGAGATGATCGCGGACCGGACGCGCGACAAGATGGCGGCGGCACGTCGTAAGGGCAAATGGGTGGGCGGCACGCCGGTGCTGGGCTACGATATCGCCGAAGCCGGGGGCAAGCTTACGGTGAACGCGGAAGAAGCTCGCAGGGTACAAGCGATCTTCGAACTATATCTTCAACGTCAGTCTGTAAAAGCAGCGCTGGCCGAGATACAGGCGCAGCGGTGGACCACGAAGCAGTGGCGGGGCCGGGACGGAAATGAGCATCTGGGGCGGCCATTCACGAAGAGGAGTTTAGAGCGGCTATTGAAGAATGTGTTGTACCTCGGCCAGGTATCGTGTCAGGGGGAGATATACGCCGGCGAGCAGACAGCCATTGTCGAACAGTCAGTTTGGCGGCGTACTCAGGCGCAGCTCGCCGCTCAGCAAGACGGGGCGCGGGTCGTAACGGGACCTTCAACGGTGGCGACGAAGATGGCCCGACATGGCGGACTTCTGGCCCAGAAAGGGGAGCGAACCGAACGAGTACCCCGGATCGCAAGGTTGCTCGCATTGGCGCTCAAGTTTGAGGAGTTGATCCGCTCTGGCGTGGTGAGTAACTACGCGGCGCTCGCGCAGGTGGCGCGAGTCTCGCGCTCGCGCGTCACCCAGATGACCGGCCTGCTGAATCTAGCGCCTGACATTCAGGAAGAGATTCTATTCCTGCGGCCGGAGGAGGCCAAGCTGCTTCGAATCTCTGAGCCTTCTCTTCGGAGGCTGACGGCGACTCTGCTCTGGAACAAACAGCGTGAGTTATGGAGAGGTTTACGCCCCTCGCTACAGAACCGACAGGTTGGAATCCAAGTGGGCCATACTGGAGAACAGGCCCCCCTCTTTGGTATTCAATGGTCCGAAAGACAAATCCACCCGCCCAACATGAGCTGTTACGAAGAACCCTGAACCAGCTGGATCCGACGCTTGCCAAGCTCTATTCGCAACTGTCGGCTGGGCTTTCTTCGCGGATTGCAAAGCTTGTAAACGAAGCACTCCCGTGCGGAATACATCCTGACAGGCTCGTCAAGTACGCGTTCCTGTGCGCGACCGCAGAACAACAAGTACAAGGCAACGCGGTGTCCAGGAATCATACGTCCCGAGCAAAACATGAACTAGCCGGCGAAATCCATGGGCTGCGGACGGGTTATCGAGACCTTGGGGAAGCGAAGAGACGTTATCGAATTGGCCGCAGGGCACGCCAGCAAATCCGGGCTTCACTCGATGCTGTCTTGGCGAAGTGGCACAAGTTCGAGCAAGTCGTGCTGAATCATCGATCGGAGTTACCTCTACATCTACAATCACGGTTTTCGGACGCAGCCCGAGGTACCGTGAGTAAGGTATTTCAAAGCATGCGAATCGCCTTGGTCGTAGATGAGAAGGATCTCATAAGCGAAAAGTGTCCCGAGGGCGAAAAGCGTGGAGAGCGAGAGCTCTCGGCGACGACGGCGGCCTTCTGACCGCGGCCCCATCCCCCATGGCCATAGCGCTCGATCTTTAATACGTCCTCATTCTTTGCGGTCACCGTGCCTGCTGTCACGTTTTGCGGCGTCCACGCCTGGAAAACTTCTGTTGTGGATCCGGTCTTGAGAGTGAGGCGAATCTTGTCGCCCTGTTGCAATTTTGCAAGCGATTGCCAGTCGTGACGATCCTGGGCATTTGCCGTGCAGACCAGCGCGAATATCAGGAGGGGGCAGACGTTTGTGGGAATGGGTTTCATTTTGAACGTTTAGCTAGGGTTTAACTCTATCAATTTTTAAAAATATCGGCAACAAGATTTGAGGGTACGCTACAGAAATATGGACGGGCCCAGACTCAGGATTTCCTAAATGTGCCATGCACGACTTCGCCACGAAGGATGAAGCCGTAGAGTCGAGGAAGGGCGCGTCACCGGAGCCTACTGGCAGCCGGTTGTTTCCTTTCCCCGCTCATCAAACCGGACGTGCCCGTTTTCTAGAGCATCCGGCTTTCCGACTGGTTTCACCGCAACGCCCACGAAAGGGCTCCCATCATCTTTTACACTCTCGTCACGAAGCAAGACTCAGATTCGATTCGCCTGTAGAATAGGAGTTGAAGGAGTCGATCCTATGGAAACGAAAGAGAAGTGCGCCCACCCAAGTTGCCCGTATGGTCAAATTACTCGTCGCAGCACGTTGGTCGAGTTCCGACCCCAAAGAGACACCAATTTAACATTGTTACCTAGATCATCGCTGATTCAACGTTTTCAAAGGCTTCGAGTATTTTGACCATACGGGTGCGAGTAGTTTTCGAAGGCTTCCACCGAGGGGCGCGATCCATGACCAACAGGTCCAAAAAGTCCAAGAAGTCCAAAGCAGTCAGCATGACAGGCCGACCAACCTAAGGAAAGGAGCAATGCTTAACTCGGGGACTCCGTCC
>PMOK01000247.1 GCA_003162425.1 Bryobacterales bacterium | reverse complement strand
CCGCGCACGCGCCAAACTTCCAGCCGCCGAATTCCGGCCGGTGAAACTCTCCCCAAAACCTTTCGACCTATGACGCTTCGACCCCCCGCCCGGGTTCGTGATCTGATCTGACCGACGCAGGCTCAATGTCAATCACCGCGGAGCCTACGCCAGCCGCAAGTGCTTCTTGCCGCTCCGCTTCCTCAATTCTTTTCTCAAGCTGCTGCAAGATAGCGTCGAATTGCTCGTCAGTGAGCTTGGTCAGGTCGCCGCTCCATAGGAAGTTATGCTCCGAGCGACTAACGAACAACCCCAATTCTTTTCCAAGCAACTCAAGCGCCCGGTTTGACGCGGACCATTCTTTATTCTGTTTTGCTTTCAGGGCATTATCCATTAGCTCGCTTAGGACGAATTCGCGGTTTATCGCAGCTCTGGTGACCGCCGCGCGAGCAACAGTTTGTTGAAGTTCGCTCACGCGGGCGCGCACTTCGGATCTTTTGAGCAGCCTTGGCCCGCATGTGTAGGCGGTTTTCTCTCCGTAACCGGCCGCGACATAGGCTCGCGCAGGGGTCAGGCCATCCGCCAGACACTGGCAGAAGCGCTCATGTTTCGGGTTGCGCAAAGGTGCCACTTTTCGTTCTATTCCTCACTTCCGATCATGCGCAAATTGCTCCACAAGGTCAAGCAATCAAATCTTCCGACTGCAGTCGCAAGGTGGGCAGCTCTGGGCGGCATCCGGGCTACATGGTCACCGGCCGCCTGGTGGCCCATCGCGCGGGACCGGCGCAAGATCTCTACTCTCTCGATCTCGAACCAAGGCTCCATCTCAAATGCCATAATGCGTGAAACCGGATAGATTCGGGTCTTGACAACGTGCCAGCTCCACCCGCTCAGCACAAATTCCTTGTCCTTATAGTCTTTCCCCGCTTTCGGAAATATACTGTCGATCAAATCCTCTGGCCAACCGCGTTTCTTCAGCTCGCCCCGGGTAAGGGACTTGCGCTCTTGACCGGTACCTCGACACCTCTGGATGGGCTTCGAGCTGCACGGCTTCAACTTGCGCGGCTTGCGTTCCCGGTGTTTGCGATAACGACCCTTGCCGTCACGATCCACCAGACCCACGTTTCCAAGCTGTTGAAGTAGATTTTTCAAAGTTCCAGTGGACCGGCCCGTTTCCCTGGCGAGGGTCCTGATCATCACCCAACCGGTATGTTTGCTGATAGCTTCCAGAACGGCGTTACGAGAGCCGGATTCGCGCCTGAACTCGGCGGACAGATGCTGTCTTTCCCTGCTACTTGCTTCCATGGTTCGGCTTCTTGCGGGCCTCCTCGCTTCGATCGGCCGTATTGGATACCGAGACAAGATCTGTCGGACAGGCGCCTGTTTCAGATTCAGAGTCCGGGCGATCTCACACGCGCGCATGGCCGGAAACTTTGTGATAAGTTCCAGTACGCTTTTCGTCACTGCCGAAAGAGGACTGCCCACTGGCCTTCTCGATTTGGGTCTCTTCGCGGAAGGCTGCCAGAACACTTTTTGACGGCTCAGGCACCGTTGCAGCGTGTATTGGACGTAATTGACATTGCCGCGCATGGTATGGCACTTTGCACGCTCCGCGAGCGTGCTTTGCATGAACAGACGGTACATTTGCTGAAGATCGCCGCGGGTGTAGAACGCTAGTTTGCATCCGAGCGCAAAATCGGCTCGGGAAGGGTTCATTATTCCGGCGCCGCTGGAAAAGTACCGCCAGGCTACGGGGTCGCGCTCCAACACGCGCAAGACTTGCGTATCTGACGGTAGTCCAGATACTTTTGCTTCGAATCCCTCACCCCCTACCCCCACCTGTGTATTAGGGGCGAATTGTGTCACGCTTTTGCGGGCGGAGGTTGCGTGTTTCCTGGCCGGCCCAGTTCCGAAGATCGCTGCGTGGACGGCTTCAATCTCCGCTTGCCGACGCTTGATGCCCTTTGGCGTGCCCGCCAGATGGAGTCCCGTAACGACGAAGAAACGTTTGTGGCAGTACATCTCAAATCCCTCCCTCTTGCGACCTTCAGGCGGAAGGGTGCCGTAAGCCAAGCAATGAATACCGGTGCCGGAGAACGATTGCTCCGAATAGGTGTTCAGAATCGCGATGTGTTCACGAGCGGTTGCGGAGATGGCTCCGTCGGCGATGCACTCGTCGGCGTCATAGCCAACGATTCCAAACCGACGGTCGATGACAATACCAATGCCGTCGTAGTCACCGCGACGCAGCATTGTGCGGGCGCCTTCGAACGTCATCCACTCGTTCGAATTCGTGTAGTCAGCTTTCCGGCCGGCGATGTTGTAAGGGACCTTTGACTTTTTTGGTTTACTGCCGTGGCTTTGTCGGAACCCGATCCTGAACGGTAACCAGGCGCGTAGCACCTTCAGTTCGACCGGAACTAAGTCGTACGGGTCGTGATCACCGTCGTTGGACACGGAGCCCCAACGATCGCTCCTGAGGCTGCCAAGGGCGTAGGTACTCACTTCGGGGCTCTCGTGGTGGAAATAGAAATGAAAAAAGGCGCCGCTGTGAGCGGCGCCTTCGTATATTGCTCAGTTCAGAACAAAAACGGCCCGACGGCACGAGCCGCCGAGGCCGCTTCTAGATCTTACTGTTTAGAGGGGTGCGAGTTGGGCGTGTTCCGCCACTGTCCTCAGTTACGTCACGTTCTGATCACGCGCTGAGGCACAATCTGTCAATTTGCTCCAAAACGCGCCTTCCATCCACTCCCGGATTCCTCAGGAAAGTTCGATAATCGTTCACGAAGGGGAGCCAGCCATTTTGGTTCGGAAAGTCTCTCCCCGTTATTCAACGCGAACCCTGCACAATAAGGGCATTCTGGCGGTTTTTTAGCGAGGTTGGCGTCTCTCTGCGCTCCTGGAACAAGCAAGGACCCGCTCGGAGATTCCCGAAGTAGCGCGGCCGTCTCCGTTTTCCATTTCGGGCCACCCCGTTATTTAATAGCCCTCCAAGTGACGTGACCGGTCCGTGTAGCAGATTTGTGGAGAGAGTCGAAGGGGTCAGATCCAGCCCCGGTCCGCGCTGCGCACTTCCGTCATACTTAATGGCGATCAGCTTCCGATGCCACAAATCTAGTATTTTTTACGATAGTTGTTGCTGTCGATTTCGTTCGTTAAAATATGAAAACAGACTGTGATGTAGACTCGGTCATTTTCAAGATCGATTCCGGAAGTAGTTTTTCTACCACCTCCGTCTGAGAAGTCCAGCATCAGCGGAGCGTTGTCAGAAGTATGGGACACCCAGGCCCTTATTTGCAAGGTCTTCGGCGATTTTGTTCAGTTCGAACATCTTCGTGCGGGCGTCCGCGATGTGATGAGCGTCCTCCATATCTCCCAAGCCATACGCTTCCTTCAAATCGCCGACGATCGTACGGTAGAGTGTTATTGCTTTTTTAGCGTCTGGGTTATTGATGGGCGCCGTCGTGATCTTCCGCAGATGGGGCGGCGGAGTTGTCTTCAAGTAGGGTGTCAAGATCACTTGGATCTCGCGGAACTTGCTGTAATGCTGCATGCCATCCGCCAGAATGCGTGCGGCCAGCTGCTCGAGCGATAGGCTGGAATACTTCGGCTGGCGCAGCGTTGCCACTACGCGGACATACTGGCCGTCTAAAGTCCCACTGGGTTGCTCGATATCGATGAAGCTTTGGAGCGTTTCCGAATCGAGCGGGTTCAGCGCCCGCTGCCTCGGCTTTCCTTCGGCTGGTATGGTCTGGGCTATGCCTAGCGACGGGCCCCACTTCTTCGTCGTCAGATTGGCGTGCTCCAGCTCCCAGATCAACTGGTTGGCCCAGCGCAAGTGCCGCATCTCACTCACCGCGATCATGAGTATCTCGTGGCGCACGAAGGTAAGCGCATCCCTGAGCGAGGCGTCCCTCACGTTGGCGGGATTCTTCACCGAGAACATTGCGTACAGATATTCGAGCGCCACGGCGTGTTCGAGCTCGGCCAGGTTCACCAACTCTGCCGCCAGCAAGTCAGGAGTCTCAAACGTCTTGGAGCTATCGGCTTCCCGCGCGTTAAAGATTCGCGAAACCTCATGGCCGGCCAACACGATGGAAAGATCCTGCCAACGCTGGTTGATCTCGTAATGATCCATCTCCGCTTCGCGATTCTGTCCTTCGGTGTCTTCGGCAGCGGCGGTCCGGGCCGGCCACCGGTCGGCGCGCAACCAGTCGATCGGCGTATTGTCGGTCACTGGGTTCTCTGTCAGCAGATTCTCGGCGCCGCCGACGGCTTCTTCGGCCAGAACGATATCTGGATGGTTCGATGCCCAGTAGGTACACGCGCAGTCTCGAAAATCGTGCATCCAGGGCGAGCAGAGGCTCTGGGTCAATTCACCTGGCGTGTATGCTTCCGATAGGACGCCGCTGTTCGCGCTAACGAACCTTCGGCGCCACCCGCGGAGTTCCATCCTTCGCGGAGTGGGCACCTTATCTCCTTGCTTTTTCGGGCGGCGCACCAACACGATTTTCACCGGCTCGGGCTGGAGCGAGCGCACCAGGCGCCATGTCGTCATCCCATCCAGCGGCGGGCGGCCCCGAGCGCGCTGGTGCAGTGAAATGGTCTTTCCGCCTTGCGTGATGGATTCGAGGAACCACCCCTCCTCCGCGAGCGCAGTACCGGGGTCGCCAAAGAGCGCCGTCGCCAGTTCGCTTTGGATATTGGAGTCGGGCTGGTCCGCGGGGCTATCCACGAAGTTCGTCGGATCGAGATCGGGATCGTTCAGGTCCACTTGAACCAGGCGCGCCCCCTGCCGAAGATTGTCGTCCGATGAAACGAACTCGAAGACCAGCCCCGGAAAGAAGCGCCGGTCGAGGTTTCGATGGTCGAATTCGAGTCCGGGGAAGCAATTGGAAACTCCGCTCTCCATGCGAGTGGTCACAGGGTTGCCTGCTACGGTTTTCGCCGCTCGCGCGGTCAGATTGAGCGCAAAAATCTTCTCGTTCTTCAAAGGGATGTTCTTCTCGCTCATCGTGTCACCTCTGGCTGTGGCTCAAGCAGGCCGGGGCGTGTCTGCAATACACGGTCGTAAAACCTCAGACAATAATCCAGCCATCCACGTATGTAATCGCAGCCGCTCCGTCCCGCTTGAATGACTTCCGCATGGCAGCCGCCACCGCATAGATAGCGCGCCCAACAATTGCGGCACGGTTCCTGCATGTCGACATGGCGAACCTTGAGAAAATCCTCCCGCGCAACGGTGGAAAGACCGGCCGTGGTGGTCCCCAGGGCGAAGCGCCGGTCGTCAATGGTGCGGTGGCAGGTGAAATAGCCGCCCTCGGCGCTCACCGATACGTAGTTCGCCGCGGAGCCGCATGGCAGGGGTTTGGCCGACCCAGCGTGCAATTGCTTCATCGCGTTTGCGAGATTAGAGAAACGGAAACCGTGGCCGCTCGAGATCCGGCGCCACTCTTCTTCCGCGGCGCGGATCATCTCGTCCAGCAACCGAGCCCAATCCTCACCGTGTAACACCAGCGAGGCGTCGGGGCTGGTCCGCAGGGGGCTTACGCCTGCTTCGAGAAACCCAGCATCGCACAGTGCACTCACACGTTCGGCAATGCACAGGTCCTGACGCGTGACGGTGGCTCGGGCCGCGATGCGCGCCTTCCCCGGATTCTCCAGCAACGGCCTTAAACTTCGCAGCGCTTCCTGAAAACCGCTCAATCCGCTCCGCGCGCGGCGATGGCGGTCGTTAATTTCCGCATCGCCGTCGAGACTCACCGAAACCGAGAAGGCATGGTCTCTGAGCATAGCGGCGTCGGACCGGCTAACCAGCGTTCCATTCGTGGTCACTGAGAAGCCAACGGCGCACCCGTGCTCGTGGGCTCTTTCGCGGGCGTACTCAACGCTGCGGTACAGCACCTCACGATTGAGAAACGGCTCGCCCCCGATAAAGCCCACCGTGATTCGCCGGCCGCGCGCACCGTCAATCAACCGGTCGATCGCCGAGCGGGCCACTTCGAGTGTCATGAACCGCGCTCGTCCGCCAAACCGTCCTTCGTCGGCGTAGCAATAGGAACAAGAGAGATTGCAGGATTGAGAGATGTTCAGCGAAATGGCGGTCGGATCGGGCAGACCTGAATCGAAAACCCCCTGCCGTGGCGCCGGTCCTGCCACAGCGAGCAGTTCCTGTTGCGCCCACAAGTCGCCGCTCTCGAGCAAGGCGAAGAATTCGCGATCCAGTCCGAACAGCCTGGATCCTTCTACCAAAAACGCCAGCGGCCGCTCGCCACGGACCAAGTGGACCACGGGAGGCGGAGCGGGTGGCGGAGAAGCGCAACCTTGGGCGTTCAACGTAACAAGTTGGGTCATGGCTTTCCCTTGCGCCGCTGTACTACTTGCGCCATATGAGCGTGGGCCCGCGTTTGCAATGGCTCCGTCTTGCCCTTCTTCTTCGGAGCAAGCTGATCCACCATCTTCATCAGGAAGTTATATTGACGCCGCGTCAGCGATAACGCCGTTGCATCGGAATCCCGCATATACGGCGGCATCCGCATGTCATGCAAACCGTCGCGGACGATGCGCGGATCGCGCTGTTTGGGATCCGGGCGCGAGTTTGCGGGTGGATCTGTTTTCAGCTTCTTGAACGCGCCGTAAGGCGGGCGAATGAGACGTCGGACCAGATCGGGATGCTCTCGGAGCAAGGAGGCTAAATCTTCGGCCTCCGCGTGAGCCAGATGCCGGTCCTGCGCTGCCGCGGCGTACGGCAACCTTTCCTCGGGAGTAGGTGATCCGATTTCCACCTGGTCCTTGCGGTAGTAAGGTTGATCGCGCGGGGTCATACTGGCGTCATCGGTCCGAGGCCGGTCACGGGGCGTGCCGCCATCCTGTCCGCCAACGACCGCACGGTCGCGCATTGCATCGACATTCGCCAGGCTGGCTGTCTCATAAGCGCGCTGGAACAGGTCCGCCAGACGATCCAGCGCTTCGAGCGGCAATTCGCTGGGCTCCTGCGCGGGCGGGTCGCGATCGATAAGCTCGTCTGCCAGGGACACGAATGGACGGCGGTCGGGCGAAAAATCAGGCGGCCCGCAGAAGGCGCGAGTCGTTGCACGTAGCCGATCTCCCGCCGCTATCACAATGGCTTCGATCAACACGTCGCACGTGTCATCGACGACTCCGTAGGATTGGTTGTTGCGGGAATCGTCGTCGGCGCCGTCGTACGTGTCCCACGGCTCCGGATTGTTGTACACGGTGTCATCGCCCGTGTAGTTGAGCCAGGGTGAGTTTGGGTTCAGAATCCGATTGGCGGGGGGAACCAACTCATACCGGCGGCTGAGATCCGGAAAATCCTGTTCGACGGCATTCGTAGCGCTGGGAGGTCCATAAACTTCACCCTTCGCGGGAGTCAGGCGAACGCGCAGCACATTAAGATCCACATCCATTGCCGCCGCCTCTACTGGCCGGATCACTTGAAACGTCCCAAGGGGTATGGGTTGGCCGGGCAAGACCAGAGGCTGATCGCCGATGCCCGACGCTAACAGCGGATGCGTGCCAAAGTCATTGCCTATCACTTCGATCCGCGCGGTAAATGCACAGGATGAATTGCCGGTCCGCCGCGCGGCTTTGCGGTTCGCGGCCGTAACTATGAACGTCACTCCGTCCAGGGAACCGCTGCATTGCCGCAGCAGCTTTTCGGTAAGCGGTTTCTCGGTTCCGTCGTCTAGCTTGGCCCACAGTTCGAAGAAGGGCGCCGTGGGCCGGAGCAAATTGCCGTCCCGGAATTGAATCGACGTGGGCAGGAAGGGGCCCAGAGAACCATCCTGCAACACTTCCAGGCTGGTAGTGGGCGCGATTACCGTTTTCCCCGCACCGTGCAACGTCGGATCTTCGATCCAGGTAAAACTGTCGAGCGGGTTATCACTTCCGCCCAGCCGGGCGGTCGCCAGGGGAGGCAGGAAAAAGATCTCTTGGATTGTGCTCATACGGCCTCGCTTCGAATTGCTTAGAAATTCTCCAACTTCCAGCCAAATATGTCAACAAAAATCTCATGGAGGCGTCATTGTTCGTTTGATGACTCTTTTTCTTGCTTCACAGCCCGGTACAACTTCTGTATACTTGAAGTCCAACGGGAGACGTAACTGGGTGAAGGTTTCGATTTAATTAATATTCGGTCTGGTAAAGCGTGTGGAACTCGCAGGAGTTGGCCCAAGGATTGCTCTGGCGCGTACCCATAACCCGTTGTAGCCTGTAATGTTTGATAGGCACAGATCGCAAATAGTATGGAGTCTCGGCAGAGTGAATCGCCGCGCGGATGGCCGCGCCGAGAGCATTTGAGTCAATGCGTCCGACTTTCAATCAAGTTTCCGATTGGACTTCCTGGGATAATCAGGGACCAAACATAGCTTTAGCGAACCTCGGTAAGAACGGACAGCCCGACTTAGTCGTATTGCGAGTCGATCACCCTACCCCCGGACCCAGTAGAGGGTTTTATCGAATTGCAGCCCGGCTCACTCCATACCGCCAGATTGGCAGCACACAGCGGCTGGTGGACGTTCCGTTCACCACAACACCACCGGATGCGCTGAATGCAATGATTCCAAACGACCGGAATTTGGCGCCGCCAGGTTGACACATGCTCTTTCTCACCGACAAAGATGGCATCCCCACCGTTGCGAGTTGGGTGCGGTTGTCCTAACAGCCTGTGTCTAAAGTCGCAAA
>PMOK01000030.1 GCA_003162425.1 Bryobacterales bacterium | reverse complement strand
CTGAAATCTAGGGTCCACTATAAATCCCGCCGATCAGTAGGCCGCTAAGAACGAAGAACAAATCCACTCCGGACCACATCAAGCGCGTAGGCAAGAGGGTGTAATAGAGGAATTTGTTTTCTGGCGTGCTGATGTTTGCGTAGTGGTACAACAGGACGAAGGCAATGGCCAGACCCCGTACGCCATCCAGCTCTATGATCCTCTTCGGAGGCGCACTACGCGAACTGGTAACGGCTGTGGGGGAAGTACGGTCCATGATGCAGTTCGTCGCGCTGCGGTGTACCTCGATGATAGCATCATCGTTAGCCGCCAGTTTCGAGAAAAGTCACCGCCAGCCAGGATGCCTGATTATCAACACCTAATCGGAGATTCGTCGTGGCTCGGTCATCGAGAGACTCGCCATCTCGTGTACCCCACAGCGACCAACCTCTGTTATGGGATTGGATTCGGACGCGTTAACCTTAACCCAGATCGTGGCGGATAGAGCGACGCCGCCATACCCGACGACTCACCAGGAGTTTCAACTGCGCTCTTCGATTGCAGACCAGAGTCACGGATAGAGAGCCCTTCCACCCACTCCACTGGATCAATGCTCCGTACTACACTGCGCACCCTCAGGGCGACCCGGAAATGGAACGCACGTTGCGGTTGTTGTCGCAGCCCAGTCCCCCAATGGCCAGACGCTTTGGGCCCAGGCGGCCAGTTGATTGACCAGGGTTTGGCTGACACCGAAATATCGGAACTGCGGAATCATGTACCATACCCGGTCCTCAAAGTTGACCGAATCCGGCTCACCATGAACCGGCAGCCGAGTAGTAGTATATCCTCCCGCGACGAACTGAGCCGGGGTAAACTGGCTGACCTCCGTGACAAAAGCCTGCACAATCCCGTTCAGAATTGCGCTGCGGGTCCCCGGCGTGGTTCCTGTCCACAGTGAACTGAAACCGGGACTTACCTCACGGCTGATATCGTTGACCCACCAATTCCATCCGACACCGTACTGATCCGGACCGATCCCGTTGTCGGAGATCTGGATGCCTTTCGTCAGCCATAGATTCAGCAGGGCCGCTTGCGGTGGGCTGTAGGCGCCCAGGTCCTTTATGAAGGCGAAGGTGTACTGCCAGTCGATGGGAGTATTACCTTGTTGCTGGTATTCGGAGTTGTTGACAATCAACTGCAGTTGATACCAGATGAAAGCCAAATAGGTTACCGTACTGATATTTCCGTTATCCAGCGCCCCCGACGATAGAGAAATGTGCAGCATGTTGGGAGACGTTTGGAATGGATAAGACGAGAGCCAAGCGCGAGGTTCGGCCTTTGGATAGGGGTAAACTGTTTTCGCCATCCCCTCCAACTGAAATTCCTGGTTGAGCTCCCAGCTTTTCACCATTACCCACAGCATTGTACTGTAGATGTTCTTGAGATACGTAGAGCTTGCACTCGCGTTGAGCGCGATTTTCGATCCAAGGAACGCTTGCCGCTCTCCTCCCCAAGTCATGAAGTCAGGATAGGCGTTAGTGTATGCGGTTGGGCTGTCAGGTACCAGCAGCGACCGAATGATCAGGTACCGGTTATAGAAGGGGGACGTTGCAAAATCACTCCATGCGTCCATGGGGTGGGTCATAGGCAGCCAGCTATTCCAATCCGGCAGTTGCACGGCAACCGGCGTTTCCCGAACGCTTAGTACATTAGTTGGAGAAAAGAAACCTGCCTGAACGCCGCTCGGGAAAAGTGTGTTCATCATATCTGCGTCACTGGCCAATGTGGCGTCCACCCCTGCTCCCGCCGCCCACTGCGTGACTGGCTGTGAATCCAGACCTGGGCCCGGTTGATAAGGTGGATTCCAAGGGCGCCCCGGGTTCGGCGTAGTCAGCGAGCGGATATAGCTGGCTATCTGATTCCCCTGCGCAACGGTGAGGCCGTGGAAAACCGAGCGATTGCTGATGGAAAGGTTCGAATAGTTGAAGTACTTCAAATCCCGGCCGTCTTGCGTATGACAATCCATGCAGTGGGCTTTGATCGGCGAGGAGCCGATGGATGAGGGGACCGTTAACGATGCAGTTCGATATAGCGTTTGACCGGCCGCGATGTCCGACAGATTCGGGGATGGCGGTTGCCAGGTGTTCGGATCATCGTAGACGAATGTGCTGGATGGAATCAGCGAATTCCCATTTGCATCTTGAATATTAAACTCCAGCACTCTGAACGCGCTTACTCTACCGTCTGTCTGGTTAAAGCGGAAGCTCAGAGTATTGGCGCCGGTGGTGAGCGCCGTCGCCGGCATCGTCATCTCAAGCGTGTGGAAGCCGCCGCCGATTCCTCCGTAGGCACTGGCCAGCCCGAGGAGCGTGACGTTACTTTCATTGATGGGCTGCCAACCACCACTGTTCAGCTGCACACTGGCTTGAGTTTCGGAGCGGAGGCCATGAATCTTCATCCAGAGATTCAAGCCGCTGAGATTCGTGCCGCTGGGGATGTTGAATGAGGTCGAGACCGTCGTTCCATTTGGACCAATCACCTCAAGGGGCAAGGTAATCGTGGTGGGGGGCGGCGTTTGACTGGCGGCTGGATTTAATGTCACGGTTGCGGAAGCTGTCTGAGCGGAATTGGTAGCATTGGCTGCGGTAACGGTAACCGTAGTTTGTGTGGTCACGCTGCTTGGAGCTGAATAGAGCCCACCCGAAGTTATGCTACCGGTGTTAGGGCTAATGGTCCACGTCGGATTTGTTCCCAAACCTGTTGCAGTGAACTGCTGAGTTCCAGAAGGACTGAGAGAGGCTAAGCTCGGGCTTACGCTGGTGGCAGGCGCCGTGGAAGCCGTGAGCGTGATATTGGCCGTCGCCGTTTGAGTTGGGTTCGCGATGCTCGCGACCGTAAGTACAATTGTTTGTAGAGAGCTGATGGTCACTGGGGCCGTATACACTCCGTTCGTGATGTTACCGACCAGGGGAGCAAGCGTCCACGTCACCGACGAAGCGGACGCGGGTGCGCCGGCGCTGGTCACGTTGAACTGGGTCGATTGGCCGCCAGTAAGAGAAATAGAAGAGGGCGTTAGCGCGATGCCAACCGTCGGTACGAGTGTGATTGTAGCACTGCCCGTCTTGGTTGAGTCCGCCAAACTAGTTGCTGTAACCGTTACGGTTTGTTGGCTGCTAATGGTCGCCGGAGCCTGGTAAAGGCCGTTGCCCAAGCTTCCAACACTCGGCGACATGGACCATGTGACATTCGGATTCGTAGTGCCGCTCAGCGAAGCGCTGAACTGCTGCGATTGGCTGGGGGTGAGACTGACGGACGTGGGCGACACAGAGACGGATACTGAGGGAACCAACGTGACTGACGCCTTGGCGATCTTGGTCGGGTCGGCCGCGCTGGCGGCTGATACGGTGACGGTCTGTTGCAGCGAGATCACTGCCGGTGCGGTATAGACGCCATTCGTCACTGTTCCGACCGGCGGCGACAGGCTCCAATTCACAGCAGTATTGCTCGAACCCGTGACAGTAGGCGTGAATGTCACCGATTGCCCGCCGGTGAGTGAAGCACTGGATGGCGCCACTGAAATGGCGACTGCCGGAGCTGGTGGAACCAGTGATATCGTTGCGCTGGCTGTCTTGGCAGGGTCGGCCGCGCTGGTGGCCTTCACCGTCACTGTTTGTGCGGAAGCGATAGTGGCGGGCGCCGTATAAACTCCGCCCGCGATAGTTCCCACCGACGGCGAGATAGACCAGGTGACGCTGCTGTTGCTCGATCCGGTTATCTTGGCTGTTAGCGTGGTGGATTGTCCGCCCGAGAGCGATGCGGTGGAAGGCGAAACGGTGATGCCCAGCGGCGTCAATGATATCGTTGCGCTGGCGATCTTAGTAGCATCCGCGGCGCTGGTGGCCTTCACCGTAACGGTTTGCGCGGAAGCGATGGTGGAGGGTGCCGTGTAAACGCCGCCCGCGATAGTTCCCACCGAGGGCGATAATGACCAGTTGACGCTGGTATTGCTCGATCCGCTGACCGTGGCTTTCAGGGTGGTGGATTGTCCTCCAGTGAGCGAAGCCGTCGTAGGCGAAACTGTTACGGCCACCGGCGCCAAACTTACCTTGGCGCTCACAGTCTTGCTGGGATCCGCCGCGCTGGTGGCCGTCACCGTCACCGTTTGCGCCGACGCGATGGTGGCGGGCGCCTTGTAAACTCCGCTAGCAATTGTTCCAACCGACGGCGCTATCGACCAGTCTACGGAGCTGTTACTCGATCCGCTGACCGTCGCTTTGAATGTCGCCGATTGGCCACCTGTGAGCGAAGCCGTGGAAGGCGTCATGGTGATCGACACCGACGGCGTCAACGAGATTACCGCGCTGGCGCTTTTGGTGCTATCAGCCGCGCTGGTCGCTTTGACAGTTACCGACTGGGCCGTCGTCACTAGCGCCGGCGCTGTGTAAACACCATTGGTAACCGTACCCACCGCGGGTGTCACGGTCCAGTTCACTGCAGTGTTGCTGGTCCCGCTCACGGTGGCTTTTAGTGTGGTTGACTGACCAGAAGTCAGAGTCGCGGATGAGGGCGATACGGAAATCGACACTGCTAATAGGTTGATCGTCACGCTGGCGATGACGCCCGTGGACGCCTGACTGATTGCCGTAACAGTTACCGTTTCGGACGAAGTGATCGGGTAGGGTGCAGTATAAACTCCGTTAGATAACGTTCCCACTTGAGGCGAAAGGGACCAGTTGACGCCCGTATTGGTAGTTCCGCTCACGGTGGGGTTCAGCGCTGTCGATTGCCCACTCGTCAGGGAAGTAGAGGTTGGATTCAGCGTAATCCCTATGGTCGGCACCAATGCGATCGTGGCCGAAGCGTATTTGGTGGGATCCACCACGCTCGTGGCGTACAACGTAATGTTTTGTGAACTGTTGAGCGACATGGGCGCCGTGTAGACTCCACCGGGCGTGATGGTTCCAACTCCTGGTTCGGACCATGTGACCGCAGTGTTCGAGGCTCCGGTGATGTTGGCTGTGAATGCGGCCGATTGGCCGTTGGTCATTGAGATCCACGTCGGGCTGACTGAAATACCCACCAAGGGCATCAGGGTGACGGTAGCCGACAGCGCTGGGTGCCCGGGCTCAAAAGCATAAACAGTGACGGTGGTTATCGCCGTAATAGTCGCTGGCGCTTTGTAGAGTCCGGACGTCGAAATGGTTCCGGAGCTTGGATTAATCGACCAAGTGTAGAGGGTCTTGCTCGCGCCTGCAACCGAAAATTGTTGTGTCTGCGAAGGTTTCAATGTGACACTCGCTGGCGT
>PMOK01000234.1 GCA_003162425.1 Bryobacterales bacterium | reverse complement strand
GAACGGCGGATGCAGGATTGACAGATTCGCCAGCCGCTCGGGCTTCAGGCCGTCGGTCAATGCCATGATAATCGAAAAGATCATGGTGGTCGCGCCCACCACCGCGGTACCGATCAACACCGGTTTCGCTGTCGCCTTAAAGGTGTTGCCCGCGCCGTCGTTCTCTTCGAGGTTCTCCTTGCCCTTCTCGAAGTCGGGCGTGAAACCAAAATCTCGCTTTACCTCCGCCGCGATTCCAGGAATTTGCTCGATGGTGGAAAGCTCGAACACCGACTGCGCGTTGTCCGTTACGGGGCCGTAAGAATCCACGGCGATGGTTACCGGGCCCATGCCGAGGAAGCCGAATGCCACCAGGCCGAACGCGAAAACGGCCGGCGCCAGCATCAGGGTCGCCAGTCCGAAGGTGCTAATAAAGTAGGCGATGGACATCAATGCCATCATGGTCAATCCCAGCCAGTAAGCACTGAAGTTGCCGGCCACCAAGCCCGATAGGATGTTCAACGAGGCCCCGCCTTCTTCGGACGAGATCACCACTTCCTTCACATGCGACGAATTCATGGAGGTGAACACTTTCACCAATTCCGGAATAACCGCACCCGCCAGCGTGCCGCAGGTGATCACAGAGGAAAGTTTCCACCAAAGCGTTGTATCGCCGCCCAGATCGGGGATGATCAGGCTGGATACCACATACGTCGCCGCGATCGAAACAATGGAAGTCAGCCAGACCAGCGAAGTTAACGGTCCTTCGAAATTCATCTTGGCCACATTGGCGTAACGCCTCTTGGCGATGAAATCGTTGATGAAATAAGATGCGCCGGAGGAAACGATCATCATCACGCGCATGACGAAAATCCAAACCAGAAGCTGCACCTGGACCGTCGGACTTTTGACGGCCAGCAGAATGAAGGTGATCAGCGCGACGCCGGTCACGCCGTAAGTTTCGAATCCATCCGCGCTAGGCCCCACCGAATCGCCCGCATTGTCGCCGGTACAATCCGCGATCACGCCGGGATTGCGTGCGTCGTCTTCCTTGATCTTGAACACAATCTTCATCAGGTCCGCGCCGATATCGGCGATCTTGGTGAAGATGCCGCCCGCCACGCGTAACGCCGCTGCGCCCAGCGACTCGCCAATCGCAAACCCGATGAAACAGGGACCCGCGTAACTGCCGGGAATAAACAACAGGATGAACAGCATGATCACCAGCTCAATGCTGATGAGCATCATTCCGATGCTCATGCCCGCCCGAAGAGGGATTTCATTGCAGGGAAATGCCTTGCCGGTTAAGCTAGCGAAAGCAGTGCGCGAATTCGCGAACGTGTTCACGCGAATGCCGAACCACGCCACGCCGTAACTTCCGGCAATACCCACCAGGCTGAACAACAGGATGATGATCACCTTGATCGCTTCCATGTGCCGCAATACGCCGAAGTAGAGCACCATGACGGCTCCGATGAAGACTTCCAGGATCAACAGAAATTTGCCTTGAGTTATCAGATAAGTTTTGCAGGTCTCGTAAATCAGTTCCGAGATCTCGAGCATGGAGCGGTGCACCGGGAGTTTCCGAAGCTGCGAATAGGTGAGTAAACCAAACAACAGGCCCAGCACGCATATCGCAAGCCCGTACATGAGCAGAGTACGGCCGTTGGTGCCGCCGAGAAAGGTTACCTGGGCCAGGTCCGGCAGCACCAGATTCGCTTCGCCGGCCTGTTCCGTTTGTGCCAACGCGGGCGAGGGCAGGCTCATCAGAATCACGGCGCCGATGAGCAGCGGCAAAACTAGCAGCGCGGCGCGCCTGAACGAGGGCACGCGTAGGGTCAGCATTCGGTTGAATCCTCCTGTAGATTTGGAAGAATTCCCCTGGTGAGGGGCTCTTACAAGAAACGGTATTTCAGCAGCCTGAATACCTGACGCCACGATACCGCACTGAGGAACCGATCCGCAACCGGCGGTCCGGCTGGATTCCTACATCACCTCTAGAATCAGGCACTTCAAGTACAACGTTTCGGGGACCGTCAGGAGGATTGGATGGTCCTGGCTCTGCATCCGGCGTTCCAGAACGCGCAGGACGCGGCCCGTATCAAGCGAGGCTGTTGCGACGATCTCGAGCAACATTCCTTCACTCAGATGGTGCGAGCATGAGCAGGTGATCAGCACTCCGCCGGGCCCAAGCAGCTCGAGCGCGCGGCGATTAATCTCCTTGTAGCCGGTGACGGCCCGGTCCAGATTGTCGCGCGATTTGGCGAACGCCGGCGGATCCAGCACCACGGTTTCGAACCGGCGGTGAGCGGAGGAATAACCGGCCAGGACTTCGAAGACGTCGGCTTCGCAGAACTGCACATTGGGGATATTGTTCGCCGCCCGGTTCAACTCGGCGGCCTTGAGACTGGCCTCGGAACTATCCACAGCCTCCACGGAATCGCAGCGAGCGGCCATGTGCAGCGCGAAGCCGCCGCTGGAGGTAAAGCAATCCAACGCGCGGCCGCGGGCATATCGCGCCGCGGCCAGGTAGTTCTCCCGCTGATCCAGAAAGATGCCGGTTTTCTGACCGTGGAGGAGATCGGCGTGGAGCTTCAGTCCGTTCATTTCCACCGGAACGATGCCGGGAACTTCGCCCGCCAGAACACCCGTTTGAAGCGGGAGGGCTTCGCGCTTGCGCACGGGAACATCGTTGCGTTCGACGATTCCCAGCGGCCGGAAAAGTTCCTCAATCGCGCTCACTATTTCGGGCTTGGCGCGATCCATGCCCTGGTCGAGCGTCTGCATGCTGATGTAATCGCCGTAGCGGTCAATCACCAGGCCCGGCAACTGGTCCGCTTCGCCGTGCACCAGACGATAGGCGCTGGTGTTCGTTACTACCCTTTTGCGATAGGCTTCCGCTGCTCGGAGCCGGCGCAAGTAGAACGCGTGATCGATAGTCTCGGCGCGATCTGACAGGAGACGCAGCGAGATTTGCGAGGAGTTGCTGTAATGGGCCGTCCCGAGCGTCTTGCCGTTCGGATCGACTACCAGTACCGCGTCGCCAGGCGCTGCATGCCCCGGATCCAGAACGTCGCTCGCGAAGATCCAGGGATGGCCGGAAGCGACACGGCCGGCCGCTTTCCGGCTGACGCGCACTGTGTGCAAGTCTCCAGTCTACCTGTAGGACAAGCCTCCGGCTTGTCCACTTGGCAAGCCGGAGGCTTGCCCTACGGGGAACGGGGAACGGGGAACGGGGAACGAGTTTTCTTATTTCACTGGCAGTAGCACCGGTGCGCTCGAAGCGCCGCTCACTTTGACGATCACCGGCTGATTTTTCGCGGCCAGTCCAGTGGGAACCTGCGCATTCACTTGATAGAGCCCCACGAAGCCGGAAGCCAATCCGCTGAAGCTAACCGACGCTGGAGCCCCACCGATTGTGACTGTCGTCGTCGCGACGGTCAGCTGCGCACCGGAACCCGCAGCGCCGTCGGCAATAGCCGGAGAAACCGCGCCGAGGTTGGTGCAGAAAATCAACACCACCTCGCCGCCCGTGACAGGATGGCCGGTATCCGCCAACTGGAAATTAGCGTGCAGCACAACCCCGAACGTTTCAGTGCCAACGTTGTAAGCGAAAACTCCCGGCTGGGCGGCAAGCACTGGAACCGTAACGGTGGGGCTCAGTGCGCCGTTGTTCACCACTTGCAGCACAGCGCTGGATTTGCCCGCCAGTTCCCAAGGCACCTGAAAATTGATTTGCTGCTGTCCATTCACGTTGTCCACGGCGAAAATGGGCGCGCTCAGGGTGTTGTCGATCTTCACTGAAGTATTCAACAGTTGAGTTTCCAGCGGTAGGCCTGAGGCCAGGTTGATCCCCTTGCCGGATGTCAGGTTGGATCCGAAGAGCGTCGCCATGCCGCCCGGAACAAGGCCGCCGGAAACGAAGCTGGCGGCGTTGACGATGCCGAGTGGACCGTTGCCCACTAGCGGACCGGAGGGGGTGAGTTTGCGAACGCGATGATTATTGCGATCGACAACCCACACATTGCCGCTAGCGTCTGTCGCGACGCCATAAGGATTATCCAGCTCGGCCGAGTCGCCAGGGCCACCGTCGCCCGAAAAGCCGTTATGAATGGTACCAGCTATGGTGGAAATCACGCCTAATCCATCCACCATGCGGATTACGTTGTTGAAGTTATCGGCGATATAAAAGTTCCCTGCATTGTCCGCCGCGACGCCAGTGGGGATGGACAAAAGCGCGGAGGTGGCCGGTCCAAGATCGCCACTGTATCCGTTGGTGGTCCCTGAGCCGGCTACGGTGCGGATATTTCCGTTCGCGTCCACCAGACGGATGCGATTGTTGGACGAATCCGCGATGAGCATATTGCCCGAGCTGTCGAAAGCAACGTCCCACGGGTACGACATGGTGGCCGAAGTGGCGGGCCCTCCATCGCCGGTGAAGCCACCGTTGTTACAGGGATTCAGGCAAACTGGGCCGCTTCCGGCCACGGTGGTGATGTTGCCTCCGGACACTTTACGGATGCGGTGATTGGACGAGTCAGCGATATAGAGGTTGCCGGCGGAATCGAATGCCAATCCGGTGGGACTATTCAGAAGCGCCGCAGTGGCAGCCGCCCCGTCGCCGTTGAAACCCGTCGCATTGGCGGTGTTCACCACGGTGCTGATATTTCCGTGGGTGTCCACTTTGCGGATTTGGTTTTCGGTGGCGATGAATATGTTGCCCGAGCTATCCGCGGCCACGGCAGCGGGCGAGTCGACACCGGCCGATATTGCGGGCCCGCCGTCGCCGGAAGGAACCGTGGAGCCCGTACCCGCTATGGTTGAGATGATGCCCGCAGAAGTCACCTTGCGGATTCGGCTATTACTTGTATCCGCGATGTAAAGGTTACCGGCACTGTCGAACGCCGTGCGATCGGGGAAGTAAAGCGTAGCGGTCAAGGCCTTTCCGCCATCCCCTTGCGCGTGGTCGGCGCCGGCGAACTCATGAATGATTCCCGAGTTAACGGTGCGAATGCGATTATTCGAGTCGTCGGCGATGTAGACTGTTCCAGAGCTATCCACCGCGACACCCACGGGATTGTCCAACTGCGCGGAAGTTGCCGGCCCGCCGTCGCCGCTATAGCCCGCGGTGCTGCCGGCCAGCAGGTTGATGATGTTGGATCCAGCAGTCACCTTGCGGACTGTATTGTAGTGGTAATCCGAGATGTAGAGGTTGCCCTGCGCATCCACAGCGACGTCGAATGGATTGCCAAGCGCCGCCGCGGTGGCTAATCCGCCGTCGCCGGTTGTGCCGTTTGTGCCGTTTCCAGCGACGGTGTTGACTATTCCATTCTTGGCCAGCACCTCGCGGATTTTGTGGTTGAACCCGTCGGCAATATACAAATTGCCCGCGGCATCGAAGGCCAGGCCGCAAGGATTTTGGAAGGTGGCTGAGGTGGCCAGCCCTCCGTCACCGCCGCTCCCGGTTTGCCCGACTCGCCCAGCGAAAGTGCTGATGATGCCGGTCGAGACTGTGACCTTCCGGACAGCGTTGTTCGTCACATCGGAGAAGTAGAAGTTCCCCGCCGAATCCACCACGACGCTGCCGTTCGTGTTCAGTCCTAACATGGCGCCCGTAGCGAGGCCGCCGTCGGCCGTGGACCCGGATTGTCCATTGCCCGCAACCGTTGTGATTATGCCATTCGCGTCCACTTTCCGAATTCGCAGATTGTTGGCGTCGAAGATGTAAATATTGCCCGCGGAATCAATGGCCACGCCGCTGGGTGAATCGAGTTCCGCCGATATTGCCGCGCCGCCATCGCCACTGAAGCCCACCGTTCCCGTCCCTGCAATGGTCGTGATCTTGCCGCCTACAATCTTGCGAACCCGGTTGTTGTCGGTATCGGCGATGTACACGTTGCCTTTGGTGTCCACGGAGACACGTGTGGGAAAGGCCAACAACGCCGCGGTGGCGGGTCCCTGGTCGCCGGACGGATACTCACCGACGACTGTGTTGATTGTGAAGGGATAGATTTGGGCCGCGGCTCTTTGCTCTAGACAGAAGCAAAGAGCCACGACCAGCACTGCGGGGAACACGTTTCGTTTCAAGCTTCACCTCTACACCAATTATCACCGTAGCGCAAGCCTCCGGCTTGCGCGTGGCGGGCAAGCCGGAGGCTTGCCCTACTTTACCGGTAACTGCACTGTCTGGCTCGAAACGCCACTGATGGTGAGCACCAGCGGCTGATTGCCCGAAGCCAGGCCCGTGGGAACCTGCACGTTCACCTGGAACAAGGCGACAAAACCGGGAGCTGTTCCGTGGAAGCTGATCGGGGCATTCTTGCCGCCTAGGGTCGCCGTTGGTGTAGCGACGGTTATTTCGGCGCCGGTTCCAGGTTCGCCGTCCTTCAGGGCCGGAGAAATGGCGCCCAGGTCAACGCAATAAATCAACACTGTCTCGCCCGCCACAACGGGATGCGCGCTATCCGCCAATTGGAAATTGGCGTGGAGAACAACCCCGAAATTGGTGCCTCCGACGTTGTAGGCGATTATGCCCGGCTGCGCCGCGAGCACAGGAACCTGCACAGGCAGGCTGGAGACGCCGTTGGTTTCCACCTGCAGCAAGACGCTGGAGATAGGAGCAATCTCCCAGGGTACCTGGAAGTTGATCTGTTGGGAGCCGTTCACGTTGTCCACCGCGAAAATGGGTGCGCTGTAGGTGCCGTTGAATTTCACGCTGGTTTTCAAAAACTCCGTTGCGAGCGGCAGCCCCGATGCCAGATTGATTCCCGTCGCGGTTGTAAGGTTGGACCCAAAAAGCGTGGCCATTCCGCCGGGAACAACGCCTCCGGAGACGAAGCTGGCGGCGTTCACGACCGACTTGGCGCTGGGAACCAGCGGATTCGTGGTAGTCAGTTCCCGGACGCGATGGTTGAGGTTATCGACGAACAGTACGTTCGAGTTGGGATCAACCAGGATGCCAAAGGGTTTGTCGAGCTCGGCAGAGGTGGCGGGCCCACCGTCGCCGGAGAAGCCGGCCTTATTGTTACCGGCAATGGTGTTGATGGACCCGAGTCCATCTACCACACGGATTACCTGATTGAAGGAATCGGCGATGAAAAAGTTTCCCACATTGTCTGGCGCCACTCCTAGCGGCTCATTCAACAGGGCAGCTGTGGCCAGTCCACCGTCGCCGGCGTATCCTCGCTTTCCACCCGTTCCAGCCACGGTGTTGATAACTCCCTTAGTCACTTTGCGGATGCAATGGTTCAAGGAATCTGCGATAAGAATATTACCGGCGCTATCCACCGCTACGCCGTAGGGGAACGACAGGGTGGCCGAAGTGGCTGGGCCTCCATCTCCGGTGAAGCCTCCGAGGTTGCAAGTGGACCCGCAAGTCGCCCCACTCCCCGCCACTGTACTGATGTTGCCGGCCGTAATCTCGCGGATGCGGTGATTGTAGCTATCTGCGATATAGAGATTGCCCGCGGAATCTATTGCCAAGCCCTGAGGCGTGTTCAACAATGCCGCCGAGGCTGGTCCGCCGTCGCCGCTGAATCCCCCTGCGTTGCTGCCAGCCACGACGGTGCCGTTTCCTTTGCTATCTAGTTTAACGATTCGGTTGCCGCTGCTGACAAAAACGTTACCGGAGCTATCCACTGCCACGGCTTGAGGCGCGCCGGTCGTGCCGAATGTGCTGATGGTGCCATCCAGCGCCACCTTGCGAATCTCATTGTTATTTGTGTCGGCGATGTAAAGATTCCCGGCGCTATCCTCTGCAACGCTTTGTGGGAAATATAAGTAAGCAGCCGTGGCTTTCCCCCCATCTCCCTGAGCGTGGTCGGCCCCGGCCACCTCATTTATGACTCCCTGGCTCACGTACCGAACGCGGTTGTTCAGCAGATCGGCGATATAGATGGTACCCGCGCTGTTCACTGCCACGCTAGCCGGACCACTCAGCGCGGCGGATGTCGCGGGGCCTCCATCTCCACTGAAGCCGCCTCCCAGTGATATTTTTCCGGCGATGGTGCTGATGGTGGGACTGGCTCCCACCGTGACTTTGCGGATTTCGTCGTTGGAAAAATCTGCAATGTAGACGTTCCCCTGCGCGTCGACTGCGACACCGAACGGATAGTTGAGCGATGCCGCCGTGGGTGGGCCGCCATCTCCGGTGGAGCCGGCACTTAGGTTACCGGCTATCGTCTTAATGATGTGGGTGGTGGCCGACACCTCTCGGATTTCTTGGTTGAAGGTGTCTGCAATGTAAAGATTGCCGCTGGAGTCAAATGCGAGACCGAAAGGGTAGAACAACATCGCGCTAGTGGCTGCGCCTCCGTCGCCACTATGCCCATTCTGCCCGATCATCCCGGCGATAGTACTGATATTGCCGTTGCTCACCGTTACCTCGCGGACCGCCGAGTTGAGCGAGTCAGCTATGTAGACGTTGCCGGCCGCATCCACCGCCAAACCGCCTCCAACGTGTAAGGCTAATTGGGCTTTCGTGGCTGGCCCACCGTCTCCGGCGTGCCCACCGGATCCTGGTGTGCCGGCAATCGTACTGATGTTGCCGTTGATATCCACTTTCCGAACTACTTCGTTGCCGACGTCGGTGAAATAGACGTTGCCGGCCGTGTCCGCTGCTACGGCGCCAGGACCGGCGATTTGCGCATTGACCGCGGCGCTTCCATCCCCGCTGAAGCCCTGGAAGCCCGTTCCGGCGATAGTCGTGATTACACCTGTTGCGAGCACGATCTTGCGAATTCTGTTGTCAAGATAGTCGGCGATGTAAAGGTTGCCGTTCCCATCCAAGGCCACGCCGTAGGGTAACGCCAAAAGGGCTTTGGTCCCTGGCCCTGCGTCCCCTGTCGGGTATTGCCCAACCACCGTGTTTATCGTGTAATTGTAAACCTGTGCCGCGGATCTATCCGCCAGACTCAACAAGAGCGCAATGCTCAGCGCCGTTGCCGACAACGTTCTTCTCATCAGTCCCTCCAAATGGAATGCCTTGGGCAAGTCGCCCAATCTACATAGCGCAATCGCCGTGAAACTTGCGTCACAGTTTTTCGACTCGGCGTAGGACAAGCCTCCGGCTTGTCCAGTCGGCAAGCCGGAGGCTTGCCCTACGGTGAGCGTAAAAGCGGTAATTTTCGTTTTCAAGGGCGCCGAACAGGGTACAATATCGACCATGCATTGCTACAGGATTCTTTTTTTCCTTCTTCCTGTCTACATGTACGCGCAGACGCCCCAGTACATGATCCAGGATCTGGGCTCGTTGCCAAGCCTGCCGTCCTGCACCGGCACGGCCATCAGCCAGGCCGGAAACGTCACCGGATACTGCGGCCCGGCCGGCGGTTCAATTCTCTTGGCAGCAGACACGCATGCTTTCCTGTACTCGAAGGGCGTCCTGAACGACCTGGGCGCCACGTCTAAGCCGACCGTTCCCACCGGAGTGAACGATTCAGGAACGGTGGTGGGCGCTTACATCGTGATCAACCTGGCACAGGGCGTCTCGGTGAGCCCATTCCTCTATCAGAACGGTTCCATTCAAACGTTTAGCGGGATTCCGAGCAACGCCGGAGCTTTTGGACTCACCAACACAGGCCAATCCGCAGCCACGCAGGTTAGCCAGGGCGGCGTGAATTTCTTTGTGGCAAGTGAAGCTTTCCTAGTCACGCCCGGCAGCCCTGCAACTTCGCTCCCTCCGTCGAAGGGAATGCACGGCGCGGCATTTGGGATTAGTCCCTCAGGCGATTGGGTTGCGGGAGCCAGCGTGAATATCGTCGCCAATACTCTTGTCGACCTTGTAGGCACGCTTTGGCATAATGGAGCAGCTCAAGGCTTGCCTGCGTCTACGAATTTCAATTACCTATCGGCCACCGGCGTGAACGACTCGGGCATGGCTTCTGGGATGGCGTTTACGTACAGTTTCACCTCAATCGTCGATGCGAAGGCTACCAGCCATGCCGTGCTGTTCGCGAATGGCGCCATTACCGATTTGGGCGTCCTTCCGAGCGATAAGAATAGCGCTGCTCTGGGAATCAATAATTCAGGCACCGTAGTAGGCTACAGCACGCCTCAGACTCCGGACATAACGCTGTTTTTTGGAGCTGAGCTCGAAACCGCGTCGGCCAGCTCTCACGCTTTCGTTTACACCAACAGCACTTTGTACGACCTGAACCGCCAACTGGTGAACGGATCCGGATGGCAACTGGCTTCCGCGACCGGGATCAATAATGCCGGCCAGATTGTCGGCACGGGAATCATCCAACAGCAGCAGCATGCGTTTCTGCTGACGCCCGTCACTCCCCCGACCATCAATTCAGTAGTCGGCGCCGGGCTTAGCGTACCTCCCGTGAACAGCCTCTCCGCCAACGGACTCTTTACGATGTTCGGTACTGGTTTCGCCGGTCCCATGGTCAGCCAGAACGTGACCGCGGCCGATTTGACGAACAACGCGTTGCCTACTAATCTGGCCAACACCTGTGTCCAGGGCGGGACCACGCGCTGGGGCCTGATCTATGTCTCCGCCACGCAGATCAACGCGGTAGCCGATCCATTGTCCACGTCGGGAACAGTGCCGGTGTCGGTAATCACAAACTGCGGTTTGCCGAATGAGACTCCCACGGCACCCGTAAACGTCACGGTGGCGGCGGTGACTCCGCAGTTCCTCTTCGACGTTCAGAATCCGACTGGGCAGAACGAAATCGTCGCAGTGGAACAGAACGGAGCACAGGTGGGCCCAACTGGCTTGATCCCGGGCGGCGAGACATTTACTCCAGCTCATGCCGGCGACATCCTGACGGCTTACGGCGTTGGTTGGGGCGCCACCACGCCGGCCGCCGTAGTCGGGAGTCTGGCCCCCAATGGGACCGCTAATATCACGGCGCCTTACACGCTGACGGTTGGCGGCAAAACTGCCGTCGTATCGTACGCCGGTCTGGCGCCGACTTTCGCTGGTCTTTACCAGATCGATTTCACCGTGCCATCGGGGCTTTCGGCAGGGAACCAACCCATTGTGCTGACGGTGGGTGGAGTCGCTACCCCGACGGGAGCGTTTCTCGCGGTTCAATAGGGTCCCCTTACTTACGTGCGGGGCTACAATACAGCGCGCGACCATACCGGTAAATGCGACGTGGCTGTGGCCTGCTAGCGTCGTGTAGCCCCGCGCGTCAGCAAGGGGACGATCTTCCGCTAAGTACCTTTCGCAAGAGAGTACTAAGCATCAGAACCTAAGACCAGATACAGGCTAACGTTACGGTCCCAGCCAGCCGATGAGAAACAGGTAGGATCAGGTCCGCCTGTTAACCAGCTAACCTGCCTATACGTTAAACGGGGAACCGCGTGAAGATTTTAATCGCAGATGACAGCCTGGTCTCGCGGCATCTGTTGGAAGCCACCCTTCGGAAGTGGGGCTATGACGTAGTGGTGGCTTGCGATGGAGAGGAAGCCTTGGCGCTGCTGCAAAAGGACGACGCTCCGGCGCTCGCGATCCTGGATTGGATGATGCCGGGCATGACGGGCCTGGAAGTATGCCGGCGGGTCCGGGTGCGGGCTCGGGAACCATACACCTACATCCTGCTGCTAACATCGAAGAGTCAAAAAGAAGATCTCATTGAGGGAATGGAAGCGGGCGCCGACGACTACATCACCAAACCTTTCGATCAGCACGAGCTGCAAGTCCGGCTTCGCGCCGGCACCCGGCTGGTGGATCTGCAAGCTGAGCTGTTGTCGGCCCGGGAAGCGCTGCGGGAACAGGCCACCAAGGATTCTCTTACGCACCTCTGGAATCGGAGCTCGATCTTCGACATCCTTTGCCGGGAGTTAGCTCGCGGGCAGCGGGAACGTACTCCGGTTGGCGTAGTGATGGTGGATCTCGACCATTTCAAGAACATCAATGACAACTACGGCCACTTTGCCGGGGACGCCGTTCTCTGTGAAGCCTCGCGCCGCATGCAGAACGCGATCCGGCAGTACGATTCAATTGGCCGCTACGGCGGGGAAGAATTCCTGATCCTGCTGACGGGTTGCGATGAGGAAGCGAGTTGGGCCCAGGCGGAACGTCTGCGCAAGCAACTCACCCAAGTCCAGATGTCTCTTCAGGAGAGCTCCGTCGGCGTCAGCGCCAGCTTCGGGGTAACCACCGCGCTTCCGGGCCAACCCTGGACACCGGAGGAGTTAATCCATAAGGCAGACGAAGCGCTGTACCTGGCCAAGAGGCGGGGACGCAATCGCGTCGAGTTTCTGCCTCACGGTTCCGAACCAGCGCCGGTCAACGCCACGGCCGACATAGAAACCGCCGTCCGATAATATTCCGTGGGGCAAGCCTCCGGCTGGCCAAATGCGCAAGCCGGAGGCTTACGCTACTTCTTCGCTACCTGGAAGTGGCTCAACGTTCCGGCGTAGCTCGCCAACCCTTTGTACAGCGATTCGGCCAGCCGTTGGCGATACTCGGCTTTTTTCATGATGCTCTCGTCGCGGGCGTTGCTGATGAATCCGATCTCTGCCAGCACCGATGGCATCGAAGCGCCGATCAGCACTACAAACGGCGCCTTTCGCACGCCGCGATCCCGGGCGTGGGAATCGTTCTTGGCGGAAAACGAATAAAGCGCCGATTGAATCCGGTTTGCAAATTCGCGCGACTCATCCACCTTGTCCTTCAGCGCTATCTTCTCCAGCAGATCTTGTAACTCGAAGATGCTATTTTGTGAACCGGCGTTCTCGCGCGCAGCCAAATCCAGCGCGCCTTTCGATGTGGTTAAGTTCAGATAGTAAGTTTCGACACCCGCCGCAGAGGGTAGCGGCGAGGAATTCGCGTGAATCGAAAGAAACAGATCAGCCTTGGCTTGGTTGGCGATTTCGGTGCGCTGCTCCAGCGGAACGAAGGTGTCATCCGTCCGCGTATAAATCACCTCGCTATTCATCCGCTCTTCGATCAATGCACCCAGTCGCTTTGCGACGTCCAGCACCAGATCCTTTTCGCGCAGTCCCTCCGGGCCAACAGTACCTGTATCGTGCCCGCCGTGCCCCGGGTCAAGAACAATCCGGCCGACCTTTAGACCCAGCACGCGGATCATCGAGCGTCCACCCGACGAATTCCGTTTGGCTGGAAGCGCCGTCGTCTCAGGAGCCGGAACTGGAACAATAGCCGGAGCAGGCGCAACCGTCGAAGTTGCCACCGGCATCACGACCTTCGCCAGCACCGTGGCTGGCGCTGGACGGACTGCGGGGGGCGAGAGTTTGGGAATGACGTTGGCCGCCTCGGAAGCAAAGCCGGAGCGGGGCGCCACCGGCGGCGGTGGGTCCATGAAATCCGGTGATGCGCGGCGCGCGGATTGCTCGAAGGGGCGAGGAGCGGGCGGAGGCGTGAACGCGCGGTATGCGGGCGCTCTCGAATCGACAACTTCGGCTTCGATCGGAGGCTTTGAGGTGACGGGGGCGGTGGCGCCTGAGGCCCGCACCTCGATGATCAGCCTATTGGGATTGTCCAGGTGAGACGTGCTGGCGTCCGCGCTGCGCTCCAGATCCAGCACCACTCGTGTCACGCCGTGTTGGGTCTCCGCAACGCGGATTTGCCGCACCAGCGTATCCGACACGGGGATCACAGTCATGCCTTTGGATCCGAGAGTTGGTTTGGCGCCTACCAGATCGAAAAAGAGCCGATCGGGATTCTCCAGACGGTCGGAGCGAATCGAGAAGTCCCCGTCGGACTCTATAGCAATGCGCGTGACATCGCCGAGCGACCAGAAACGAATCGCCGTAATGCGCGCTTCAACCCGGTCGCCAGCCGGAAGTAGGGTCGCAGCCAATAGCAACAGGAGTACAGCGTTGCGCGGCTTGCTCAGACACCCGTGCGCTCTACATCTCAGGGCTTGCTCATCGGCAGGCTGGCGGGGGAGATGGAGCATATCTGGATAAATGAACCTATCGAGTTGCCAGGTGCAGCCGGCCCTCCGAGTCCAGATATTGAACTAAGTGCCGGAAGTCATCCTCGGCGGGTTTGGGCTCATCGGCCGCTTTCGCGGTCGCACTGGACGTTTCTGCCGCGTGCTTGGCCTTGCTGTATTTAGCGCCCACTTTATCCACGTAGCTCTTGGTCTCGGCATAAGGCGGTACATCGCCGTATTTCGTCACGGCTCCTTCGCCCGCGTTGTAGGCTGCAATCGCCAACCGATCGTCTTTGAACGTATCTTGCAAGAACTTCAGATACCGGACGCCGCCCTCAATGTTCTGCTTGGCATCGAACGAATTCGTTACGCCGAACCGGCGGGCGGTAGCCGGCATCAATTGCATGAGACCTTGCGCGCCTTTCGGCGACGTGGCATACGGATTGTAGTTGCTTTCCACTTGAATTACCGAATCCACCAGCAACGGGCTCACGTCGTGATTCTTCGCGGCCTCTTCCACCAAAGTCCGGACTCGAGTATCCGAAGAGTCGCCATCGGCGGGCTTGGCCTTCACCACAACGCTCCGGACTAAGCGGCCAGTCCGGGCATCGGATCGCACCACCGACACTGCGCGCGGAGCGCCGGACTCGGGAGGCAGGGCTTCGCCTATTAGAGACGTGCCGGCCACAGCCGCCAAAACCGCCGTTCCGAGAACAAGATCCGAACAAAAGTGCATCCTATTGTTTTATCCGATTATAACCGGAATTCTCCAATCCGCAAGCGCCGGTCTCCCGGGGCTGGTCTTACGACCAATGCTATTATTCTCTCATGCCATGGTCTGGATTCGTACTGGCCGGCGGCGGGAGTTCCAGGATGGGCCGGGACAAAGCCTTGCTGCCCTTCCGTGGAACCACGCTGGTGGAGCACTTGGCGCGGGCGGTCCAGGATGCCGCCGGTTCCGTGGCCCTGATCGGTGAGCCGGGCCGATACCGGAGCCTCGGCCATCCGGTTTATCCAGACAAATTCCCCGGCTGTGGACCCCTGGGAGGCGTTTACACGGCCCTGAGCGTATCCACCACGGATTGGAACCTGATCGTGGCTTGCGACATGCCGGGTATCTCCGCCGGCGTCCTTCGCACCCTGCTGGGAGGCGCTGCGGAATCGGGCAAGAGTTGTATCGTCGCCACCGGGACAAGTGGTGAAGTGGAACCGCTTTGCGCCGTTTACCATCGCGGCTGCCTGCCGGTGCTGGCTCGGGCGATCGAGGAGAAGCGGTTTAAAATGAAGGATTTAGTGGCGGAGTTGGACGCCATGGCCACGCTCGTGGATGCATCCGCGCTGGCCAATGTAAACACGCCCGCCGAGTGGGCGGAGTTCGAACCTAAGCCAAAATGACCGAAAAGCTCCATTACATCGAGTTCCGCCACGTCTATAAGACGTTCGATCACCCCGTTTTAGTCGATTCCAACTTCTACGTCGACGTGGGCGAAACGCTGGCCATCATCGGCCGCAGCGGTGTCGGAAAATCCGTGAGCCTGGGACACATCATGGGATTTCTCAAACCCGATCAGGGCCGCGTCTTCGTGGCGTATCAGGACATCACCGACTTTGACGAAGCCCAACTGCGCGAGATCCGGAAAAAGGTGACGATGGTGTTCCAATCCGGCGCACTGTTCGACTCGCTGACGGTGGCCGAGAATATTCTTTTTTCTCTCGAGCTGCGTAGCGACTACGACGAGAAAAACAAGGAAGACGTCGTGGACGGGCTGTTATCGCTAGTGGATCTGCTGCAGTTTCGCGATGTCTATCCGGCGGACTTGTCCACCGGACACAAGCGCGCCGTGGCTATCGCCCGCGCGCTGGCCGCGCAACCGGAATGTATACTCTACGATGAGCCCACCACCATGGTGGACCCGATTATGTCGGACACGCTCATCAAGCTGATGCTCAAGCTGAAATACGATCTGAAGCTGACCGGTCTGGTAGTGACGCACGATCTGGACCTGATGCGCAAAGTAGCCGATCGTGTGATGTTCCTCTACGAAGGCCAAGCCATCTATTTCGGCGCGGTCAAAGATCTGGAGAAATCCGATCATCCGCACATCCGGGAATTTTTGGCCATGGACCGCGTGGAGCTGGTGCCGGGACAGTGATGTAGCGCACGCACTCATGCGTGCAGCGTTCACACTCTTGTGAACGCCAGGAGTTATTTCCGAACAAGTGTGTTCGCAGGAGTGCGAACACGGCACGCAAAGTGCGTGCGCTACAGCACGCGGCGCAATATTCCCAATCCTTCTAGGATGGCTCTGCGCTCGGCTGGTTTCGCGCGCTGCAGCGCTTCCACCAGTGGATTCGTAACCAACGTGGGCAGCGTGTTGCGCACATAGTCCCGCACAACCTTGGACGGCACAATCAGAGTGAAGCGATGGTCCTTCTTATCGGTCTGGCGCTCTACCAGCCCCTGCCTCTCCAGACGGTCTACAATTCCCGAAACAGTGCTATGCGCAAGGCCCACCTGACGGCTGGCTTCCTTCACGCTTAGCGCACCCAGCCGCACCACGGCATCCATCACGCCGCGCTGCGGACCCGTCAATCCGCTCCGCGAGAACTCCCCTCCCACCGGCTGCCGCAACGTCCGCCGAATGGCGCGAAGATTTTGATCGATCTCCTGCGCCATGTTGATCAGCGCTTTATTCGTTCTCACCGCGGGTCCCCATCATATATTCCGTCGTATAAGACGCGTCGTATACGACACGAATATAACCGACCTTGCTCCGTTTTGTCAAGAACTGTAAACGTCGGAATGAAGTAACGTAAAGAAAGAGTGGTTCGTCTGGCATTTTTGCTTCCGATCTCTTTCAAGGACTCCAGCATGTTTTTGTTAAAGCGCCGCCTGTCCATACTGATGCTCGCCTGCATGGCGTCGGCGTGGGCGCAGCAGGATCCATCGGCAGCGCCGCCCGCCTCTCCATCAGCGGCGAGCCCGGCGCCGATACAGCCTGGTCAAACGCAGGAACCGCCCGACAAGCGCGTTTTCGGGGTGCTGCCCAATTACCGCACTGCCAACGAAACGGCGATATATACTCCCATCACCACGAAACAGAAATTCACAATCGGCCTCAAGGATTCCTTCGACTACCCGCTGGTTCTGCTTGCGGGCGCCTTTGCCGGGCTGGGACAACTGACAAATCAGCATCCGCAGTTCGGTCAGGGCCTGGCCGGATTTGGGCGGCGGCTGGGAACGGGCTACGCCGATCAGGCTATCGGAAACATGATGACCGAAGCCATCTTTCCGTCGCTTCTTCGCGAGGATCCGCGTTACTTCCGGCGCGGGTACGGCTCCGTAGGGTCCCGTACCTGGTACGCGCTTACGCGCGTCATGGTGACACGCACCGACTCGGGAGGACGCCGATTCAACTTCTCAGAGTGGGTGGGGAATGCGACGGGTGTGGCAATTTCGAATGCGTACTATCCCGACGAACATTCCGTGCTTGACAACGCCGGCAAGCTAGTGGAACAGGTTGGCACCGACGCCATCTCGCAAGTATTGAAGGAATTTTGGCCCGACATCAAGCACAAGCTCTTCCGTCGCCACGAAAACACGGCGACCGGCATCCACTAGGATTCAAGCCAGCTTCAAAACTTTGCTCATCTCTAACATGTCGATGGGCAATGTCTCGTGGGGGAATTCCCTGGCAACTCGCCAGCCCAACCGACTGTAGAAGTGCACGCCCCGGACGTTGGATTTCACAACTCGAAGCCGGGAGGTCGCGTGGCCTCGTCCTGCTATTTCAGCCTCACCGTGAAAAAGCAGTTGCCGGCCGACGCCGCGGTTCCGGTGTTCTCTAAGCACCCATAGATCACTGACCCATTCCTCATGTGTCAGCACCATTCCGACTATCTTGGATGCAGAAACGGCTAGCCAGGCCCGTGACCAGTCTTCTTCATCGATGGGGAGCGGAGGCGAGGCCCAGATACCACCGTAAACCTCGTCGACCACCGTTTGCACCAACGCTCTCACGGAATCGTGTTCGTTTGGCGCCGGTCGTCTTATTTCCATCTGATCGAGACTTCAAGACCACTCCAAAATCACCTTGCCGGTGTTGCCGGAGCGCATGGCTTCAAACCCTCTCTCGAAATCTTTGTAAGAAAACCGGTGCGTGATCACGGGCCGGATGTCCAGGCCGGATTCCAGCATCACCGTCATCTTGTACCAGGTCTCGTACATTTCGCGGCCGTAGATGCCCTTGATGGTGAGCATATTGAACACCACCGTGGTCCAATCGATGGAGATTTCCTTCGACGGAATTCCGAGCATGGCGATTTTCGCGCCGTGGCTCATGTTGGCGATCATCTCGCGGAAAGCGCCGGCATTTCCCGACATCTCGAGGCCCACATCGAAGCCTTCTTGCATGCCTAGTTCTTTTTGCACTTGATCGAGCGGTGTCTCTGCAGTGTCGACGGCTCGCGTAACGCCCATCTTGCGCGCCAACTCCAGCCGGTAGGGATTTTTGTCGGTGATCACAACGTGGCGCGCGGCCGCGTGCCGGACCACCGCGGCGCTCATGATCCCGATCGGCCCTGCGCCGGTGATCAACACGTCTTCGCCCAGCACCGGAAAAGACAGCGCGGTGTGAACCGCATTGCCGAAGGGATCGAAAATGGCCGCCACATCCAGATCGACGTTCTCCTTGTGACGCCAGATATTGGTCATCGGCACGGCGATGTAATCGGCAAACGCACCGGGCCGGTTCACGCCCACGCCCATGGTATGCGCGCAGAGGTGACGCCGTCCGGCCAGGCAATTGCGGCAGCGTCCACACACCACGTGGCCCTCGCCGCTGACAACATCGCCGGGCCTGAAATCGCTCACGTTGGAGCCGGTCTCCACGATCTCGCCCACAAACTCATGACCTATGGCCATCGGAACGGGAATGGTGCGCTGGGCCCACTCATCCCAGTTGTAGATGTGCAGATCGGTTCCGCAGATGCCGGCGCGCAGCACGCGGATCAGCACATCGTTGATACCGATAGTGGGCTTGGGAACCTCTTCGAGCCACAGTCCCGGCTCGCGCTTGCTTTTGACCAGTGCTTTCATGGCAAGCACCAGTCTGGCACGTACGCGGGCCTGTGCGCACGAGCCATATTTACGAAAATTTCGCCGCGCTTTGCATCTAACCTGTTAGACGCCAAACGACGAATCAGCTCGCCGAACGCAAATCACTGACAATCACCGACTTGCTCAAGACTCATTCCAAAATCCTGTTACTGGGGCTCATTGCGGTAATCGGCGAAGGGGTCGCGAATCTGCTCGAACCCTGGCCACTCAAGATTGTTCTCGATAACGTCCTCAAATCGCGCGAGATACATGGTTGGTTAAACGCCTTCATCCAGGCCACGGCCGGCCCGGATCGGCTGGCTGCTCTGGAATTTGCCGCCGTCGCCGTGCTCGCGATCGCTTTCGTGGACGCAGTCTGCTCCTACACCGAGAAATACGTCACCACCAGCGCCGGCCAATGGGTGATGCACGATCTGCGCCTGATGCTTTACCAGCGCATCCAGCGGCTGTCGCTGGCTTATCACGATCAAAACCAGACGGGCGACCTGTTGAGCCGCGTCACCAGCGACATCGATGCCATTCAAACCTTCATCGCCTCCGGCTTATTGACCGCGCTCGGGAACAGCATGACGCTGGTGGGCATGGTCTGCGTCATGTTCTACATCAATTGGCGCTTCACGCTGATCGCGCTCTCGGTAGCGCCGGTGCTTGCTGCCGTGGTCTTCACCTATACCCGGCGCATCAAGAAAGCCTCGCGTCAGGTCCGGAAGAAGGAAGGCGAGATCGTCTCTGTCATTCAGGAAGTCCTCTCATCCATTCGCGTGGTGAAGGCTTTCGCGCGCGAAGATTACGAGGAGCGACGTCTCGAGGAAGAGAGCCTGGAAGGCGTCGAGATTGCGTTGCGAGCTCGCGGACTGAAGGCCAAGCTGGCGCCCATTGTGGACATCATTGTGGCCATCGGTACTGCCATGGTGTTGTGGTTCGGAGCACGCATGGTTCTGAACGGAACGCTCTCGGTGCCGGCTCGTTGATCGTCTTCATCTATTATTTGGGCAAGATGTACAAGCCCATGCAGGAGCTTTCGAAAATGACAGACGCTTATTCGAAGGCGTCGGTTGGATATGAGCGTATCAAGGAGATTCTGGACACCGAAGGCGAAGTGAAGGATCTCCCGGGCGCGCGCCGCGCTCCGTACTTCAAGGGCACCATCGAATTCGACCACGTCAATTTCAGTTACTCGGCGGATGTTCCCATTCTCAAAGATGTGAGTTTCAAAATTGAGCCGGGGCAAGTGGCGGCACTGGTGGGCCCAACGGGTGCGGGCAAGACCACCGTCATTGGTTTGATTCCTTGTTTTTATGATCCGACTTCCGGCGTGGTGAGGATCGACGGTACGGATGTTCGCCAGTTCCGGCAAAAATCGCTGCGCCAGCAAATCAGCCTGGTGTTGCAGGAGACGCTGCTGTTTCATGGGCCCATATGGAACAACATCGCATACGGAAAGCCGGCGGCCAGCCGCGGCGAGATTTTTCGAGCAGCCGAGCTGGCCAACGCCCACGAGTTCATCGAAAAAATGCCGGACGGATATAACACCATCGTCGGTGAGCGCGGCGTCACGCTGTCCGGAGGGCAACGCGCGATTATTCGCGATACTCCCATTTTGATTCTGGATGAGCCGAGTTCCGGCCTGGACGCGGCGTCCGAAAAATTGCTTTTTGAGGCGCTCGATCGCCTCATGGAAAACCGGACCACTATCGTCATCGCGCACCGGCTTTCCACCATCCGCCGTGCGAATGTGATTTATGCAGTGAAAGACGGCGCCATCGTGGAGCACGGCACGCACGAAGAACTACTCAAGCTGGGCGGCGTCTACGCCAGCCTCCACGAACTGCAGTTTCAGCGCGAAGAGAATGTGGAAGTGCTGGGTGCGAAGTGAACCGAAGAACTGAAGAACCGATGAACCGAAGAACTATTTCCTACGTTTCTTCGTACCAAAGTCCGGACCAGTCATGGCGGTCATCTGAATCACCGGGATGAGCGATTGCTGGGGCGCTTCGAAGGACCGCCGCGCCTGGAGGGTAAGCTCATGGTTCAACGTCGAGACAAAGTCCTCGATCTGACGCTGCATGGCGGCCATCTTCTCGCGCATGTTCAGGATGATTTCCACTCCCGCCAGGTTCACACCCAACTCGCGAGTCAACTGCAGAATCACTTCCAAACGCTCCAGATCCTCGTCCGTATACAGACGGGTATTTCCTTCGCTACGGGATGGCGCAAGCAATCCCTCGCGCTCGTACAGCCGCAGCGTCTGAGGATGGATCTGGTATTGCTCCGCCACCGCGGAAATCATGTACGCTGCTTTCGATCTGGCTTTTCTCACACCATGCTCCATATCGCGGCTCGTGGATCTTCTTTGTCCACTTGCGACAGCTCGCGCAGCAGTTCCTTGGTGCGCTCGTCATGCACCTTGGGCGCCTGGATCACAACCTCCACAATCTCGTCACCGCGTTTGTTCTTGCGGGTATTCATGACGCCCTTCTCACGCAGACGGAATTTCTGGCCGTTCTGCGTTCCCTGCGGAACCTTAAGAAGCGCCCGGCCGTCGATGGTTGGAACTTCGATCTTGGCCCCCAGGCCGGCTTCGGAAACCGTGATGGGGACGTGGATCTGAATGTCGTCGCCTTCGCGGCTGAAAAAAGGATGCGGTTCCACCCGAACGGTGATGTACAGATCGCCGGCCGCGCCGCCATTTCTTCCCGCGTTGCCTTTCCCGGCCACGCGCAATCGCGATCCGGCCTGAGCGCCAGGCGGAATGCGCACGTCCACCACCTCGGTCTTCGAAAGGCGCCCATCGCCATGACAGGTGGGACAAACATTGCGTAATCTTCCCTTGCCGTCGCAACGCGGGCAGGTCAAGCTGAACTTCATCGCACCGGCCATCTGAGTCACTTGGCCGGTGCCATCGCACTCCGGGCAGACCATGGTTGCGCCGCCCACGGAGCCCGAGCCGCTGCAAGTTTCGCAAATCTCCTGGCGCACTACATTCAGCCGCACTTGGGTTCCGCGGATGGACTCCCAGAAATCGATGTTCAGACCGTATTCGAGATCGGACCCCTTCTCGGAAACAGTGGCTCCGGGTTCCCCCCTGCGGCCGCCGAAGAACTGGCTGAAAATGTCCCGAAAGGCACCAGCTCCAGCTCCAGCTCCAGCGCCGCCAGGATGCTGGGCGCCGCCGGCCTGGTTCATGTATTCGGAAAAATCGAACCCACCGAATCCCATGCCGGGTTCCGGCTGCCCAGCGCCGCCGCCTGGGCCGCCGGGAGGAATATGGTCCGAATAGAATCCGTGCTGATCGTAAACCTGGCGTTTTTTGGCGTCGCTCAGGACATCGTAAGCTTCCTGGACCTTCTTGAAACGCTCCTCGGAAGATTTGTCGCCCGGATTCAGATCGGGATGATATTTGCGCGCCAGCTTGCGATACGTCTTGCGAATCTCGTCCTCTTTTGCGTTTCGAGACACGCCCAGAACTTCGTAATAATCCTGTTTGGTTGAGGCTGGCATAAAACCGTTCTTCGGTTCTTCAGTTCATCGGTTCCTCGGTTGGGAACTGAAGAACCGAGGAACCGATGAACGAAGTAACGAAACTTGTTTCGTTACTTTTTGTCTTCTACATCTACGAACTCAGCGTCTACGACGTCGTCCTTCTTGCCGTCCTTGGGTTTGGCGTCGCCGTCGGTCGGCGCTCCACCACCCTGCGCTCCACCACCTGGGGGCGTTCCCGCACTCTGGCTGGCGGTTTTGTACATCGCTTCGGCCAACTTGTGACTGGCAGTCTCCAGCTTCGACGTGGCTTGATTGATCTTATCGATGCCGCCTTCCGACATCGCTTTCTTGGTCTCTTCGAGCGCGTCGTCCACCGCTTTGGCGTCGCCTGCGCTGACCTTGTCGCGATGTTCCTTCAGCATCTTCTCGATGTTATAAACCATCGCGTCCGCGCGATTGCGCGACTCGATTTCCTCCTTCTTCTTGCGATCGTCGGAGGTATGCGACTCGGCGTCGCGCGCCATCTTCTCCACTTCGTCCTTGCTCAGACCCGAAGAAGAGGTGATGGTGATCTTCTGCTCATTATTGGTGGCTTTATCCTTCGCGGTCACGTTCAGGATGCCGTTGGCGTCGATGTCGAAGGTAACTTCCACTTGCGGCAACCCGCGCGGAGCCGGAGGAATGCCCACCAGTTGGAACACGCCCAGCAACTTGTTATCGGCGGCCATGGACCGTTCGCCCTGGAAAACTTTGATTTCGACCGACGTTTGATTGTCCGCGGCCGTCGAGAAGATTTCGCTCTTGCGCGTGGGGATGGTAGTGTTGCGCTCAATCAGGCGCGTGAACACGCCGCCCAGCGTTTCGATTCCGAGCGACAACGGAGTAACGTCCAGAAGCAGCACGTCCTTCACTTCGCCTCCCAGCACGCCGCCCTGCACTGCCGCGCCCACCGCTACCACTTCATCCGGATTCACGCTCTTGTTAGGTTCCTTGGCGAACAGGTCGCGCACCTGTTGCTGCACCTTCGGCATGCGCGTGGAACCGCCCACCAGAACCACTTCATCGATCTGTGCCGGAGTGGTTCCGGCATCTGACAGAGCCTGCCGGCAGGGACCGCTCGCGCGGTCCAGAATGTCCGCCGTCATTTGCTCCAGCCGCGCGCGGGTCAGCTTCACGTTCATATGCTTGGGGCCGCTTGCGTCCGCCGTCAGGAACGGCAGATTGAGTTCAGTTTCCAGCACCGTGGACAACTCGATCTTGGCCTTCTCCGCCGCTTCCTTCAGACGCTGCAGCGCCATCTGATCCTTGGAGACATCCACGCCGGTTTCCTTCTTGAACTCTTGCACCAGCCAGTCGATAATCCGCTGATCGAGGTTGTCGCCGCCCAGGTGCGTATCGCCGTTGGTGGATTTCACCTCCACAACTCCATCGCCTACTTCCAAAATCGAAATATCGAAGGTGCCGCCGCCGAAATCGTAGACCGCGATGGTTTCGTTCTTCTTCTTATCAAGGCCATAGGCCAGCGCGGCAGCGGTCGGCTCATTGATGATTCGCATCACTTCCAGGCCGGCAATTTGTCCCGCGTCCTTGGTGGCCTGGCGCTGCGTATCGTTGAAATACGCCGGCACCGTGATCACGGCTTTCGTGACCTTTTCACCCAGGTAAGCTTCCGCCGCTTCCTTCAGCTTGGTCAGAATCATGGCGGAGATCTCGGGCGGAGAATAGCGTTTGCCCATGATCTCGACGCGCGCATCACCGTTTTCGCCGGCGACGACTTTGTATGGTACTAGCTTCATTTCCTCGGAGACTTCGTTGAACCTGCGGCCCATGAAGCGCTTGATCGAATAAACCGTGTTCTCCGGATTCGTGACGGACTGCCGCTTGGCCACTGTGCCCACCAGGCGCTCACCGCTCTTGGTGAACCCTACCACCGACGGCGTGGTCCGGCCGCCTTCCTGGTTGGGGATTACAACAGCCTGCCCACCCTCCATCACGGAGACGACTGAATTGGTCGTTCCCAAGTCTATGCCTATGATTTTGCTCATCTTTCCTCTATCCTCCGGAGTGAGATTCCGGCGTCTTTAGTTTAGCCTGTTCCCATTATCAAACTTTAGTGTGTTGTTGTCAATAGTGAGCGCCAGAGGTTTTGAAGAATGGCATAAAAAACGCCAAAGGCACCGTCTCCCTCACGGTCGCGGTTCGGCCCCGTTACTGAACCGCGAGCGTAAGCGACCGGTGCTTTCGAAAAGCAACGGGCCCGGGCGTTGCGCGAGAAAATGCAGCACGGCGTAGGCCTTGCGATTGAGCGGAACGGACTCCAGACCCATCCAAAGCTGCTCGTTGGCAGGGTCCAGCCAGAAGGGTGGAAAAACGATCTTCTTCTCTTTTGGCAAAGAGGAGTACCAGCTCTTATTCTACGCCGGGCTCTTGGAGGACTCAGCTGCTTTCCCAAACTCCTCAAGCACACGTTCGATCAAGCGCTCCATCACCTCGGGTCCGAGTCCGGCAGGCTGTTCGGGATTGGCCCACTCGGCCAGGATTCGATCCACTACTCCGTCAATGACGCGGCTGCGCAGTTCATCCAGAATTTTGGATCGCGGAGAGGTGGGTGTTGCGCGATCGAAATACGCCTGGAGCTGTTGCTCGAGATCGTCGACCGACTCGTCGCGAGATTGGACGGGCGGAACCGCCGTCAACCGGGCTTGCAGATCTTCGATAACAGAACGAGTCCTGGCCGTCGCGTTGACGATCGCCGCTGCCGGCTTGGCCGCTGATTGCCTGGCTGACGGCACGATCAAATTATACAGTATCTGCACCCTAACCTCAAGATATAGCAACAGCTATTGACAACGCCCCATCATATTGTGTATAAGTTGTCCAAGCACTGGCTCCGGACCCGGCCTAGCCCGACGTTTCAGCAGGTTCGCCGGGCAGGTCATATATGTTGGATTCACAGGCCAGAATCGTCGAACCTCGGCGGCCGATCGGACTCACCAGCGGTGACGCGGGTGACGGCGATCGAGCGGTGAGCTTCGAGTTCCGCGTGCAGTGGTCCACGTTATTCGTCGCGCTCGAATCCGCCAAATCGACGCTGCCGGTCGTCGCGTTCCACGAACCTGACGGTCCCCTTGCTGACGCGCGGGGCTACAAACCTGCAAACGATGACGATTTAGCCCCGCGCGTAAGCGAGGGGACCAGAGACTCTGGTTCCACCGTGCAATGGGAGATGGTGATTCCGAAAATGGCTCGCCCCAGTTCCAGAATATCCGCTATCACTGAAAGTGCTCCACCACCCGTTCCCCGTCCGGAGCCTTTGGCACTGCATGCGGCTGAGGCGCCGGTTTCTGTTCCGCAACTCCAAACCGCGCGCCACTGGACATTTCGATTGTCTCTCGCCGGCAAGCTGCTGTTAGGCGGCGCGTTGGCGGCTGGCATCGCGACACCGATTCTGTTGCGAGTGTACCGGCCGCACCGACAGGCATCGGTGGAAGCGGCAATTCAAGGCGGAAGCTGGATGCGCGAGTCCTCCGCACCTATCGGAGCCAAGCTGGCGCGCCAACTGGTGTTATATCGCCCGTCGCTGGGCGCCACCGATTGCCGGCTCGAATTTACCTGGAAAGTCAGTGACCGGGCGCTGGCCTGGACTTTTCGCGCCAAGGACACCGACAATTATTACGCCATGGCTATCAAAGCGCTTCGGCCGGGGCCCTCGCCAGCTCTTTCCGTGGAGCACTTCACGGTGTACCAGGGAATCGAGAGCCCGCACTCGAGCAAAGTGCTGATTCTCGCGGAAAACAGCCCGGCGCTCCAGATCAGGATGGACGTGAGTGGCGCTACGTTCAAGCTTTATCTGGAAGGCAACGCAGCCGACTACTGGACCGATAACCGGCTGGCAACCGGCGGGCTCGGATTTCTGGAACAGCCGGACCAACCTGCGGACGTCGAGCGAGTGCGGATGTCGTTCTCACAAGTGGGAGGCGCATAAGAATGTCCAGCGCAGCCAGACCCGCCATCCGAAACCAGATTGAGGCCGCTTTGGCATTGCATTCGGCGGGGCGCTATCAGGAAGCGTTGGATGCGCTCACCACGCCGAGCGAGAACCTGCCCGATTTTTATACGCTGCGCGGGGATGTCCAGTTTGCCTTGGAGCGCTATGAAGAAGCGGCCGGCAGCTATTTCACTTCGGCCACGTTAGAGCCGCCCCCGCAGAATGCGTACGCGCAGTTCAGGCTCGGCATTTGCTTGCATCACCTAGGCCGCTGGGCGGAAGCTGGCCAGGCTTTTCAAAGGGTGCTCGAGGTGGATGCGCATCGGGATGATGTGCGGCTCGGGTTGGGCGCGTGTTTGCTGCATCTGAATCGTCCCGAAGAGGCGCTTGCTAACTTTGACCGCTGTTGGTCCGATGCCGCGCGCCTGCGAGTTCTTTTCGGCAAGGCCGTGGCGCTGCAACTATTGGGCCGTCACCAGGAGGCCGAGGGTGCGTACCAACGGCTGCTGGCCTCGGATCCCAAATCCGAGGAGGCTCTTTCGAACTTAATCGCCTTGTGTATGGAGGCGCACGACCTGGAGAACGCCAGGCGCTATTCCTCGCGGCTGCTGGAGCTTTTCCCCGAGTCTCCGGTAGCTTTGCAAGGACTGGCCGCCGTGGCGCTCGAGAATCGTGAATACGAGGCTGCTTTTCGTTACTGTAGCCGCATCGTGGAGCGGGAGCCTGAGTGCGTGGAGGCCTGGCACAATTTGCGTTTTGCAAGTGGCCGGATCATGTCCGCGCTTCGAACGCCCGCCGCGGCCGCCGCGTCCACGGCAGGGAGGAAGTAATGGCGCGTTTGCGCATTCGAGTGGAACTGAATCGCGGAGGAGTGGGAATCCCTCTGCATAAACTTTCGAGCGTTGTGCAAGAAGCGGAAAAGTTCTTCCAGATGCTGGCCGAAGACGTCCGTATTGAAAAGGACCGCGGCGAGTGGCTGGCTTTCGACTTCGACAACGAGTCTCTGAATTTCACCGCTGAATATGTGGGTCCGGCGTCGGCCGAGCAGGTGCAGGCATTCTCCGCAGCCTTCGACGGCACTACGTCGCTGCGCCGCGCCACCATTGCGCAATTCACGCGCATCACGGAAGCTATTGGCGAAGATGAGTTGATCGGTTTCGGTTTATATCATGCCGACCACGAAACCGAGCCGAGCGAATGGCGGTGCCTCTCGCGCCGCGACGCTTTGCGCATTGCCGACGAAATCCAGATACTGCTGGGAGCTTCCGAAGAGCGGGATCCAGCCAAACTGGATCAGGCTAATCTGGATCAAACCACGCATCTTCCCGCGGTAATCGACCCCGGCATGGGCGCCCGGATGTTCAAAGAACGTCACGATCGCGGCGTACTCTCGGCCGAGCAGTCCAAGTGGCCGATCCTGGTCCGGGAAGTGGAAGCGAACCTGTCCAAACGGATCTCTCGTCTGGAGAGCACGGTGGAAGATCATTCGCAATCCATCCACGAGCTGCGCGATACTTCCAGCGCGACTGAAGAGAGCTTTCGCAACCTGCTGGGTTCGGTAGAAAACTTTTGCGCTCAGGCCACTCGCCAATTTGAACGGATTACGCCACCGGCACAATTGCCCGCACCGGCGCCCACGCCTTTACCCGCACCCACGCCTTTACCCACACCTGTACTTGCACCGAAGATCAGCTCGGGCCGCGGCTGGAGATCCTATGCAATCGCGGCCATCCTGATCATAGGAGTAGTTTCCGCGGTGGTTCTGCTGTGGTCGCCTAAACAAGGGGAGCCGGTGGAGAGCAGCGTCGTGGCCGCCAGTGTCGCGCCTCCTCCGGCTGCCGTCGTGCCCGCCCCCAAGCCAAGAGCATCAATGCCAAACTCCTCGGTCATGCACGTCGATATCGAAGCGCGCCAGCCGGCTTGGGTGGCCGTTACGGATGCGAGCGGCAAACGGCTGTTGGCCAAGACGCTCGAAGCGAATGAGACTCACACGCTGGAGCTCACGGCGGGCGCGACCTTGCGCACTGGGAATGCGGGTGGACTGATTGTGCGCTTCAACGGGAAAGAGATCGGACCGCTAGGGCCCACCGGGAAGATCCGGGACATCTCATTTAAGGACGGCGCGTACAAGATCCACGCGCCGGACGCGGGGTAAAGCCGTTTCTCGTTTCTCGTTTCTCGTTCGGTGCGCAGGCCTATTGGATGATGCGCTTGCGCACCGCGTAGAGCACGATGTCGGCGGTGCTATGCAGATTCAACTTCGCCATTAGCCTGCTCCGGTGTGTTTCCACTGTGTAGAGGCTGACGTTGAGCAGGCTGGCTGCTTCCTTATTGGATTTGCCCTCCGCTAACAACTGCAGAACTTCCTTCTCGCGTTCGGTGAGAAGATCGTAGGAATCCGACAGCCCTTCGTTCTGCATCTGCCGCATGTAATCCTCGAGCAGCGTTTGCGTGATGGTTGGGCTGAAGAAAAGTTTCTTGTTGGCGACAGCGCGGACCGCTTGCAGCAAATCGGCCTCGGCGCAATCCTTGAGCAAATAGCCTTGAGCGCCGGCCGCGAGGGCGCGCACTAGAAATGTCTCGTCGCAGTGCATGCTCAGCATGATGATTCCGATTTCCGGATCGCGCTTGACGATTTGCGATGCGGCATCGATGCCGTTGAGTTGCGGCATGGTGATATCCATCACCACGACATCGGGCGAGAGCTGTTCGGTCATTCGGACCGCCTCCCGTCCATCGGAGGCTTCGCCGACCACTTCGATGGTGGGATCGGTTTGCAGCAGGAAGCGCAGACCTTTTCGAACGACTCCGTGATCGTCGGCCACGAGTACTCGGGTAATGCCGCCATGATTAGTCGTTGTCGTCGCCATTTGTCTGCTATCGGCAGGTTTTGGGGATACCTGCATAGCCCACCACTAAGTCGTGGGCGAGGGCATCCGATTCAAATTGCCAAAGGGGTTGGGATGAATCGCCTAAGCTGGGTCGGAATAAGGAATTAGAGGTGTAACGGGCCCTCCGCAATGCCTGGCCGCGAACCTTGCCACAGCCTTGACTCCACGCTTCAAACGCTGCAGCCGTCATAGCAAGAAGAGCACCATGCTGCGCGCCCTCATTTTGCTGGCTGTCGCCGGTTGCGTCCAGGCGGGGACCATTCAAGGCATCGTGCTGGAGCACGCCTCCGGGCGCCCCCTCGCGCGCACCGTGGTCCGTCTCGATCCTGTGCCGCAATCCAGCGGCAACCAAGGTCACCCGCTGACGTTGCGAGTTGGACTCAGCGGGAGCTTTGTGTTCCCCACGGTCACGCCGGGAGTCTATCTGTTGACCGCGATTCCCGAAGGATATTTCCCCGGGGCATTCGGCCAGAGGCTCCCGCTCGGCCATGCTGCGCCCATCAAAGTCACTGCGGATTCCACTCTCTTTGCCAAGCTGCGATGCTAGTCAATAAGCTCGGGAAGTCGGACGGAGAAGAAGTTCTCCGCAAGGACCTTCTGTGCTCCCGCGTACGCACCGCTCCAATCTCTGAGAACCGTTGAGGAAGGGGACACTACAATTGTTTCAGGCGTGGCTCCCAGCTTCATCGCCACAGCAACGGACGGCGGAATATCCGAATAGACAGGGAACGGGAAGTGATGCTCTTCGGCGAATTTTGCCAACCCCTCGTTTGAAAGCGAAATTCCAAGTATCCTATATCGACCGGCCGTCTGCCGCGCTAATGCGTTTATTGAATCCTTATTGCGCCGACACCAGGGGCACGACGGTCGAAATACATAAAGTACCGTCGGCAGCGGCGTGGAATCGAATCGGATACTCGTCTCCACGCCATCGAGGCCGCGCGCCCTGAACTCGGCCGGAACTCGCGTCTGTGCCCCCAGCGGACCGCTTGCAGACCTTTCCTCAATCTCTCTCTCGAGAGCGAGAATACGCCTGAACTGTAAGATATTGATGATCAGAGAGACGGCGAACACGACGAACAATACTATGCGGATTGGTTTGTTCATGGTGAATTTTCTCTATGCGTCTAAATCTGTCAATTGCCCCAGGGCTCTCATTCGCTGATTTTGTAGAACTTCAGTCGCTGGGGCCCCTCCAGAACGAGCCTGTTTCCATCAACGCCCAGAGTAGCCCCGAAGTCCTCAGTCCCTGGTCGGGCGCCAGCGGTGGCAGTCCGCTGAAGCACGATTCTCCACGCTTGTGTCGACTTGTCGAGAGTAAATATCCCCACGAATTGTGAGGTACCTCCGGCCGTGGCGGCCTGCCACTCAGCACTCACGAAGATTTCGTCGTTGTCCGTTATGGCGAGGCCGCCGGTGCGGCTATCGGGCTGCCCTGGCCGGGGTACGGAAATGTCCGTCAGCACCTTTCCCGCAAAAGAGATCTCAATGTACCTTCCTTCCGCCGGCAAATAAGATGCAATCCGGTCCCTGGTTGCCCGCAGTCGATTAGCCGGGTTTACCAACGTTTTCGCGTCCCGATTTGTCGATTGCGGCACGAAAGAACCCAATGTCCTTCCGGACTGATCGAAATGCCGGACGACGTCACTCTGTGGCTTTAGGACGCCGGAGCCTAGGCTGGTAAATTCGCGCCCGACCGCCCAAAGTGTACCGTCGGGAGCGACGGCCAACCGCCATGGTGTATACAACAGTGTTTGGATAACCTTCGATGTTCTTTCGTCCGAGGAAATCCACGCGACGAACCCGCTGGCTCGACCATCCGCATCGACAGCCGAGCCAGATAGTCCGATTGTGCCGTCAATGCCACGGTCCCAGTCGTATATGTTCATGGACTGGGCGCCGGGAATTGTGAAAGGCACGACGTGCGGGCTCTGATGCTCAACAACCCAGATCGTAGGGTTGATGGTGTGATAATCTCGGACCACAATTAAAGCGCCGTTGCTCCATTTGGGCACCAGCATGTTAGGCATTGAGATTTCGTTAGGAACTTCTTCCGCTAGAGTCAAGGAGGCCGCAGGGAGCGGAAGTGTGGGGATGAGAGCGGTCAGGGCTGTGGCCGCGATTAATAACATCGAGGTGGTATTTTTTCGCCTCATTTCGTGGACCTCACTTCTTCAGCATTGCGAACCGGTTTTGAAAAAACTGGGCTTTTTCTCTCCCCGGATTGACGTATCCCGGCGTCCTTATATAATACGCCGAGGGGGTAGGGCCGTCAAGTAGCGCTACCACGGGGAAAATTAAACGTCATGAGAGCGTAATCCACAATGCAGTTGTTACCCGTAAGGCGCACAACAAATGCGGGCTTTGCGTGATAAGTGGCGCGCAAATAGTCGTAATTCCTCCCTTTACAGTTCGGAGCACATTTGATAGACTGAAGCCCCCGGAATTGAAATTTTCTTAGGGCCAAATTTGGAGAGACAATATGACGTTCTCTAAACGATCGAAGGTGGTTTTGGGAACATTGCTAGCTGCCTGGATACCCGTCCTGGTTGTGTGCGAGCCTGCGATCCTTCGCTCCATCAAAATGCGTCTCAGGGACACGAGGTACGTTGACTCCTCGGGGCGACCCCTGAAGACGTTTTTCGCTGGTTTGCAGCCACAGCCGGGAATTCGCGGGCGGAGGCCACAGGGGCGGAGACAGCAAGCACCTCAGTGCACGAATCATTCAGGGACATTTTGGCGGGTGATGGATGCACTTGGGCTCGAGGATATAGTGTTTGCTCAGAGCGGATGCACCCCTACCACGTGCGGTGGGTGCGACGACTACGTATATGAACTTCCTTGTCCTGGAGGGTGTACTGGTGGTTACTATAACAGTTGGTATGAGGACGTCACGGCTGGTCTGACCGAGGGGTACAAACAGAACAACACAACAATATACTGTAGTGGTTGTAATGCTAAATATTGCGATATCATTCAATGCACTAACATTACCTGTGGTTGTGTCAGCTACGGAAACCCATGCGCTTATAACTCGGATTGCTGCAATCCCTATCTCTGCAGTAACCAGACGCATAAGTGCCAGCAAGCGGGGGGGGCTGGCAGCCCCATCGTGCTCGATCCCTTCAACGAGGGCTTCCATCTGACCAGCCTCGCCGGTGGCGTCCGCTTTACGGTACTGCCCGGCGGGCCGCTGCGCAGATGAGCTGGACTGATGCCAATTGGCACAACGGCTGGCTGGCTCTGAACCGAAACGGGAACGGGACCATCGATAACTTTACGGAGCTCTTCGGCAACTACACGGCGCAACCCCCAAGCAACGATCCAAATGGCTTCCTCGCCTTGGCCGTGTTTGACGACCCAGCAAACGGCGGGAACGGCAACGGGTTCATCGATCCGGGCGACTCTGTTTACTCGCGCCTACTGGTCTGGATCGACGCAAACCACAACGGCTACAGCGAGCCTAACGAGTTGCACACTCTTCCGTCGCTCGGCATTTCCAAGATTGGCCTTACGTATCGCGAGACCCCCTTTGTCGACCAGTATGGGAACCACTTCCGATACAAGGGGTCGGTTTGGGACCAGGGCGGAAACGAGAGAGACATCTGCTACGACGTGTTTCTCCAGATCCAGCCGAACTGACGCGCCGCCCGCTACGTCATTCCGCACTGGGCGGCCGTATTGAGCTTCACGGCTTTTGGCTCACCGGACACACGCACCTGCTTTGATCTCCACGCTTCGAACGCCCCTGCCGTCATAGCCAGAAGAGCACCATGCTGCGCGCCCTCATTTTGCTGGCTGTCGCCGGTTGCGTCCAGGCGGGGACCATCCAGGGCGTCGTGCTGGAGCACGCCTCCGGGCGTCCGCTGGCGCGCTCGGTAGTGCGTCTTGATCCTGTGCCGCAATCCGGCGGCGAAAAAGGTCACCCGCTCAGTCAGCGAGTGGGGCTCAGTGGAACCTTTGTGTTTCCCACGGTAGATCCGGGAATCTATTTGCTGACCGTCGCTCACGATGGATATTTTCCGGGAGCATTCGGCCAGAGAGTTCCGCTCGGCCATCCAGCGCCGATTGAGGTTACCGCCGATTCCACGCTGTTCGCCGACGTGCGGCTGCGCCACAAAGGAGCAGTGACGGGGCGGATTTTCGATGAAAACGGCGTCGGGACTGCGGGAGTTCCCGTAGTCGCCTACCGCGCGCGGCTTCCCATGCGCCTCGCGGGAAGCGCTCTCTCCGACGATCGCGGCGTGTTTCGCATTCCGGGCCTGGGAGCCGGGAAATATTGGGTTCGGTCAGAAGCTTACACGCTGGTGGACGGTACCGGATGGCTGCCTACTTTCGGAAATGTTGCGCGCGAAGTTCGGGAGGCGCGCGTCTACCAAGTCACATACGACAACGACACCCCCGATACCGACATCAGTCCTGAAACGGGCGCGCTTTTCCGCATCGGCGGCCAAATCATCTGCGGTGCGGTCGGCCCGCTGGTTGTGACGCTATCGTCTGAAACCGGCCGCCGCCGCATGCAAACCGAATGCCCGACCTCGTATCAAGCGTCGTATCACTTCGAAGGGCTCGCGCCGGGAGTCCATGAAGTGTTCGCCGAGCTGCAGGGCGGGGCCGCGGCGGCCTTTACGGAACTCTATCTCGATCACGACATGAACGGAGTGAATTTACAGGTGACGCCGGTCACCGCTGTTGAGTTTGAAGTCCGGCGAGCCAGTTCCTACGCTGAGCTCCACATTCCGATCAAGGTGTTCGGCCGCCATCAGGACTTGGCGGAAGTAGAAACCGAACAGGAAATCAAGCTAGCGCGAGCCACACTGAGTCCGGGACATTGGGAGATGCGTGCGGTGGTCCCGGGCGGCCAATACGTGGAATCCATCGAGGCTCAGCGGGGATCTCCCCGGCGAACCTGGAACGTGGAACATCCGTCGGATTGGTTCGAAGTGTATATCGACTCGCGCTACAACCGGATACAGATTTCCGTTTCCAACCGAGCTGCCACGATCGCTGGCAAAGTGACGGCGGACGGGAAGCCCTCGCAAGGCGCGCCGGTATTCCTCTGGCCGGTAGCCGAATCCGCGCGCCGGTCGTTGAACGGCCCGGTGCAAACGCTGTCGGACACTGAGGGGCGCTTTCGATTCGACAGCCTTCCGCCCGGAGACTACCGTGTGCTGGCCAGCTTCGACGTGAATGAGATTGATGCGGATTTGATCGAACTGAGCCAAGCGGCGGTGGTTCACGCGAGCGCGTCGCAGACGGCGACGGTCGACTTGGCCGTGTGGGTGGCGCCTTGGTAGAAAGACCATGGACGCGGCACCGAGAAGGGCCCTGCCGCTGGGAGCGCGTGCGGCGCACTGAAAAGGCTCCTACGGAACAACGTAGTAATTCGAGAACATCTCTTCGCCGAGCACGAGGTCTTTTACCACCCGGAGCGTCTGCGAGTCTCGGACCTGTAGTCCGCTTACCTTGGTGATGCAGTTGGAACAGCCATTCTCGGCACAGTAGAGCAGACTGCCGTCGCGATTGGCCGCGACCGCAACGGGAGGCGTGATTTCGAGCTCCCTTACTTTGGCGAAGGTGTCGGTGCGATAGGTGGCAATTCGCCAGGCGAGAACATTTTTCGGCGGATCCAGTCGCATGGTTACGATGAACATCAGCCTCCCGTCCCCGCTGAGAAACGTGCGGTTATTCTTCATGTCTCCTGGCTGTGGTGGGTCGATCGCAAACGCCTTCGGTTCTTCCCCGGAAAGCAGCAGCACCCGTTCTGGCTGGACCAGATACACCGGCTGGTCCGGAGCGCCGCGTACAGAATAGGAGGCTTGCGAGACAAGCGCAGAAGAGTGCAGAACGGGACTTACCGAGCCAGCCTTCTGGATCAGTTTCCCATCCTCCGCTACTAGGCAACGCTGCACGATCCCCTCTCCGTAGTAAATATTGAATTCTCTTTCGCCGGAGGTGGGGACCAGGGTCAGGGTCTCGGAGTTCGACTTTAAAAAGCCAACGGTGGAGGGTACAAAACGCAGCGAATTGACATCGAAGGTATAGACGAAGTCCTCCGCCTGCGAACAGTCCAGGTCGGTCACGACCGTCACCTCGGGCGCAAAGGACCCCGGCGACATCTGACAGGGATGGATGTGATGACAGACGGTATATAGCCAGCGCCCGTCGGCGGAGAGGACCAACTCCGGGTCCCGGAGGAAGCCTGTCCGAGGACCGGGGTACTCAATTACCCGCGGCGGCGCGGCTGTGGTGAAATCCAGGATAGCTAGATAGAAGCGGGCGCTGCTCTCCGTCGAATCCGCATAGGAGACGAAGAGCAACTTACGGTTCGGTGAGTAGAGGAAGAGCAGCGAATGTCCCGGTGTAAAGTTAAAGTCCGTCCATAACATCGGGTCGAGACTAAGATTGCGGACTCTGCGTTTTCCAGGCTGGAAGCCTTTTCCAGGCTCGAACCGGTTGTACGCACACATCAGCAGCGATCCGGACGCTGGCGCATTATACGAGCGAGACTTCGCCTCGCCCGATTGAGCACCAAGAAACCGCGATGCTGCCATCGAGAGCAGGAACGCCCTTCGTCTCATGCCAGGAGTATGACACACGCCACCCCGGGGGCCGTGAAAATCGACACTCCCTTTTTACCAATTAGTGATTGAGCCATCCGGACGAAAATAGGTCTGAGCGCGATTGGTGACCGGCTGCGTGATCTCGGCGATTTGGGTGAGCTGTTTCTTATCGATCTCAACACCCAGGCCAGGCCGATCGTTCGGGTAGAGTTTGCCGTTTTTGAAATCCACAAATACCGGCACATGTGGGACCGTCTTTCCCTGAAACGTGTACTCCATCAAAACCGGGCCGGAAAATGTGCCCAGGCAGTGCACCAGCGCGGCCGTCGCGATGGGTCCGGTGAAATGTGGAATGATACCCACGAAGTGCGTTTCACAGATCGCCGCGATCTTCATCATTTCGGTGATGCCGCCGACGTTCGGCAGCGTGGCGCGAACGTAATCGATATCGTGGTTCTCAACGAGCTTATTGAAGTCCCAACGGTTCCCCCACTCTTCGCCGGCGGCGATCGGGACACTGGCGTGGCTGCGTAGTTTGGGCAGATCCTCCTGAAATGCCTCAGCGCGCACAGGGTCTTCGACGAAATAGGGCGCAAGATCTTTGATCAAATCGCAACCGCGAATCGCTTCCGAAAGATCGAATCTCTGGTGAAAGTCGACGCACCAGTCGCCATTTTTGCCGACGCCCTCGTGCGCCTCGACGCATTCATCGTAGAGCCGGTTGAGCGCCTCGTGAGTATTAAAGGTGGTGTTCGCAGGCAGGTCCGCGGCGCCCATGCGAAAAGCCCGGTAGCCAGCCGCGATCGTCGCCTGGGCGCGTTCTTTTAGACTCATTCCGGAGTGAACGTTGGGGATAATTCCTGAGGTGCTGTAGCATTCGCAATAATTGCGCACCATACCGCCAAGGACCGCGTGCACGGGTATGTTCAACACCTTGCCCTTGATGTCCCACAGCGCCAGGTCGAGCGCACCCAGGGCATGCATTTTCTCGCGTCCCGGCGGATAGAAAAAGGCGCGAGACATGTCCTGCCAGAGGCGCTCGATATATTGCGGATCCTGACCGATGAGGCGCCCGGCACATTGTTCCAGCGTGTCCTTGGAACCGCCTTCGCCGATTCCAGTGATGCCGGCATCAGTTTCGACCGTGACGACATGATCGCTTTGGTTGAAGAGCGGGTTGGGGTTCGGTGGCGTGTAAACTTCGACGCGCGTGATCTTCATTTTGGGAAGGGAGGCGCGTGCGGCACGGGTTGCGAGAGGGGCTGCTAGGATGGATTTGAGGATTGATCGGCGATTCATAGGTGGTGTGGTCTACAAGGTTATCGCAATTACGGCGTCGGCATGAGTGCCGACGCGGCACGCAAGAGTGCGAGCGTCACAATGGATTCAACAGCTTGCCGGACGTTTGCCCAAGCTCTCAATTTTTTTGCGAAGCCTGTTGCCAATCGGGAAAGTGTCTGGTATTCTGGTTGAGGTCGTCTTTCACCGGTTAGCAGAGAAAAAAAGTTCGGGTGGCGCTTGCCATCTGGATGCTGACTTTGCTAGGCTGAAGAAAGCAGAATTTCTACGGCAGGCAGCCAGAAGCAGTAAAGCCTCAACTCCTGTCAGGCAGTTCTTAAAAGTTCCCAAGAATTCTGGTTCAAGCGGAGTGACTTCGAATGTGAGTCCCGCTTGCGCCAAAACGGCTTTCGAGGCCGGGTAGCCGGTCTGGTCTTCTTCGCTCGAAAGAGCGGAGATCGCTGGGTTGGTTGCGCAGATCTTTGACAATCTGGTTGGATGCAGAAGTAATGTTCGTCAGAACTTTTGAGTTAAACCGGGGCGATGGTTTGGCTGCTTTTATAGGGTCAGACTAGTAGTCTCAACAAGATCAAACGAGAGTTTGATCCCGGC
>PMOK01000044.1 GCA_003162425.1 Bryobacterales bacterium | reverse complement strand
AGTTGCTTCAAAGGAATCCGGTACTGCAGAATCAGCTTCCTTACTTCGCGGGGCGAGAGCTTGCGTATTCGGTTTACGTTGCGGCGCTTCCGCAACATCCGCGGGATCAGCTTCAGCGCCTGGAGATCGCCCTTCACCAGCGCCAGCGCGGCTTGCACTTTTCCGCGCACGCCCCGGTACTGACCCACTTCGCCCCGGTTGCGCGCCGCTGCCCAAAGGCTGGCTGCCAAGCGGATCACGTAGTACGCGCCGTTTAACCAAAGTAAACTCCAAGGGAAAAGTTTGACGGCCAGCAACACGCGATTCCGTTCGATAAGCTCCAGCCGGCGGCTGGACCGTACGCCCAACGTGGCGCCGCGATGATGCCGAACCACCGCGCCGGGAATGTAGATGCACTTCCAGCCGGCGATTCTGGCGCGCAAACCCAATTCGGCGTCATCCGCGTATGCAAAAAAGTCTTCGTCAAAACCTCCAACCTCGTCCAGCATCTCACGACGGTACATGGCGGCGCATCCATCCGGCCAGAGCACCTCTTCGATGCGATCGTATTGACCCGCGTCGAGCTCGCCACTTCCCCTCCCGCGATTCTGGCCATCCGGATAAATCAGGTGGCCGGCTTTATCGATGCGCCGCGGATCCTCGTAAACCAGGATCTTGGAAGCGGCCATCCCAATCTCGCGGCCGTCTTCAAACGCGCCCGCCAAAGCCGGAAGCCAATCCGGCTCCGCTTCCGCGTCATTGTTGAGCAGCGCCACCAAATCCGAGGTGGACGCCGCGAAGCCCTGATTATTGGCCGCGCAGAAACCGCGGTTGTCAGGATTTCGAATTAGCCTCAGCCGGAAAGCTGGCTCGGAGCCAAATTCTCGCAACACCATTTCGGGCGAACCATCGCTAGAACCATTGTCTACCACCACCACTTCAAACGGCTGGTTCAACTGCTGCCGCGTAAGTGATTGCAAGCAGGATCTCAAAAGATCGCGGCGATTCCACGTTACCACCACGACCGAAACCGTCACACCTCGGTATTGTGTCACCCGACTGTTGTATTATAACCGTAAGCTGGAAGGCTATTTGTATGCTGTCGGTTGGAAAGGTACTACGAGGTGCCCGGCTGGAAAAACAGCTGGATCTACCCACCGTGTCCGCTCGGACCAAGATAAGCGTTCGATACCTCGAGGCAATCGAGGCGGACGATCGCGGGAGTTTGCCAAGCGGCTTTTTCTACAAGAGTTTTGTCGATCAGTATGCCCGATTTCTCGGCTTGGATACGCCTGAGATAAATGCTGAGGTTGATCGATTGTTGAGCGCCGACGCCCCGTTACCGCTGCCGGGATTCGAAAGTGTTGTGTCCAGGAATGTGCCACCGATGACATTGGCGCGCGGCTTTCCCAGAGGTCGCGCCTGGCTATCTATAGCAGCGTTGATCGGGGTAGTGGTGGCATGCTCCGGAATTTATGCCTGGTGGCACGATGGCAAGCTCGGAAGTTTTCGAAGCGCGTTGGAAAAGGTCAGGTCTTCCATAGCGCCGGCCGCGGTTTCAGTTGCTTCCGCTCAAAAACCTGCGCCGCCGGAACAAACTGCGCCGCTCGGAGAGCCAGCATCGGCCGCCGCCGCAGGCTACAAGGTCCTGTTGAACCTGATGGCGCGCGAGGCAACCTGGCTTTCAATTTCATCGGAAGGTAAGCGCCTGTTCTCCGGCGTCCTTGCGGCCAATCAATCGAAGACCGTCGAAGGCAAGGAGTCCGCCACCATGAAAGTGGGTAACGCAGCCGGCCTGGAGGTGCGCTTGAATGGAAAGCTGATAGGTCCGCTGGGCGGTCGTGGGCAAGTGCTGGTGGTGGTGTTTACTCCCGACAAGTTTCAGATCGTGCCGCCGGCGCCGAGAGAAGGCGATTAGACCAGTTCGATCTGTGGCCTGTGGGCAGCAGAAGAATGCCGCCTTTGGGATCGGCCGCCGCGAGCAACCAGCGCTCCACTGCGCAGTTCGAACTCAACGTTCGTCGACATTTGTACCACTCGCACGATGTAACCGGCTGCGATCAACTCCGCGCAGACCGCTCGCGCGCTGCGCATTCCCCTCGCCAGATAAAGCGTGCCGGGCGCATCGAGCGAACGCCAGAGATAGAGACAGAAGACGTCGTTAGCTGAACTAGCCACTTTGCATGGTATCGGCGCGAGCCAGTGGATACTTTAGCCCAGAGCCCTAACAAATCCGGGATCATTGCCACTGCCCCCAACCGATGACCTGCCCGACTAGCACCAAGAGCACGCCAATAATGAAAGTTCGAGACTTAATGTAGACCATCCACGGAACATCTAACGCAACGCGGAACGCACGGATGCAGAGCAGAGTCGTGCCGCCAAAGACCAAGGCATCGGCGAGCCAAAGCCGCCAGCCACGAGGCTGCGAAATCAAATTGGATACCGTGCCGATGACCACTGCGGTCGCGACCCAGGCCATTATGAATCGTGGCGTCACCCGGAACCTCGCGCGCGGCCATGTGAGCGCATGACCAATAACTGGAAAGCTGATGAAAATCGAAGCGAACGTGCCCAACACTAGGCACCCCGCCAAAAGAGACTCCAAGTTGTTTCGTAGCGAAAGGGCCGGGTTTCGAATATCAGAAAGGGTTGCATCCTTCAGCGAATAGTACACGCAGACAGCCTCGCCGATACCCTTGTCTGACCCCTGGAAGGATTGGTCGACCTGCCGGCCCTCTACGGAGTAGCGAACTGAAATAGAGTTATGGTTTCTTGTGTCGCGAGCGATTACCGTTCCCGTCGTCGTCTTCCACGCTCTCGCTAAAGCTACGCGTCGCCCGGCTCCGTTCAATCCGAATTCCACCACAAAGCCGAAGACTGCAAGGGCCAGTACGCAACAGATCCAGATGGCTAGGAATCTTATGGCTCGCCGCATAGAGATATTCCCCAGCCCCCACTCCCTAACCCCGCATCTTCTCCGCCTCCGGCTGCGCCTGCGCCCGTGCCAGCTTCTTCTGACGCCGCTCGATTCGCAACAGTTCCCTGCGGCGCCGCAGCTTGATTTTGTCGTCCACTCTGCGCCAGAATTTACGGAAGTATTCCATGGCCGAGGCCACGCCGAAAACCACCACGCCCCACATCCAGAGCATCGCGAAACCGGATAGCGCCGGCCAGTGTATGCTCAGCAAGACCATGCAGATGGCAATCACCTGAGTGATCATTTTGGTCTTGCCCAGGTCGCTGGCTCGAATGGTATAGCCTTCGGCGGCGGCAATGCTTCGCAACCCGGACACCGCGAATTCGCGCCCTATGATCAGGACAACCATCCACGCAGGCACCCTTCGGATTTGTACCAACGAGACCAGCGCGGCTGAGATTAGCAGTTTGTCGGCGATGGGATCCAGCAGCGTCCCGACGGTCGTGATTTGTCCCCAGCGGCGCGCCAGGTATCCGTCCAGAAGATCGGTGGCCGCCGCCACCAGAAAAATGCAGAGCGCTAGAAATTCGTTCGGCATCCAGACCACGCCGTGCCACTCAATGCGCAAATCCTGCTCGACGAGCACCGCCACCAGAAAGGGCACAAAGAAGATGCGCAGGATGGTGAGCGCGTTCGGCAGGTTCATGCGAGTGCGATGCATCCGGACCCTATTCCTGTTGACAAGAATATCACTCGACGACGTAGCGAGTGAGCTGGCGCCGGACCGATTCCGGGGCCTCGGCCTCAATTTCACACCAATCATCCTGATAATGGCTGGCTAGAACTTTGGCGCGCTCGTGCAGCAAATGGATGGGTAGACCTTCGCCCGCCGGTATCCGGAACCGGGCGTGTGCCACGGGATCGAGCGTCAGCCCGTGATCAATCGCGGCCAGGAGAGCTTCAAAACCGGTGCCGGTTCGCGCGGAGACCGCAATGGCTTCCAAACCCACCGGTCCGGGAACCTCACCCAAAATTCGCTGGGCCAGGCTGTCGGATTCCTGACCAGCCTCGACGGCTTGATCCATTTTGTTCAACACCAGGATCTGCCGCGTTTGATCGGCGCCGATTTCAGCCAGCACCTTCAGGACGTGCGCGGTTTGATGCGGCGCGTAGGGCGACGAAGCGTCCACCACGTGCAACAGCAAGGAAGCCTCGATCACCTCTTCCAACGTTGCGCGGAATGCCTTCACCAACGTGGTAGGCAGGTTGCGGATGAAACCGACGGTATCGCTGAGCAGCACCTTGCGGCGCGAAGGCAAGGTGATGTGCCGCACGGTGGGATCGAGCGTGGCAAACATTCGTGCATCCGCCGTCACTGCCGCGCCCGTGAGGCGATTGAACAAGGTGGATTTCCCGGCGTTCGTGTAGCCTACCAGGGCGATAGTCGCAAGTGGCACGGATTGCCGCTGGTGGCGCTGCGTTCCGCGGCCCGTGCGCACGTGCTCGAGTTCGTCGCTGAGTTTCTTGATGCGCCCATGGATTCTGCGGCGGTCCGTTTCCAATTGCGTTTCGCCAGGACCTCGGGTGCCGATTCCGCCTCCCAGGCGCGACATCTCGACGCCGCGTCCGGTCAAGCGCGGCAGCAAGTAATTCAACTGCGCCAGCTCCACTTGTAATTGACCTTCCCGCGTGCGGGCGCGCCGGGCGAAAATGTCCAGGATCAACTGTGTTCTATCCAGGATTTTGCAATGGAGCGCGTTCTCCAGATTGCGCTGCTGCGTCGGAGTGAGTTCGGAATCGAACAGGACCACATCGGCGGCGTTGCTTTCCACCAGGCTCCGCAATTCGTCGAGCTTGCCGGAGCCGATCAGCGTGGCGGCATCCGGCGCGGGCCGGGATTGGACAATGGTTTCCTCGACGCTTACGCCGGCTGTGTCGGCCAGGGCTTTCAGCTCTTCGAGCGACTCCTCGGGACCGTATGGGACATAATCGGCCGCGCGGCGCGAGCGTGATTTTATATCCAGCCCGACCAGAATCGCGCGTTCCTGCCCTCTTACCGCCAAACGAAAGTTATTCCTCGGAGTGCTCTACGCTCGTGGATGGGCCAGGAGCTGCCGCGGCGCTTTGAGCCCCCGCGGGCGCCGCTGCCGGATGTCCCCCGGCGCCGGCATGGAACGGTCGCGAAACCACGACAGTCGAGATGGCGTGCTTAAAAATAAGCTGTTCCTGATTATTGGTTTCGAGCACCACGGAATACTTGTCGAAACTTTTGATGCGGCCGGAAAGTTTCACACCGCTCATTAAGTAGATGGTCAGGAAAGTTTTATCCTTCCGGGCATTGTTGAGGAAGGCTTCCTGAATGTTTTGTGCCAGCTTTTCCATAGATGTCCTTTGGCCTGGCTTTGGATCGTTTTCTTGATTCGTATATCCCTCCGGTGAATCCGGATGGTCCCACAGGTTCATGATAGCGCAAGTGCGCAAGGGTCACGGTGGTGGCCGATTCCACCACCGAACGAGTTCCGCATGTTCGTCGTGGGAGATCCATCTGAGGTTGTCGCCGGGAGCCGAATCCCCTCCGACGGCAATGGGTTTGGTGTACCACTTTAGTTTGCCCGTGAAGCGTTCGTCTGAAGTGAGTTCCGTGGACCTAGACTAGTGGGCTGTCGGCGAAAGGACCAAACACGAGTGTTCGCGCCACGCGCGTAGCGCACGCACTTTTGCGTGCCGCGTCGCCACTCATGGCGACGCACGGCAGTAAAGATTCAGAACGGACGGCCCACTACTTTCCCGTCTCATCGCCTGAGAGCGCCACACTTCGGCCAACGAATGCGAAGACCAAGAGCATCACAGCAGTCGACCAACCACCCAGACTGAAGATGGACGGCAAATACAAACCGATCGCTAGTCCCGAACCGATTAAGAACGCCGCCAGCACACCGAATTGCCACATTCCATACAGGAAAATAAACGGCAGGTAGTGCGAGCCGAGGGCAATCGTGAATGCGGGATAAAACCAGTTCTGGCGATAGGCGGTGGCCGCGAATACAAGCGGCAAGGTGAGCGGTAGAACGAACGCTACCTGCATGCCAAGAGCATTCATCGGGTGCCCCTTTGGCAGAGAAGCCGGTCGCGCCATCAGACGCAAAAGCAACTGGGTCATGGGAAAGATGAAGATGCCCACCACAAACAGCACCGCCATCGCGGTTCTGGGCGACCGCCACGTAGCTGTGGCGGCTGAGAGAAACCATACGCCACTAGAAACTAGCTGACCTGCGAATCCACCCAGGAAAACAGTTCGTACATCCCGCTGCGCGTCACTGATTGTCACAATGGCTGTTATGTTATCTCAGTCTCGGACGCCACGCCTCGCACCGGCAGATGCAAATTGATCTGTTAGAAAGCTCAGCCTACAGCGACTACCCTGGATGTGGGACAAATGCAGTCCACCTCAGTCGGAGCCGAGAGCCAGAATTCTCTGTATGAACAGGTAGTGGATTCGTATGGTCCCGCACTCGACCGGCTCGCCCGGGCCTACGAGCTGGATGCCGACGCGCGCCGGGACCTGCTGCAAGACATTCATCTACAGCTCTGGCGCAGCTTCGCATATTTCGACCAGCGCTGTTCGCTCAGAACTTGGGTGTACCGGGTCGCTCACAACGTCGCTACCAAACATGTGATGCGGCAACGCCGGATCAGGGACAGGCTCGTGAACATCGAGAATTTCGACTTCCTGCCGGGCTCGGATCAAGCTGAGCTCGCCGCCAGTCAGGCCGAAGCGCTGGGGCGTCTGTCCATGTTGATCCAGCGTCTGAAACCGCTCGACCGTCAGATCATCGTTTCCTATCTCGAGGGTATGGATGCAAGCTCAATTGGCGAAATCACCGGGTTGTCGCCGGCGAATATCTCGATGAAAGTTCATCGCATCAAGAACATCCTGAAACGCTGGTTCGGCGAAGGAGGACCCAATGCCGAATGAGTCGCCTATGAACGATCCGAGAAATATTTGGCAAAACCAACCGAAGGAGCCATTCAAAATGTCAGTCGACGAAATGCGCCTGAAAGCGCACCGATTTCAAATGAAGGCCCGTTTAACGGCTGCCACCGGGATAACGAGCGCGCTCGCCGTTTGCATTTTCTTTGCATGGAGCTTCGCCAGAACCCACGAAGTACTTCCGCGGATGGGATTTGGACTCATTAGTCTCTGCGGAATCTTTATGGCATTTCAGACGTACAAATGGGTATGGCCTAGCAATCTGCCGCCGGACACCCCGGTGAGCACTTCGCTCGAGTTTTATAGAAGCGAGCTAGAGAGGCGCCGCGACTTCAGCCGTCATATCTGGCGCAGAACGGGTCTGACGTATTTGTTCTTGGGTTTGGCGATGGTTGTCGTCCCGGCGCTGATCGAGGCGTTTGGCGCCCCACGCCTCCTGTTGAACATGGTCCCTTTTTTCCTGCTTCTCATCACATGGTTTGTACTTTTCTTCCGCGGAAAGAAGCGGAATCAGCGCAAGCTGCAACAGGAGATCGACGAGTTGCGCGCGTTTGAGAGAGACCGATGATTCCCGACCTCGCGGCGTGGCTCAGCCGAGTGCCGGAGACCCTGAGGGATCTGGAACACCGCTGGTCTTTGACGCTTGGCGTGCCATATCAGGATGCAAGTTGCGCCTGGGTGGCGCCAGCGACGCTCGCCGACGGAACCTCCGCCGTACTAAAACTTGGTATGCCGCATATGGAAGCCGAGCACGAAATCCAAGGGCTCCGGTTCTGGAACGGAGATCCGACGGTTCAGCTTCTCAAGGCCGACCATGAACATAGCGCCATGCTCCTGGAGCGATGCGAGCCAGGAACAAAACTGCGCGCGCTGCCGGAACCCGAGCAGGATCTGGTGATCGCAGGTCTTCTCCGCCGCCTCTGGCGCTCGCCTCCAGCACCACATCCCTTTCGCCCTCTATCCATGCTGATGGACCACTGGAGTAACGAGACCCTGGCCAACATCGAGCGATGGCCCGACCCGGGGTTGGTCCGCGAAGGTCTACGCCTTTTTAAGGAATTGCCGCGCACTGCACCTATTGAGGTGCTGCTGGCAACGGACCTGCATGCGGGCAACGTTCTTCGATCCCAAAGGGAGCCTTGGCTGGTGATCGACCCGAAGCCATTCATCGGAGATCCGGCCTATGATGCCACACAGCACCTGTTCAACTGCCCTGCCAGACTGCGCTCCGACCCAGACGGGACCATCCGCCGTGTCGCGGACCTGCTTGGCGTGGATAGCGAGCGTGTTCGCCTCTGGACATTTGCCCGCGCCGCTGCAGAACCTCGCGATGATTGGCGGAACGACGGCTGCATGGAACTCGCGAGAGCAATCGCTCCGTAGCACTCTTATCACACCTCCCTCGCCTGGGCTATACTCACAGCGACAAGGCCGTAACTCGAGAGCTTATGAGCAGCAGCCGTCTTTTCCCCGTTCAGTTAATTCTCTGGTCTGTTCTGTTGGCCGCCGTCGCAGCCGTCAGTGTCTATCTGGCCTATGAATTGGTGGTCGCGCCGCGGCGGGCGCTCGAAAACCAGATCCACGAGCAGAAAGAGACCATTGCCAAGCTCGAACAAGACAAACAGCGCCTGGAAGCGTACCTGAAGATCCTGAAACATATCGACCGGCGAGCGCGGGTCGAGGTTCTGCGCCAGGCGAATGACCAACAAGGCAACCTACAAACCACCATCCGGTTCACCGAAACCGACGACGCAGGCAAACCAATCAACGCCTCGCGAGATCTGACACTGCCGGGACAAGAAGTTTATTTTGACACTCTCGTGATCAAGTTCGACGACCATTTCGTCGAGCAGGGCGATCCATTGAAAGGCCAGGCGCTGATGCTATTCCGGCGAATTTTTTCCAGCACCATGCGGGCGGAAGATGGATTCGTCATCGACAAGGACGGACAGGTACCCGAGATCTACGCTGGGCGGCAAGCGCCCAGTGGCTTCGAGAAGGATCTTTGGAAACGCTTCTGGGATCTTGCCAACGACGAAAAACTGGCGAAGGAGCGCGGCGTGCGCGCTATCCACGGCGACGCGCCCTACATGCGTCTGGAGCCTGATCGAGTATACGAGATCTGTCTGCGGTCAACCGGTGAGGTGGTCATCACGCCCGGAACGCGGCTGGCGCCCTCCGCAAGCGGCTCGGTACATTCCCACACTTATTTAGCGGCCGCTTTGGCCTTCGCGGCTATCTCCCTCACCTCAGCGGCCAAGGTCGGAGCGTGATAGGGACTCCCGTTCTTGATGGTCCATTCGTACCGACGGCATGGGCCACCCTGCGATGAGCAACGCCTTGTGTACGTACCAGAGGCCGTGGTTTGACGTGCGGACCGGGATACTGACGCGCGACGGTACCTCGATATAATCAAGCCCATGCGGTTCATTCCCTTGGCGGTAGCTCTCTGTATATCAGCAACCGCTTCCGCTCAGGATTCGCGGTTGCGTGATCTACACGCCACCCTGGTAACCCTGCACTCCCACGCCGCTCAGGCAACTATGGAAACATTCGGGGCGCGGCCGGAGCTTAGCGTCGCCAAGCATCAGCTTCGCGACTGGATCGAGACACAACTCGGCTCGCTGAAAGATTACGACGGTGCGAAGGCCCTTTCGAATCAAATGAACGCAGCTCTAAAACCTGTGGAAGTTAGGGATCCAGACGACAGCCAGAATCTGCTGGGCTCTCTCGGCGAGGTTCGGCTCAGCAGCGAATGGGGGTTGTTGATTGTCACTACGGCAGTCGGCATCATCTGCCAATACGACGAATCTGCCTACGGGTACAAGCGTGTGAACGACCACTGGCAACGAATTTGGGAATCGGAGCAAAATGATTACTCCTCGAAAAAGTATGCTCCTCAGTTCGTAGTGGCAGTCCACGTTTGGCAAGCGTTTAATCACGGGCGTGAGGATGGTCCTCTGTTCGTGATGACCCTCGGGCACGCCTGGGGCTGCGCATCGTGGTGGCATCCCGCCTACTACCGGGTTTGGAGAGTGGACTCATCCGGCTCGAAACTCCTGCTCGACCGTTCTGAAGAAGCTTGGATGCGGACGAACACCTATGTTGTGGGAAGCATAGGTCGGGATTTGAGAGAAGAGCACGCATCAGTTGATGTGCTGATTGAGTTCACGGAAAGGAGCATCGACACGGGAGTCCACAATCGCGAGGCCATTCGTCACTTCTTGATTGACGGAGATCAAGTACGGCGTGTAGATCCGGTTGCGCTCAGTCCGCGCGATTTCGTGGATGAATGGCTGACGCGTCCCTGGAACGAAAGCGCCGAGTGGTCCGCTTCTCCAACGCTGAGACAGTGGCGCCGCAAGCTTAATGCTGACGTTGCGGCGAATTTCGACGCCACCATGCACTGCCAGACTCCTGATCTATGGCAAGTCGCACTGGAGGCTTACAACGTCCAAAACGACCTGGCCCCGGAGTCCGAACGATACTTCCTTGTCCGCTGGCGTCCTCCTTATCACTTCACGATGATGAACATCAGCGACAAGCCCTTCGCACGCTGCGACCAGAACGATCCCGAAGCCGACCAGTGGAGGACGCTCTTCTCCAACCAGGAGTGGCGTTAGTAGTAGGTCGCCCTACTTCGCAACCGCTCTGGCCTTCCCGACAATCTCCCTCACCTCCGCAGCCAGAGTCGGAGCGTGATAGGGAATCCCGTCCTTGATGGTCCATTCCACGCCGCCGGTATGGACCACCTTGCCATTCTGAAGATCGTCAAATCCTCCGGGATAGAGCACCTTCAGGTTCTCCAACGGATTGCCGTTCACCACCAGCAGATCGGCCAGGTAACCTGCCCGCACGCGACCAATGTGCGTTTCCTGACCGAGAATTTTCGCGTTGTTGGCGGTGGCGTGCTGAATAACAATGAGCGGTTGGAATCCGGCTTCCTGGTGCAGCTCCAGCTCGCGGATTAATCCGAAGCCGTACATCTGATAAATGAAGCCGGCATCGTCGCCGCAGCCGATCAAGCCGCCGCGCTTCTCGAATTCCAGCAGGGCAGCCATTTCGATCCGGTAATTCTCCTTCCAAAAAGCTTCGTCAGTGGATGTCCAGCCGATAAAGTACGACCCATGATTCGCTGGATTCGGCTCGAAGTATTTTGCCAACGTCGGATGCAGGTATTCGCGGAACCAGGGCTGGTTCTGAGCGCGCTGCAGATCGCGGCTGGCTTCATAGATATCCAGCGTCGGATCCCAGGCGACGTGCGCGGCCACCATGGCGTCGAAAACTTTCATCAATAGGTCCCAATTCGCTTCGCGCCAAAGCCGGCCGGCGTAACGGAAACGGTCCGTCTCATTGTTGTAGTTGTACCTGGCTGGAAAATCCTGCCGGCCACTCTCGATGGCCGCGTCCGGGATGCCATACCAATGCTCGATGCTGGTGGTGCCGAACTTGATGTCGTCCCATGCGTTGGTTTCTTCGACGCCCGTGTGATGCGCCACGCGCAGCCCCAGCTTGTG
>PMOK01000137.1 GCA_003162425.1 Bryobacterales bacterium | reverse complement strand
CGCGGACGAGGGCGTCCGCCCCATAGCAAATTATGGTGCGAATTCCAGTGCCACAACGCTAGCACTAAGCCTCCTGAGGGGATCTGCCGATCAAATCCCTATCATGGAACGCGACGACTATCCAATACTCGGCACGCATCAGAAAGCGCTCAAAGTCAACCTGGACCCGGCCCGCTACGGGACCTTCGCCGAGATTGGCGCGGGGCAGGAAGTGGCGCGCTGGTTCTTTAAGGTGGGCGGCGCGGCGGGCACCATATCGAAGTCGATGTCGGCTTACGACATGGCGGTGAGCGACGCCATCTATGGCCGTTCCAAGCGCTACGTGTCGCGCGAACGGCTGCAGAGCATGCTGGATTATGAGCACGGGCTCAACCTGGAACGGCTGCGGCCATCGCGCGGCGATACATCCGCCTTCTTCGCCTTCGCCGACACTGTCGCCGCGCGCAATTTCCATGGCACCAACGAATGCCACGGCTGGATGGGCGTGAAATACCAGGCTCACCCGCGCGACCACGACAGCCAGATCATCCTGCACGTTCGAATGCTGGATCACGAGAACGAGCTGCAGCAGGAGGCGCTGGGCATCGTCGGAGTGAATCTTCTGTACGCCGCCTTCTTTCTGCATCACAAGCCGGAACTGATGGTGGAATCGTTACTGGATAATCTGACCACGGAACGCATTGAGATCGACATGATTGAGTTCTCCGGCATCGAATTCCGGCATGTCGACAATCGCGTGATGAGCCTGAAGCTGGTGCAATTGGGGCTCAGTGGCGCCGCTATGTTCGGGCCTTCCGGAGAGGTGCTGCAACCGTCGGAAGTCTTGCGGAAACGGCCGATCCTGGTGGAGCGGGGCAGCTTTCGTCCCGTTACCAGGGTCAATATCGATATGATCAACTCCGCTCACGAGCGCTTCGCAGCGGAGCCTGAAGTCGACGCGGACCAGGTGCTGGAGCTTATGGAAATCACCATGCGAAATCTCCTTGCCGCCGGCAAGATCGACCTGGGCGACTTTCTGGCAAGGGCCGATCTGTTGGCAGCCACCGGCCGGACGGTGTTGATCTCGGACTACTTCGAGTATTATCGCCTCGCAGCCTATCTGACGCGATACACCACGCAACCTATTGCGGTGACCATGGGCGTAACCAGTCTTCGGGACCTGTTCAATGAGCAATACTATGCGGAGCTCGAAGGCGGCATCCTGGAGGCGTTTGGCAAGCTGTTCACCAAGGATTTGCGGATCTATGTTTATCCGCTGCGCGATCAGGTTACTGGGCAGCTCAATACGGTGGAGACGCTGCAGATGCCTCCCGATTTGCGGAATCTCTTCCGGCACTTGGTGGAACGCGGCCGCATCAAGCAGCTCGATAATTTCGACGAGAGCGCGCTGCACATCTTCTCGCGCGATGTTCTGAAGAGGATCAAGGATCAGGACAGTTCGTGGGAAGGGATGGTGCCTCCCGAGATCGCCGAAGTGATCAAGCGGCGCCATTTCTTCGGCTATCGCGAGGCTGAGGCGATGGATGGCGCGTTGGTGAGTTAGCGCCTTGACACCGTCCATGGCGCGAATTACCTTTTGGCAGACTTGATTTCCTTCTTTTCCTGATATTCTTTGTCCGTGGCAGTTCTGAATGTGACCCCCACCGTGTGCAGAAGCTGGGGCGAGATTACCAAGGCCTTCGATGCGTTCCCCGTCCCAAAGCTATCTTGGGATGCCGAGGGCGAAGTGGAGCGAGAAACGTGGATTTTTCGCGGGGAGAGAACCAAGTATAGGTATCCCCTTCAGCCGTCGGTCGAACGGGAGGCAGATGGAACCCGGCTTGGCTGGAATGCCCTCGAAGCGGAGATGTTGGCCGAGTTTCAGAAGAAGGCCCGGATGCACATCAGTCCAGACCATTTACCTCAGATGGAGGACAAGCTCAGCTGGCTGGCGCTGGCTCAGCATCACGGCGTTCCGACCCGGCTTCTTGACTTTACATATTCTCCTTACGTCGGCCTGTACTTCGCGTTGCGCAATCGTACGAGACAAGAGAAAGAGAGACCACCGGAGGTGTGGGCGATCGATCAGGCGGCTCTGTTTCAGGTGGGAGTCAAATTCAGCCAAGATGCCGATGCTGAGGTCCGCAGGGCCGAGGCGAAGCCCAAGCCACCGGGTGTCCCAACCCGTTTCTTCAACCCAGCCTATTTCGCGACACAACAGGATATCTTGCACATGGAGGGCGAGTACTCGACCAATCTGCTCGCGAAGGGACTTGACCCCGATCCTATCCGCCGGGGTGTCTTCAACAAGGACGGCCTCGTGCTCTCGGCGTTGCCGCCGGTCGAGAACCGGCGATTATCAAGCCAGCAGGGCACGTTTCTTTTCAATGCTGCGGAAAGCCTCACTTTCCGCAAGTCCCTATCGAAGATGATGAGAGGCCGCAACGGTTGGTATCGGAGATTCGAGTTTGTGGAAGACGCTTTGGTGGACGCGGAGGCTAGGTTGTTTCAAATGAACATCAACGATCTTTCTTTGTTCCCCGACATCGAAGGAGTCGCAGGCTACGTTCGCCAAAATGCGCGCCTGTTGTGGGGCGAGAATGCGTAAGAGGGCGAAGGCGTATCATCGAAGATATGGGACAAGTCCACATGAGCGAAGCCGAGTTGGCGCGCGACCTGCACGCTGTGCTGGACAGAGTGCGGCAAGGTGACGAAGTGATCGTGGAGCGCGATCATCAACCTGTGGCTGTACTTCGCGCGGCTGTTCCGCAGCGAAGGACCATCTCGGACTGCATCGCGCTGGCTGAGCATCGGGATAAGGAACGGGGTTATGCGGTCACGCTCGACCCGGACTTTGCGGCCGACGTTGAGCAGATAGTCGACAACCGGAAGCCCTGGAATCCGTCCTCGTGGGACTGATCCTCGACACTAGCGTCATCGTCAGAGCTGAGCGGCGCGGCAAAAGCGTGGCAGAGATCCTGGCGCAGATCCGCGAGACGCATGGCGAGACCGAGGTGGGTGTCTCGGTGGTAACAATTGCCGAGTTGACTCATGGCGTGGAGCGGTCGAAGCTCGAAGCGCAACGCCAACGCAGTCAGGCTTTCGTCGACGATGTGCTGGCCACACTGACCGTGTATCCAGTGACAGCGGAAATCGCCCAGCGAGTGGGTGTCATTTCCGGCCAGGAGGCTCAGAAAGGCATCACTCTGCCGTTCGAGGATCTTCTCATCGGCGCCACAGCTCTGCAGCTCGGCTTCGAACTGGCAACACAGAATGTCCGCCACTTCGAGATGATTCCGAATCTCGTCGTGAAGCAACCCTGAGATTATCGGCCTAACCGCCGGCAATGGCCCCCACCACCAAAAATGGTTCCGCTCCCGACACCACCGCATCCGGCAGCGGAGCGTCCGGCGATTCGTGCGACAAATCTTCCTGACACGCGAAGAATCTCAGGAACGACCGCCGCTTTCCGGTGACGTGCTCCCGGATGGTGCCCTTCAGCATCGGATAACGCGCCTCCAGCGCGTCCAGCACCGATCGCTGCGTGGCCGCGCCCTGGACCTCGAGGTGCACTTCGCCGTCGATGTTTGCTAGTGTTCGGAGATGCCCAGGCAGCCAGACCCGAATCATTCGAGCGTCTGGACCTCGACGGAAAGAACGGCCGGAAGATCCCGGACAATAGGGGCCCAGTTATCGCCGGCATCAGACGAGACATACACCTGCCCACCCGTGGTTCCGAAATACACGCCGCATTTATCGAGCGAATCCACCGCCATCGCATCGCGCAGCACATTGACGTAACAATCGCTTTGCGGCAGCCCGTTGGTCAGGGCCTCCCACTCGTTGCCCCCGGTCCGGCTGCGATAGACGCGCAGCTTTCCCTCTGGCGGAAAGTGCTCGGCGTCGCTCTTGATGGGAACCACGTAGATGGTTTCCGGCTCGTTCGCATTTACGTCGATCACAAACCCGAAGTCGGTGGGCAAGTTCCCGCTGATCTCGTGCCAGGAATCGCCGGCGTCGTCCGACCGCATCACGTCCCAGTGCTTNNTTCTGCATGAACAGCACATTCGGCCGCGACTTATGAAGCGCAATCCTGTGAACGCAGTGGCCAACTTCGGCCCTCGGTTCGGGGATGTATTGCGAGTACAGTCCTTTGTTGATCGGTTGCCAGGTCTGGCCGGCATCGTCAGTACGAAATGCTCCCGCGGCCGAAATGGCGATGAAGATCCTGTCGGGATTGCTCGGATCGAGAAGTATGGTGTGCAGGCACATGCCACCGGCGCCGGGTTGCCAGCGGGGTCCCGAGCCGTGGCCGCGCAATCCGGGGAGCTCCTGCCAGTTTTGACCGCCATCCGTCGACTTGAAGAAAGCTGCGTCTTCCACGCCGGCGTACACCGTATCCGGGTCGGTGAGCGACGGTTCCAAATGCCAGACTCGCTTGAACTCCCAAGGATGCGGCGTCCCGTCGTACCACTGATGCGTGCCGGCGACACCTTCGTACACGAACTTGTTTCCCACCGGCTCCCAGCTCAAGCCGCCGTCGTTCGAGCGCTGGATCACCTGCCCGGACCAGGCGCTGGATTGCGATGCGTACAGCCGATTCGGATCAACCGGCGATCCTTTGATGTGATACATCTCCCAGCCCGCAAAATGGGGGCCGCTGACATTCCAATGCTCCCGTTTGCCGTCCGATGTCAGGATAAACGCGCCCTTGCGCGTACCAACCAATACTCGTACGTTACTCATGCGTTACCTTTCTGAAGTGTCGTCGATCGCCTCATAGGCCAAAGTCCAAAAGTCGAGACAAACATTCGGAGGACTCGGGGATGTCCACGCGCGCTGGGTCAAAAGTATTGTAACCATATTCTCCTGGGGATCGGAATACCAGGAAGTCCCCAGTCCGCCATCCCACCCGAATTTTCCAATGGGTCCGTAAATGTCGACGCGCTTGGTGACAACGGATACGCCGAATCCCCAGCCATGGCCTTCAAAAAAGCCGGCGGATAGACCGGACACCGCTTTTTGCCCGTCTGTCAATTGATCGGTAGTCATCACTTCCACCGAAGGCCTCGACAGGATGCTACCGATGCCATGCTTCCCTTTGTTCAGCATCATCTGAGCGAAGGCGTGGTAATCGTCGATGGTTGAGACCAGCCCAGCCGCGCCGGATGGGAACGCAGGCGGGCGGCTCCATTGGCCGCCCTCGGCCTCGTCAAAAACTTCGAGCTTGCCGGTGGCAAAATTGGTCCAGTAGCTGGTGGCTAGCCGGCCGATTTTTGCAGCCGGCACGCTGAACCCAGTGTCGTGCATGCCCAGCGGATCGAAAATGCGCTCGCGCAAAAACTTGTCGAACGGCTGACCCGAGGCACGCGCGATCAGCACGCCCAGCACTTCCGAGCCGGTGTTGTACATCCACCGTTCGCCCGGTTGGTGCATCAGCGGCAGCGTACCCAAGCGGCGGATCCATTCGTCCGGCGCGGGCGTGGTGGCAGGGCTGGGCGGCCCCGTGCCGATTTGCAGCTCGTCCGTGGCCAGCACGATCGGATACTTCTCAGGTGAACCCATCACCATGCCGTGGCCCATTCGAAAGGTCAGCAGATCGCGCACGGTGATGGGCCGTATCGCCGGCACGGTGTCGTCCAGCGGTCCGTCCAGCCGCTTGAGCACCTTGCGATTTGCCAACTCCGGCAACAGCCGATCCACCGGTTCATCCAACCGCAGCTTGCATTCCTCCACCAGGATCATGGCCGCTGCGGCTGTGATGGCTTTGGTCATCGAGGCGATTCGAAAAATTGTATCGCGCCGCACGAGGTCGCCGCCGATCGCTTTCGCGCCCAGCGCACCCACTTGCACCTCGCCCCGCCTGCTGACCAGCGTGACCAATCCGGGTATTTCGCCGCGATCGACATAGCCGGCCATGACGTTGTGCATGCGGCGAAGCCGGGCTTTGGAGAGTCCTGCAGTACTCATCTCACGATTTGACCGGTATCCATACTTCAATGTCGCCCATGCCGGTCCGTGGGTCAAAGCCTTCCCCATAGCGCTCAAAGAAATCCGGGGCTCCAGCCACGGGCCGCGCGATTTCGTGACCGGACCCTGGGAACCAGCTTCTCTGGATTGCCTCCATAGTGTCGCGCAACTTCGACACATGTTCGCGATGCGCAAAAAGCGCATACTTCTGCGCCGGTATGCTCACGTGGCTGAATTCGCCGGGGAGCCCCGCGACGCCCGCCACCTCCACGCCGCTCAGGTAGTCGATTCCATTGGGACTAAAGAAGCACAGACCGTAGTGCACCGGGCTCACTGCGCCCGGAACTTTGCCGTAAGATACCAGCCGCTCCCACTGCGCGGGAATGCCTGCCCAGGTTGCGGTGGTGATGTGGCCACGCAATCCCGCGACGAGCATGGCGTTGCCGTTTTCAAAACGCGGCGGATCAAGCTGCAGCATTGGTGTCGTCATGGTGAATTCTCCTCAGTTCTGAAGACCAAGAAACTCGCGCAGTGCGGTGCGCGACATAAATGTGGAGCCTTTTGAGGAATGTAGCCGAGCCGCGACCGGGAGGGAGCGATACCACGAGTGCCGCTAGTTCTCGCGTTCGTGGTGGCGCTTCCTGCCGGTCGCGGCTCTGTTTTTCGTATATGCCTACATGCGGCACAAGCAGGCCGCTGATGATGCGTCCGGTCCCAATCCTGGTCTTCGAGATCGGCGCTGTTTGAGATACGAGTTTTTCGTCCATCGTAAGTTGCATGGATTCGTCTCCTGGCACTAAGTCGAAGGAGAATGCGCTAAATCGACAGGCCGAACGGCTGAATTGTGGAACGCACCGGGTATTTCAATCACCGGCCGGATTTCCACAGTCCCCCAACGCCCGGCTGGAATCTGGGACGCGATGCTGATGGCCTCATCCAGGTCCTGAGCGTTTATCAGGTAGTAGCCACCCAGTTGTTCACGAGTCTCCGCAAACGGGCCATCGGTGACCAGTCGCTTGCCGTCACGCACGCGAATGCTGGTCGCGGTTGAGGTAGGGTATAGTGGCGCGGTGGCCAAACATTTTCCGCTCGCGGCGAGCTCACGCGCATATTCCGAGGATTCCTTGTAACACTGCTCCCGCTCCGCCTGGCTCGGGGCGTTCTCATCAAGGTAAATCAGCAGCATGTATTGCATGTTGTGCCTCCATTGCGGTGCCTATAATGTTAAGTCGAACGGCGGGTGGCCGAATCGACAACCTGCTCAACAATTTTCTACCATCGGAGCATGCCCTTGGATCCGGATCAGGCCATCGAGGCGCTCTATGGCTCCGACTGGGGCCGCATCGTGGCAACTTTGATTCGCTTAGTGGGCGACTTCGAAGTGGCGGAAGAGGCTGTCCAGGAAGCATTTGCGGCTGCCGTGGATCAGTGGCGCAACGCGGGAGTCCCGGAGTTCCCGCGCGCCTGGATCATCCAGACCGCCCGGCATAAAGCCATCGACCTTATCCGCCGGCGAACGCGCTTTCAGGAAAAAATTCAAGCTCTTTCCGGGATGACGGAGGCTAGCGAGGAGCCGGATTACGATACTGATGAAATTCCCGATGATCGTCTTCGCCTGATCTTCACCTGTTGCCATCCCGCGCTGGCGCTGGAATCACAAGTCGCGCTCACGCTCCGCACCCTGGGCGGCCTTGAGACCGATGAGATTGCGCGAGCGTTCTTGGTGCCGCCTGCAACCATGGCGCAGCGCCTGGTACGGGCCAAGCGTAAGATTCGCGATGCGCGCATTCCGTACAGCGTTCCAGGCACAAACGACTTGCCGGAACGGCTGGACGCGGTTCTGACGGTGATCTATCTGGTCTTTAATGAAGGCTACGCAAGCACTCGCGGTGGTGCGCTGTTGAGGACCGATCTTTGTGCCGAGGCCATCCGCCTGGGACGGCTGGTGCGAGCTCTGATGTCGCCGCCCGCGGCTGAAGTGACTGGTCTTTTGGCGCTGATGCTTCTTCATGATGCGCGGCGCGATGCCCGGCTGGATGCTGCCGGAAATCTGGTGATTTTGGAGGAGCAGGATCGCGGCCGCTGGGATCGGCGGCAGATCGGGGAAGCCATGCCGCTGGTTGATGAGGCAATGGTAGGCGGGCCGGGTCCATTTGCCGTGCAGGCTGCGCTAGCGGCCGAGCATTGCCGGGCATCGCGCGCGGGCGATACGGATTGGCCCCGAATCCTTCAGCTTTACGATCTTCTCGAGCGCCTGCAGCCGTCGCCCATCGTGTCGCTGAACCGCGCGGTTGCCGTGGCGATGGTGCACGGTCCCTGGGCTGCGCTCGAACTCATCGATGCACTGGCCGCGGAAGGGGATCTCGACAACTACCACCTGCTGCATTCGGCGCGGGCCGATCTTCTGCGGCGCGCTGGATCTTCCCAGGAAGCCGCGAAAAGCTACGTCAGAGCGCTCGCCCTCGTCACTAACGACAGCGAGCGTCTCTTTCTAGAACGCCGATTGCGTGAAGTTCAGTGACGGACCGGCGAGCATGGTTGTATGGTCTGTTCGCATGCTACGCACTGGCCGCGCTCGCGTGCATGGAGTTGAGACCACTCTGGCTCGATGAAGTGTTGCAGTTGATCGCCACCAGTTCCCACAGCGTGGATGATTTCATGCGGAGCATGGGAAGCCGCAACCCGGGCGCGGCTCCATTAGGGTATTTGACGCAGCGTCCTTTCGTGCTCGCCGGCGGCACGTCCGCGCTGTGGGCAAGGTTTCCCTCGGTATTGTTTAGCATCCTTTCATGCTGGGCCTTGTTCAGAATCTGTCGCGAGCTCAAAATACCGGACGTAGCTGTGCTGGCCACAGGTCTGTTCATGGTGATCCCGCTTCAGTTCCGATACGCGATCGAGGGACGTCCCTATTCGGAAGCGCTCTGCTTCAGTCTGCTTGCCGTTCTCGCATTTCTGAAGCTGATGTCCGGCGCTGGTGTGCCTACGGCTGGTTTTTGCGTGCTCGCAATCACCGCCGCTCTCTACACGCAGCCCTATGCCATCTTGACCGTCTGCGGCGTGATCTTCTGGGACGCGGTGACGAATGCGAAGGCCAGGAATTGGAAACGAGCGGCTCTGGGGCCGTCCTGCCTTGCGATCTCGCTGGCCGCGTTCCTGCCCTGGTATCTTATGGAGACGCGGAAATGGGCTTCGGGAATTCAAGAGCACGGGATCCCCGCATTTCACTGGACGCTCGCGTTGTTGCTGGATGTCGCAAAGGGTATTTCCGGCGACGGCTTCTTATGCTCCGCTGCCCTCATTTTCCTAGCGGCGTTTGCGTTCCTCGCGAGACCCGGCTTTCGAGGTCTGCTGCTAGCCTCAATTCTGTTTCCAGTGTGCGGTGCGCTGGTAGGCGATGCCTTCACGAATTATTTCTTCGCGTCTCGCCAGATTCTTTTTGCGCTGCCCGGTTTGGTGATCCTGGCGGCGCTCGGGTTCATGGAATTGTTTCGAAAAAACAAAAGCGTAGCCATTGTTGCAATGGCGATCCTGCTGGGGGCTGCGTTGCAGAAGGATGTGACTATGCAAACGAAAGCCAGGGAAGACTGGCCGGCCGCTGCGAAGGTAGTGGCAGAGATCGCGCGACAAGGACGTTGCATCGAAGTAGCCCCCGCCAGCAGCCTGGAGCTCTACAGTTTCTTTGTTCCAGGCCTAGAGACGAAAGTCTGCACAGCGTCGCCCAACCAGCCGGGAGCAGCGCTGATCACGAGCCTCTACACCACCACCGCGGAGCTGATCGCGGCAGCAGACCATTTGCGAGACCAAGGGTTTTCACCCGTCCAGACCACCGCCGTAGGTGGCACATCAATCACGCTGGAAAACAGACGCTAATATTACCCTGTGGCGCAGGCACTCCTGCCTGCCGGGTCGAGACTCTTCTCGACCCGATCCTTCAACGGCCCGCCATGCACCGGCAAGAGTGCCGGCGCGGCAGACTGAGAGTCTGCGCCACGGTAGCTTCGATCAACTTTGTAACACGGTAGTCTAGCCATCAGTGGAAGAAGTGGCGCAGGCGCTTTCGCCTGCGAACCGGACTGCCACTCACGATGCGGTATTCTTTTCTCAGCATGAGCCACCCGCCGGAGTCTGCCGCCTCAGCCAAACTGGCCACGTCTTATCGCTCCGCGCATTCCCGGTCGCGCGAGCTTTATAAGCGTGCGGCGGCGGTGATGCCTGGCGGAAACACGCGCCACTCCATCGCCATGGCGCCGTACCCGATCTATGCCGCGAGCGCCAGCGGTTGCCGCGTCACGGATGTCGAGGGAGATGAACGCATCGATTTTCTGAACAACTACACTTCGCTCATCCTGGGCCACGCTGATCCGCAAGTGACCACTGCCGTCCAGCGTCGTGTCGCGCTGGGCACAGCTTTTACGATGCCTGCGCCTGAAGACGTGGAGCTGGCCGAGTTGTTGGCCGCGCGGATTCCGTACGTGGACCAGATCCGCTTCTGCAATTCCGGAAGCGAAGCAGTGATGTTGGCCATCAAGGCCGCGCGCGCATTCACGGGACGCCACAAGATCGCGAAGTTCGAGGGCGCCTATCACGGAATTTACGATTACGTCGAGGTCAGCGAAGGCCCCACCGCCGATGAGTGGGGCGAAGCCGATGCGCCGCGCTCCGTCACTGAACCCGGCACGCCGCCGAGTGTGGCCGCGGACGTCGTAATTCTGCCATGGAATCGCTTGGAAGCCTGCCGCGAGCTGATCGCGCGGCACAGTAAAGATCTCGCGGCGATTTTGGTTGATCCTATGCCGCTCGGCATCGGCATGATCCAGCCTCGCGAAGGCTTTCTCGAATTCTTGCGCGAGGAAACCGCGCACCATGGGATACTGCTAGTTGCCGATGAGGTCCTCAACTTCCGGATTTCTTATCACGGAGCCGCCCACGCTTTCGGCATTGAGCCTGATCTCGCAAGCTTCGGCAAAATCATCGGCGGCGGATTTCCAGTGGGAGCGGTGGGCGGATCGCGTCGAGTGATGTCGGTCTTCGATCACACCGGCAGCCTGAAAGTCCATCACGGCGGAACGTTCAACGCGAACCCCGTCACAATGACAGCGGGCCTGGAAACCATGCGGCAGATGACTCCGGAAGCTTTCGATCGCTTGAATGGTTTGGGCGACTACATTCGCGATCGTCTGACACGCATGTTTCACGATAGTGGCGTGCCCGCGCAGGTATGTGGTCGGGGCTCCATGTTCGTCGCACATCTCACCAGCGGAGAACTGGTGGACTATCGATCGCTTCGAGGTTTCTCGCGGACCAGTCCGGCTTACGGCAACTTGTGTCACGAAATGCTACAGCGGGGCATGATCATCTCTCCACGCGGCGTCTTCGGATGTCTATCAACACCTATGCGTGAGCCTGAAGCTGACGCGTTTGTGGACGCGTTGGATGATTCTATCGGCCAGCTCGGAATCCAGCCCGCATAAATGAGCGAACAAACTACAGAAGGCCAAGGCCTGGTCCGCGGCATAGGCTTACTCCAGGCCACCGCGCTCAACATGAGCAACATGGTGGGCGTCGGAATATTTGTTACCATCCCGCTCATCATCGCGGCCATGGGTGGACCGCAATGCATGCTGGGCTGGGTAGTGGGTGCGATCCTGGCGCTGTGCGACGGACTAGTTTGGAGCGAGCTCGCCGCGGCCATGCCCGGAACCGGCGGGACTTATCTATACCTACGTGCGGCTTTTCAGAAAACCAGAGTCGGCGAGATTCTGCCGTTTCTGTTCATCTGGCAATTTGTTTTTAGCGGACCGCTTGAAATCGCGTCGGGATACATCGGCTTTGCGCAGTACGTCGGATATTTCTGGCACAACATGGGCGTGACGGGAACGCGCCTGGTCAGCGTAACCGTGGGAGTGCTGGTGATCGCCTTGCTTTACCGCGGCATCACGGCGATCGGCAAAATGGCGGTGGTGCTCTGTGTGGGAATGCTAGTCACGGTTCTGTGGGTGATCGTCAGCGGATTCCTCAATTTCAATCCCAAGCTCGCATTCGATTTCCCGCCCGGCGCTTTCACATTCTCCACTGGCTTCTTCGCCGGATTTGGATCGGCCATGCTAATCGCGATGTACGATCTGCTGGGCTACTACGACATCTGCTATGTCGGCGGCGAGGTGCGAAATCCCGAGCGCGTGATCCCGCGTTCCATCATTTACTCTGTGATCGGGATCGCTAGCATTTACCTGCTCACCACGCTCAGCATCATTTCAGTAATCCCGTGGCGCGAAGCGATGCATTCGAAATTCATCGCAGCGGAATTTATCGAAAAGCTCTACGGAGGCAAGGCGGCTGGATTGGTAACGGCGCTGGTGCTCTGGACCGCCTTCGCCTCGCTGTTCGCGCTCCTGCTGGGCTATAGCCGCATCCCCTACGCAGCAGCCATCAACGGGCATTTCTTCAAGAGCTTCGCGCGCCTGCATCCCACCGGAAGGTTTCCATATGTCTCGCTGCTGGTGATGGGCGGGCTATCCATCGTGGCCAGCCTGTGGCCATTAGATCAGGTGATCACGGCGCTGCTGACTTCGCGAATTCTTGTTCAGTTCATCGGACAGATCATCGCACTGGATTACATACGCCGGCACAAGCCGGAGATCTCTCGGCCATTCCGCATGTGGCTGTATCCAATCCCGAGCATCATTGCGTTTCTCGGCTGGATATACATCTTTGCGACTTCCGGATGGATCTATATAGGATTCGGTCTCGCGACATTGGCCGCCGGCGTGGTCGTTTTCAGGCTTTCGTCCAACCGTCGGGCCGCGGCAGCACAAACGTAAGCATGGGGCTGGGTGAGGGAACTTGCAGCATGCCTAACCGACGCAGCACCGCGATGGATTTCTCATTGGGCGCATCCGCGCGGGCAGGAGTCCGTACACGATTTCTATTTCGGGTGTCGCTTCGATGCCTCCAAAACCGCAAAATCCAATCAGCGGCTCATCATCGGCGGGATGCACGGCCCAGTAGCCAATTCCGCGAGTGCGACACTTTCGAAATGAGCCCGCACCAGCTCAGTGCGAATTGACGGCAGAAGCATACCGAACCGAAGAACCGAAGAACCGAAGAACTGAATAACCGAACAACCGAACAACGATCTTACTCCGGCGGCAAATTAAAATCGATCAGATTCCCGCGGAATCCCTTCGTCTTCCAGGCTCCGAAAGCGATCCCCACTAGCATCCAAACCCCGCCCAGAATTTGTGCGGGACGGCTCAGGTTAATCCACAGCAGCAGGCACACCAGGAATCCCAGCAACGGCAGGATGAAGTTCGACAACTTCTTCTCTTTCGCGCGTACGTAATAGTGCATGATCACCGATGCGTTGACGCCCATGAACGCGATCAATGCGCCGAAGTTCAGCATCTCGGCCCCGAGACTGTAGGGGATTAGAAAAGCACCGACCAGCGCGATCACGCCCACGAAAATCACATTATTCCGTGGGATGCCACGCTTCCGCTCCACCGCTCCGAAGAACTTTGCGGGCAGCGCGTTGCTGCGTCCCATTCCGTACAGCAAGCGGGCGGCTCCGAATTGCGCGGCCATGCCGGAACCGAAGTTGGCGACAATCAATGTGACTGCCGTTATCCAGCCCAGCGGAACAAGCGTGCGCTTGGCAACGTCCACAAACGCCGTGTCTGAGTTCGGAAACGGCTGCGACGCCGGCCATACCAGTTGCCCGGCGTAGCATTCCATGGCGGATAGAACACCGATTACCAGGCACGTCAGCACAGTGGCGAGAAGAATGTTGCGCCGGGGATTTTCCACTTCTTCCGAAAGTGTGGAGATGCCGTCGAAGCCGATGTAAGTGAGCACCGCGATGGAAGTACCTCCCATAACGGCGCCGATATTGAAGGTGGCCGGGTCGTAAAATGGCCGCGTGAAAAAGGCGAAACCATCATGCGGATTGCCGAAGATATATCGGGCGGCTGCGACGAAGAAAGCCAGCACAACCAAACCCATTCCGGTTGCGAGGCCGGCGTTCACGCGCGCCGAAGTCTTGACGCCGCGCAGATTGAGGCCGGTGAAAAGAAAAAAGATCACGATGGCCCACATCCAGGGGCGCACTTCGGGCGCGAAGGCGGACGCCGCTTCACTGCACCATCGAATGCAGATCAGGGGATTGAGCATGTAGTCCATCACCATGCTCCAGCCGGTGATGTAGCCGAGCGCGGGATTGATCTCTTGTCCCACATATGTGAAAGCGGATCCGGCGCTCGGGTAGGCTCGCGCCATACGTCCATAGCTAAATGCGGTAATCAGCATGCCGACCATGGCCAACAGCAGAGTGGTGACCACATGGCCGTGGCCGCGATCGCTGATAACGCCGAACACGGACATGGGCGCCACCGGCTGCAACACGATCACGCCGTAGAGAATGAGATCCCACAGAGTGAGAGCGCGCCTGAGATGTGGTTGGGTTGAGGACATCCGGAAGTGGTCAGTATACACTACGTGACACAATGGATTCGTTGAGCCTGCTGAGAAACTCGTGTGTGCCCTGTGGGGCGGACCCCCTGGTCCGCGGCCGACGCCCACGTCGGCCTGCTGAAGTCTTGCTCGGTACTCGAGGTGCGGGTCCTGGGAGACCCGCGCGGACCAGGGGATCCGCCCCACCGCTGGTCGATGTTTTCACTTGCGAACACAAGTGTGCGGAAAGGAACCATGCGTTCACACGAGTGTGAACGCGGCACGCCTAAGTGCGTGCGCTACGTCCTGCTGCTGGTTGCGATGCAGGCTGGCGCGTTCCAGCAGGAGGTGGCGCACACTTTCACCACACGCGATGGACTGCCTTCCAACGACGTAATCTCCGTGGCTGTCGTGAATGGACAGGTCTTCGCCAAGACCACATCTGGAATCGCGCGCTTTTCCGGCGGCCGATGGTCGCGAGATGTTGCGCAGTTTCCCGACGCAGGAGCTGCGATCACGACCTATACCCCGGCCGATGGGTTGCCCTATGACAAGATCACTTCCATCGCCGCGGGCGAGAACGGAGTGATCTGGCTTGCAACTCCGAAAGGCGCCATTCGCTTCGACGGCAAGAACTGGGAGTATCGGCAAGGCCTGCGCTGGCTGCCGGATGACGACGTCCGTGCCATCGCTGTAGAAGCGAATGGCAACGCCTGGTTCGCGACCAAGAAAGGCGTCGGATTGATTGAACGGCGTAGCATCACACTAGCCGAGAAAGCCAAGTTCTTCGAGGATGAAATTGATTTACGGCATCGGCGCACACCCTATGGCTACGTGTTGGGCGTCCGGCTGAAACGGCCTGGCGACAAGAGCGAGTGGATACAGCAGGACAGTGACAACGACGGCTTGTGGACATCCATGTATGGCGCTGGCGAGTGTTTCGCGTATGCGGCGACCGGGAGCGAGTTGGCAAAGAAGCGTGCGAAAGCCGCTTTCGAGGCACTCCGATTCTTGAGAATTGTAACCGAGGGCGGCAGCCATCCTGCGCCGCGCGGATTCGTCGCACGCAGTATTCTTCCCGCCAGTGGTCCGGACCCGAACTTGATCGACACCCGCGAACATGACCAACAGAAACGTCAAAAAGAAGATCGATTGTGGAAGGTGATGTCGCCGCGCTGGCCCTTGAGCGCCGATGGCAAGTGGTACTGGAAAACCGATACAAGCTCGGATGAGCTGGACGGCCATTTCTTTTTCTACGCGCTGTATTACGACCTGGTGGCCTCTACTGACGAAGAGAAACTCCGCGTCCGCGAACAGGTGAGCGCGATCGTGGATCACTTGCTGGATCACAATTTCCATTTGGTCGATTTCGATGGCCAACCTGCACGCTGGGGTGTTTTCAATCCGGAGAGCCTGAATCACGATTCCAATTGGTGGGAGGAGCGCGGTCTGAATTCGCTCTCCATCCTGACCTACTTGAAGATTGCCGGACACGTTACCGGCAACGCCAAATATTCGGAAGCTGCTCGAAAGTTGATCGAACAACACGCCTACGACCAAAACGTTCTCATCCCTAAGACCAACGCGGGGCCGGGTTC
>PMOK01000184.1 GCA_003162425.1 Bryobacterales bacterium | reverse complement strand
GAGGGCAGGAGCTTTGGTGCGCATAAAGATAAGCTGGGCGAAGTGGTCTTCAACACGGCCATCACCGGCTATCAGGAGATTTTCACCGACCCTTCCTATTCCGGCCAGATTGTGGTGCTCACGAATCCGCAAATCGGCAATTACGGCGCCAACCGAGAAGACCTGGAAGCTGCGCGGCCCTACATTGAAGGGCTGATCGTACGCGAGTTCTCATCCATCGCGAGCAACTGGCGCTCGAAAGAGAATGCGGAACAGTTTCTCGCCGATAACGGCGTACCGGTGGCGGCGGAGATTGATACTCGCGCGCTGGTTCGCCATCTGCGCACGCGCGGCGTGATGCGCGGGATACTCGCGCCGGGCGGCGGCGATCGTGCGGAGCTGATCGAACGCGCCCGGCAATCGCCTTCTATGACTGGGCTTGATCTGGCCACGAGAGTTTCTACGCCGGTGAATTACGCCTGGGACAAACCGGTGGAACCCTGTTCGCCATCTGAGCCAGTGCCCGCTCAGGTGGACCCGTGGTGTCACGTGGTGGCCTACGATTATGGAATCAAGCGCAATATTCTGCGGCGGTTGGTGCAGGTTGGCGCGCGCGTAACGGTGGTGCCGGCGCTGACATCGGCGGAAGACGCGCTCGCGCTCAAGCCCGATGGCGTGTTCCTTTCGAACGGGCCGGGCGATCCTGAACCGCTGCAATATCAGGCGGAACAAGTTCGCAAGCTAATCGGCAAGAAGCCCGTGTTTGGCATCTGCCTGGGGCATCAGATTCTCGGGCTCGCGTTGGGTGGGAAAACCTACAAGCTCAAGTTCGGGCATCGCGGCGCGAATCATCCGGTGTTGAATCAGGTGACGCAGAAGGTGGAGATTACTTCACACAATCATGGATTCGCTGTTGATCCGGATTCGCTCAACCAAAGCGAAGTGGAGTTGACGCACATCAATCTGAACGATCAAACGCTAGAGGGTTTTCGTCATCGCAACGAGCCGGTGTTTTGCGTGCAGTATCATCCGGAGGCTGCGCCCGGGCCGCATGATTCCCATTATCTGTTTGATGATTTTATGAAGATGATCAAAGATTTTTAGCCACGGATGGACACGGATAAACACGGATGAAAACCTTCCAATAGATGCCTCGACGTACAGACATCCATCGAATCTTGGTTGTAGGGTCTGGCCCGATCATTATCGGACAGGCTTGTGAGTTTGATTATTCGGGGGCGCAGGCTTGCAAGGCGCTTCGGGCGGATGGATTTGAGGTGGTGCTGATTAATTCGAATCCCGCCACCATCATGACCGATCCCGATCTGGCGGATCGCACTTACGTGGAGCCGCTGACTGTGGCGTTCGCTGAAGAAGTGATTCGCAGGGAGCGTCCGGATGCGCTGCTGTCAACAGTGGGCGGCCAGACCGGTTTGAATCTGGCGGTGGATCTGGCTGAAGCGGGCGTGCTGGACAAGTATGGCGTGGAATTGATCGGCGCGAAGTTGGAATCCATCAAGAAGGCGGAAGATCGACTCCTGTTCAAGGACGCGATGCGTAAGATTGGCCTGGATACGCCGCAATCGCAGCTAGTGAACAACGTGGATTCGGGCATCGCGTTCGCCAATCGCATCGGGTATCCGGTGATTTTGCGCGCGAGTTTCACGCTGGGCGGATCGGGCGGCGGCATCGCCTACAATCGCGAAGAGCTGCAAGAAATCCTGGAGCGCGGGCTGGACCTTTCGCCGGTCCATGAGGTGCTGATCGAAGAGAGCGTGCTGGGTTGGAAGGAATTTGAGCTGGAGGTGATGCGCGATCTGGCCGATAACGCGATCATCGTCTGCTCGATCGAGAATTTCGATCCGATGGGCGTTCATACCGGCGATTCCATCACAGTTGCTCCAGCGCAAACGCTGACGGATCGCGAATATCAGATGATGCGCGACGCGTCGCTGCGCTGCCTGCGCGAGATCGGCGTCGATACCGGAGGATCGAACGTTCAGTTTGCCGTGAATCCACAGGATGGGCGGATGGTAATCGTCGAGATGAACCCGCGCGTATCGCGCAGCTCGGCGCTGGCCTCCAAGGCCACCGGTTTCCCCATCGCGAAGATTGCCGCGAAGCTGGCTGTTGGCTATCGCCTGGACGAGATCAAGAACGATATCACCAAGGTCACGCCGGCGTGCTTCGAGCCGACGCTGGATTACGTGGTGGTGAAGATTCCGCGCTGGCAGTTCGAGAAATTTCCGGGCGCTGAGCCGGTGCTGGGCACGCAAATGAAGTCGGTGGGCGAAGTCATGGCAATCGGCCGGACCTTCCGGCAGGCATTGGCCAAGGGCATACGCAGTTTGGAAACTGGAAAGCCGGTGGCGTCTGAAGTTTTCGAGCTCGCTCTGATCCGGCAGCGCCTGATTACGCCGAATCCAGAGCGGCTGGGTTACATTTTCTTCGCGTTGGAGCAAGGCTGGACGGTGGAGCAAATTCAGGAGATCACGGCCATCGATCCATGGTTTCTGAAGCAGCTTCGAGAGATGGTGGATGTTGAAGCCAGCCTCGGAACAGAGAAGCTTGAGTCCATTTCGCGCGAGCGTTTGCTCCATGCCAAGCGAGAAGGGATCTCCGATACACGTCTCAGCCTGCTGTGGAAATCGAGCTCGCAGGATGTGCGCGCTCGGCGCAAGGAATTGGGGATCGCCGCGGTATTCAATCGCGTGGACACGTGCGCCGCGGAGTTCGAAAGTTTCACGCCGTATTTGTATTCGAGCTACGAATCGGAGAACGAAGCCGCGCCTTCCGATCGCAAGAAGGTGATGATTCTCGGCAGCGGCCCCAATCGCATCGGGCAGGGAATTGAATTCGATTATTGCTGTTGCCACGCTTCCTTCGCGCTGCAGGAGTTTGGTTACGAATCGATCATGGTGAATTGCAATCCCGAGACCGTTTCTACGGATTACGACACCAGCGACCGGTTGTATTTCGAGCCGCTCACGCGCGAAGAAGTCCTGAACATTTTCGATGTCGAAAAACCAGACGGCGTCATTGTTCAGTTTGGAGGGCAGACTCCGCTCAATCTGGCCTTGCCGCTCAAGGCCGCGGGCGTACCGATTATTGGGACCGATCCATCGGACATCGATCTAGCAGAGGATCGCAAGCTGTTCGGCAAATTGCTGGACGACCTTGGCATACCCTCGCCACCCAACGGAACTGCTACCAGCGCCGAAGAAGCTTGTGTGGTGGCGCGACGCCTGGGTTATCCCGTTCTGGTTCGTCCCAGTTATGTGCTGGGTGGGCGCGCGATGGTGATCGCATATGACGAAGAGACGGTTCGCCGGTACATGCGGGAGGCGGTGGTCTTTTCGCAGGAGCGTCCGGTGCTGATCGACCGGTTTCTGGAAGACGCAACGGAAGTGGATGTGGATGCGTTGGCCGACCAAGACGGCGCGGTTCTGATTGCCGGCATCATGGAACATATCGAGGAAGCGGGCGTGCACTCCGGTGACAGTTCCTGCGTGCTGCCGACGCAGGGGCTTTCCCCCGCTGTGCTCGATACCATCCAAACGTACACTACCAAGCTCGCGCGAGCATTGCGAGTGATTGGGTTGATGAACGTGCAATATGCGATCAAGAGCGGCGAGGTGTACGTGCTGGAGGTAAATCCGCGAGCATCGCGCACGGTGCCCTATGTGAGCAAGGCCACCGGTGTGCCGCTGCCCAAGATTGCGGTGGGCCTGATGCTGGGCAAAAAGCTGGGCGATTTTTCTCAAATCACTGGAGGGCGCATCTCCGGAGTGTTACCCGTGCCGCAATGTTTCGTGAAGTCTCCGGTGTTCCCGTTCGGCAAGTTTCCCGGAGTCGATCCAGCGCTCGGGCCAGAGATGCGATCCACCGGCGAGGTGATGGGCGTGGGCGAGAATTTCGGCGAGGCATTCGGCAAAGCTCAACTTGCGGCAGGCACTCCATTGCCGGATAGCGGAACCGTGTTCATCAGCGTCAACAATCGCGATAAAGCAGCGGCTGTGGAAGTGGCCTCGCGGTTCGTCGAGTTTGGATTCCAGATCGCGGCTACGCGCGGTACCGCGGCGGTGCTGAAGGCGGCGGCCCTGGCAGTGAAAACAATTTTCAAAGTCAACGAAGGACGTCCCAACGCCGTGGACCTTCTCAAAGCAGGTTCCTTGCAGTTGATCATTTACACCACTACCGGTGGGCACTCCTTCCCGGACGAGCAGGCCATCCGACGCAGCGCCGTGGCTTATCGGATCCCTTGCATCACCACCATGAGCGGCGCCAAGGCTGCTGTCGAAGCCATCGCTTCTCGCAGAGAGGCGCCCATCCGCGTCTGGAGCCTGCAGGAAATCCACGCCAGGGGGGCTGGGGTCTTGGGGCTGGGTACTGCGTAGGCATTCAGAATCGGGCAATTCTGAAACATTTTAACCCAGAAATGTCAGTTGACAGATGGGTTATCATGAACGATTGCGCTTTTAGAGGAGAAATGCCGTCTAAAAAAACAAGTGCCCCCGCACTGAACCATGCCCCTGGCGTCCGCCGGCTCGACCTTGCACGGTCCCGGAAGAAAGCAGGGGTCTCGCTCGATGACATCGCCGAAGAAACGAAGATCAGTTTGCGTTTTCTTCGGGCGATTGAAGAAGAGGAATTCGAGAAGCTGCCGGGCGGCATCTTCAGCACAAGTTATCTGCGGCAATACGCCACGGCCATCGGCTACGACGAAACCGAATTGCTGGCGCATTACGACCGCAAGATGAATCCGCCGGCTGCTGGTTTGAAAGCCCGCCAGGATGCCAGCGGGAATCAAAGCTTTCTGGACCGGTGGCTGAAGATTCCGGCTGAAGCTCAGCGCTGAAGGGTCGGGACCTCAGCTCAGCAAGTCCTGCTTCCACAAACGGCGGCCGGCGATGGATGTATGAAATCCCCAGGCAGCCAGCGCCAAAACGCTAGCCAGCAGGAGGACATTGTGGCCGAAGTACCACGCGGATGTGGATGTAGTCACTTGCGTATAGGTGATGAGACTGTCCACAAAAATAAACGTCGCAAGCGCCAGCAGGCCAAAGCGCAAGACTAAGCCCGCGACCAAGCTGAAGACCACCAAAGCCGCCACGCCATCCTGAATGCGGCCGCTCTGGAAGTACTGCAGGGCGGAGAAAATCAGGATGAAACTGCCAGTGGCCAGCCACTGATTCCGCAGCAGAACCCGCAATATAAAAATCACAAAGAAGAACATTAGAGTGTCGCGGATGCCATGCGGAATGCTTCTGAAGTACACGGCCAGCGTGCTTCGGATTCCGAGCAGTACGTCGGTGGATCCGAGATCGGGCGGATCCGTGCTGGGCAGAGCGAGATTGGCGATTTGATTGATCACTCTGACGACAACCGCGAGGGCCGCCCCGGCCAGGACATCGCGGCCGACGATGGGATCGCGCCAATGGCCAGTGAGGACGGCGCTCCAGGAAATCATGGTTTGAGGCCAGCGGCGACGGACGTGCGGCTCCAATGCGAGATACATAGTCCGCACCACGAAGGCATAGAAAATGGCGGTGGCGAGCGCGACCAGGAACATTCCGAACGTGCCGAACGACGCGGCCAGGTGAGTATGGAAGAGCCACAATCCCATCTGTACGAAGCCCACGCAGGTGGCCAGCCGCGTGGCGCCCGCTTCGTCGCCGCCACCTCTTTTGACGTTGCGTTTCATCAGCAAGATGGTGCCGATGGAAATCGCGAGCGAAATACCGACGAAGATAATGAACTGGCCGCGATCTGAGTTGGACGATTCGCGCTTCGGCATCCGATCCGTCACGGCCCACGGCCCGATCAGAGAAAATGCAACCGGTTGGCCTCGTAACGCAGCAGCTTCCACGCGCAGCGGGCGCGAGCCGCCCGGCCATGTTCCGGTCCAAGCCACGCGCGTATCGGAAGTCGCGAGCCAGGTCCAGACAGATTCAGTGGACTGTAACTGAGTTTGATCAAGGCCCGCCGCAGCGAAGAGCGGACTCCAATCTGGCGTTGGATGAGCGGTCGCCGGCTGAAGCTTCTGGTCCGGAATTCTCTCGAAGTAAAGTAACCGGCCTTGGGCATCCAGCTTTAGCCAAATCATGCCGGAGAGAATCGGTGGTGGATCGTCGGTATCCACAATTCCGGGAGTCAGCAGATCGTCGTGGAATTCTCCGGCGGTCAGCGGATAGGGACTTTCTCTGTACCAGAACTGAAGCGGCAAAGGACGTCCGCGCAGCACCTCGTTCCAGCGTGGGGCCGGCTTGTCTGTGCTTTGCACATAGTTCAGATAGGCATTGTTCCAATAATATTCGTAAGCAGAATCGGCGGGCGGATCCGTGGAGCCCAGGCGCTGGATCACATCGCGGGCTTTCTGCGACAGCACTTCCGGCGAATACTGAGGCTGGACCCGTTCGAGCGCGCTAGCACGCACGCCGAGCACGTAATAGGCGGCCACGCCCAAAACCACGGCGGCCAATAAGGGAACCGCGAAGCGAGGCGCAAGTCCGACACCTTCACCAGCCGCGGCCACCATTTCGGGCGACGGTGTTTCCCCCGCGGCCAACGCAGCCTGTAACGGATCACCGCCCGGCAATCCCGCTGCGACGGCGAGAGCCGAGGATGGACGGCGCGAGGGGTCGGGATCGAGGCAGCGCGAAACCACCCGTTCCACCGCGGGGTCCAAGTCCCGTATCAGGGTTGAGAGACTGATCGGAGTTGCTTTGGTCTGAGCTTGCAGCAGCTCGGCCAGCGTGTTCGCCTCGAAGGGGCGTTTGCCGGTAAAGATTTCGTAGAACACCAGACCCAACGAATAAATGTCGCTGCGCGCCGTCACTTCCTTGCCGGCCAATTGTTCGGGAGCCATGTATTGCGGAGTGCCGTTGCGTACTTCGGCGCCCGAAATCTGGTCCGCCAGCCCGGCCAATCCGAAGTCGGTGAGCAGCACCTGGCCTCGGCTATCCAGCATGACATTGCTAGGCTTCAAATCCCGATGCAGGACTCCCTTTTCGTGCGCCGCTGCCAGGCCCGCGCAGAGCTTGCGGGCGATCTCAAGCGCTTTATCCGGCGGCAAACGGCCGATGCGGCGAAGCAGAGAGCCAAGATCCTCGCCGTCCACGTACTCCATGGAGAGAAAGACATGGCCGTCAATTTCGCCGACGTCGTAGACGCGGCACACATTGGGATGCGACACCTGCCGCGCCACGCGCACCTCGTTTCGAAAACGGGCGAGTGCATTCGGGTTGCTGAGCGCGCCTTCGGGCAGGAATTTCAAGGCCACCGGCTGATCTAGGGTCAGATCGTCGGCGCGATACACCTCGCCCATTCCACCTTTGCCAAGCAGGGAGACGATGCGGTATCGCGCGGCCAGCAGCGTTCCCGGCACAAAGCGGGTTTCGGCGAGGGAGGAGGAAGACGAGGTTCCCAGGCGCGACGAACCGCTTCCAGATCGCGGAGTGGCGGGATTGGAGGCGGCCACCGTGCGCGTGGCGAAGATGTCTGCCTCGACATTCTGTCCGCAAGTGGAACAGAAGCGGCTGTTCTCGGCGATTTGACTTGCGCAGGACGGACACTCTTTCATGGCCGATCGCCTCTCATGATCGCACACCGCGTAGTGAGGCCGGCTGTGATAGAGTTAGCCGAATGATTGATCCACTGAAGACTCGCTTGACGCTGGTGGCGTGTTTCGGCGCGCTGATTGCCGGGGCGGCTTTTTCCCAGCGCGCGCCCGATACGGCGGAGCGATATCGCGAAATGTCGGCGGAGTTCGAGCGCAAAGGCCTGGCTGAACCATTCAAAGGAATCACCACGAACGGCAACGTGGAGAGCGGTCTTTTTCCGATTCGTTCCACCGGCGTTTCCACCGAACCAGTGCGGAAGGCAGCCGAAGCTTTTCTCGCCGTCCTGACCGCGGAACAGCGCGCCAAGACCATGTTTCCCGTGGACGATCCGGAGTGGCGCAAGTGGATGAACCAGCACTTCTATGTGCGCCAAGGCGTCAGCTTCAAAGAGATGACTGAGCCGCAGCGCGAGGCAGGATTTTCGCTGATGCGGGCTTCTCTTTCCGCGAAGGGGATGAAGCTGACGCGCGACATCATGCATCTGAACGAGACTTTGGCGGAGCTATCCAACGATCACGAGTTTCTCGGCGAATGGCTGTACTACATCACCGTGATGGGCAAGCCATCCGCCACCGAGCCGTGGGGCTGGCAACTAGACGGTCATCACGCCATCATTAATTACTTCGTGCTGGGCGATCAGGTGGTGATGACGCCCTATTTCGCCGGCTCGGAACCGGTGATCGCCACTTCAGGAAAATATAAAGGAACGGAGATTCTGCAGGACGAGCAGAACCGGGGCCTAGCCATGCTGGAGGCGCTCACGGAAGCGCAACGCAAGAAGGCGATCCTGAACTTTTCGAAAACAGGCAACAACAATTTGACGGAAGCCTTTAAGGATAATGTCGTTCTGGATTACGCGGGGGTTCGGGTTTCGGATCTATCGGCAGCGCAACGGCGGCAGCTTGTGGATCTGGTGGACCTGTATGTGAGCAACATGGACGACGGTCACGCGCGGGTGAAGATGGACGAGGTGAAGAAGCATCTGGACAATACCTGGTTCGCTTGGATTGGCGGATCGGGCGCAGATAGCGTGTTTTACTATCGCATCCACAGTCCGGTGATCCTGATTGAATTCGATCATCAGCGGCCGGCCAATTTGGCGAAATTCGCGTCCGATCCGAATCAGCCGACGCGGCAGCACATTCACGTGGTTGTGCGGACGCCGAATGGGAATGATTATGGGAAGGATTTGCTGAGGGAGCATTACGAGCGGAACCCGCATTCGTAAAAGAAAGCAACGACCGGTCGCTTACGCTCGCGGTTCGGAAAGATGCCTCATGTTTATAGAGTGTTGCCGAACCGCGACCGTGAGGGAGTCGGTGTTTTTTTCACGGCGTTCACGATCGTGGTTCGGTAGCGCACTCACGAAAATTCCGGGAACCTGAGGCACGCCAGTGGTGTCGTAAGAATGTGAAGCGCAACCTTGCGCTATTGGTGCAGGTCGCCGGTCTGGCCGCAACGGGGTGGGTGGTGTGGACTGCGGCCGTGGTTCCCCGATTGGCGCGGCAGCCGCTGGCCGGGGTGATCTGGGACGCGCTCCAGCATGCCCTGTTCGCCTGCTTTGCGAGTGCAGCCATTACGCTTGGACTGTATCTGTTGATTGCGCGATCCGGACGCACCGATGCGTTACTGGCCGCACTCCGCACTTCTGCGACGGCGATATGGTTTGCGCCCGCCACGCTGCTGTTATCCGAGTTGTCGCCGCTGGCTCTCGGCGCGGCATTAGTATTGGTGATCAGCACCACCCGGCTGCTGTATTTTGAATGGCGGGTGATTCATCCGGATCAGCCGGCCGACGAATTCGTTATAGCGAGGGAGCTTTTCGAGCCGCCGCCTTCGCCCCTCCAGTTGAAAGATCTCGCGCCGGCGCTGGTGGCATCTTTTGGTCTGGAGGCGGGCATCGTGGCGGTGCTGATGGGCGTCCCGTTGTTGGCCGCCGTGCTGTTCTCGCTCACCACGGCGATGCTTACGTTCGCCTCGCTGTCGTCGGGCGCTTATGAGCCGCAGACAAATCGCAGTTTGCCGCGCTCGATTCTCGGACTGGCCCTGACGGTGATCCTCGCGGCTGGCTTGACGGTTGGGGGCTTGGCTGGTCATATCCAACGTGGCGCACGCTGGAATTGGGGAGCGGGGAACGGGTCCGGCCCCGTACAAAGCGCTCGAGACTCGTGCCGCGGCGTTGGAATTCGTCTTCGAGCAGCGCTGAATGCGCAGACACTTCGCGATCCAGCTCGTGGTCAGCGCGGCGGCGGCGAAAAAGATTTGTCAGCTTGGCAAACATCCGTCTGAAGTGCCGCATGGCTCAGGACTCCTCACTCAACAGCTTCTCCACCAAGCCGGACAGTTGGCGCCAGCGCTGGGTCTCCTCTTCAAGCGCCTTCATTCCGGTTTTGGTGATGGCGTAGTATTTGGCCTCTCGTCCGTTTTCCGTCTTGTCCCATTTGCCCTTGATCCAGCCCTGCTGTTCCAGGCGAACCAAAGCTGGATAGAGCGTGCCCTGATTGAGCTTCAACAAATCCTCGGAAACTTGCTCCAGCCGCGAGGCGATGCCGTAAGCGTGCTGTGGGCCCATGCTGCGCAGAGTACGCAGAACGATGAGATCGAGGGTGCCCTGGAGCACCTGGATGCGTGACTTCCCTTCACTTGACAATCGAGTGGAGCCTCCTGGAAACAGTCTCGCGCAATTGCACTTGATTGTCAAGTGGTGGCCGCCTGCATTGAGTCCTATCATGTAGGCATGAGGAAGAAGGAGCCGTCGAGACGGTACACCATCCGTGGTATTCCCGAGGAAGCGGACCGCGTGCTCCGTCAGAAAGCGGCCAGGCAAAAGCGCAGCCTCAATCAGGTGGTTGTAGAGGAATTGACGGAAGCGACTTTCGGCGCCAAGCGTAAAACGGACTTATCGGACGTCACAGGCGGGTGGATTCCAGATCCGGCGTTTGACGAGATAGTGGCCTCCCAGCGCCGAATTGACTGGGATAAATGGAAATGAAGATTGCGCTCGCCACCAACCGGCCAGACTGATCTGTTTAGGAGTGACGCCGCGTTGGCGGAGTGGTTGGAAACCTGCGATGAAGTCTGGTCCGCTCATCGTTGTTGCGGAAATCAAGGCCGGGTTTTACGCAGGCGCGCAGCAGGAGCGCACTCAGGTTCTGCTGCGCAAACTACTGTCAAAAGGTACCGTCGGGATTTTGATGCCTGGCCGCGAGACGGCTGAGCGGTACGCCCGTGTGTTTGTGCAGCTCAAACGTGCCGGCACCCCAATTCCTGACAACGATCTTTGGATAGCGGCTCTCGCTCTGGAACACGATCTGATGCTGATCACCAGAGACCGGCACTTTCGGCACATTCCTCAGTTGTTGTGCGGGTAACCGAGGACTCAGCGCATTTATCACTTGATTGTCAAGTGGACAACGATCTACACTGTCTCATGCTCCAAAAATTGATTCTACTGTTCACGTTGGCAGCCGCCTGCGCCTTGGCGCAGTCACGCGTTTATGAACTCCGGACTTACCACGTCTATGAGGGCAAGCTCGAAGCTCTCAAGGCCAACTTCCGCGATCACCACATCGCAACTTTTAAGCGCCACGGCATTGAGAGCATCGGTTATTGGGTTCCGCAAGACCCTGAACTCGCCAAGACTACGT
>PMOK01000161.1 GCA_003162425.1 Bryobacterales bacterium | reverse complement strand
GGCCTAGATACCTTATCGTCGCTGGCCAATCTTGTATGAATGCAGTACTAGTAGGCTGTCGTTGCTGAATCTTTACTACTGCCGTGCGTCGCCATGAGTGGCGACGCGGCACGCAAGGGTGCGTGCGCTACGCGTGGCGCGAACACTCGTGTTTGCCGGGTTCGCACTCATGCGAACGCCTGGGATTTCGATGCCAAAGTTCTTTCGCCGACAGCCCACTAGTCGATGGCGCGCTTATTCTGATTGATGTGGCGCCATAGGTCGTTGTAACGATTCTCAGGCAGCGCCTGCTTTAATTGAAATCGAAACTCGCGGTGACCAGCATGGAGCCAACGGGATAGCTCGGTGGTCGTAATCGCCAGATCGAATGAGCCCGCAGTGCTGATATTGTCAATGTCGGTGAAGCGCCAAGTGCGGGATTCACCGCCGGCGCCTGTCTCGAAAATGATACGGTCTTCGCCAATCCGCAGAGTCCCGTCGGAACCACTCAGCCCGCGGCGCAGTTTTGCGCCGGTCTGCCAAAGCACGCGCCCGTCGGGATCAGACAATTCGGCGATGAAGCGCTGGTCCAAGCTTTGATGGAACAGTCCGTACGCCTGTTGCGCCAGACCTTCCGGCAACCGGTCGAAGACGTACTCGCGATCGCGGCCAAGCTGCCACTTGCGGTCTTCGTAAGTCAGAATCCGCAGCTCCAACGGGCTCAAAGATAGTTGCTGGATGTCTGCGTACTTCCATTCCCGAGAGTGCTTGGCGTTCTTCGATTTCTCTTCGAACGCAATGGAATCCTGGCTGATTCGTAGCGTGCCGACGGCGCCGCCGTGCAGGTGCCGATGGCGAACTTCATACGTGAACGGCTGAGCGATCACGACGCCGCACAAAATCAAGAACGCGCCAATTGTTTTTTCAATTCGAAGTGCCATTTCCAAACCTCATAAACTACCGGATAGACCACCAATTCAAGCAGGAACGAAGTAAAGATGCCGCCGACCATCGGAGCCGCGATGCGTTTCATCACGTCCGCGCCGGAGCCGGTGGACCACATGATGGGGACCAGGCCCATGAACATGCAAGCGACGGTCATGAACTTAGGCCGGATGCGTTTCACCGCGCCGTGCTGGATGGCCGCCTGCAGATCGCCTAAGGAGCGCAGACGGCCGGCCTTTTGCGCGTCATTGTAAGCAAGATCCAGGTAAAGCAGCATGAACACCGCAGTTTCCGCGTCCACACCGGTGAGAGCAATTACGCCCACCCAGACGCCGATGCTCATGTTGTATCCCAGCGCGTACAGGAACCAGATAGCGCCAATCGCTGAAAACGGAACCGCCAGCATGATGATCATGGTTTTGGTAAGCGACCGGGTGTTCAAGTAGAGCAGCAACAGAATAAGCAGTCCGGTGAGCGGCAGCACAATCGTCAGGCGCTGGCGCACGCGTTGCATGGCTTCGTATTGGCCGCTCCAGGCGATGGAATAGCCCGCTGGAACGTGCAGTTGATCACGCACAACTTTCTTGGCCTCTTCAACGTAGCCGCCCACGTCTCGGCCGGAAACATCCACGTACACATAACCGCTGAGCAGGCCGTTTTCATCGCGCAGCATCGAAGGGCCGGAAACCAGCTTCACCTCGGCGAGCTCGGAGACCGGAATCTGCGCACCGCTCATTACAGGGACCAGCACGCGGCTTAACCGGCCCAGGTCGCTCCGGAAATCCCGCGCATAGCGGACGTTCACCGGGTAACGCTCGCGGCCTTCCACTGTGGTGGTAACGTTGTCGCCGCCAACGGCGGTCGTGACCAGATTCTGCACGTCGTCCATGGATAGGCCGTAACGTGCCATCTGGTCGCGTTTCCAGTCGAAGTCCAGAAAATAGCCACCGCCGGTCCGTTCAGCGAAGACATTGCGCGTACCCGGCACATGGGCCAGCAGCCGCTCGATATCCGTCCCCAGGCGCTCGATTACGCTGGTGTCGGCTCCGTAGATTTTGACGCCGACCGGTGTGCGAATACCCGTAGTCAGCATATCGATGCGCGCCTTTATCGGCATGGTCCAGGCGTTGGAGGCGCCCGGCAACTTCAGCGCGTCGTTCATTTCTTCCACCAGTTGCTCGGTGGAGATGCGGTCTGGCTGGAACGGCCGAAAAATTGGTTGCATCCACTCGGGCGCGCCGGAGTACCAGCGTTCCACCTTGCGCCACTCCGCTTGAGGCTTCAATGTAATCACTGTCTCCACCATCGATAGCGGGGCGGGGTCCGTCGATGTTTCCGCGCGTCCGGCTTTGCCCAACACCGTATCCACTTCCGGAAATCGCCGGATGATGCGATCCTGCACTGCGAGCAGATTCTGTGCTTGCGTGACCGAAATACCCGGCAGCGTGGACGGCATGTAAAGCAAGGTACCCTCATCGAGCGGTGGCATGAACTCCGATCCCAGCCGGTTGAAAACCGGCACGGTCACCGCCAGCATGGCCACCGCGCCCGCCAGCACCAACCACTTCCAGCGAAGCGCCCAGGCGCACACAGGCTCATACAGGCGAATCAGAATCCGGCTGATGGGATGGTTCTCCTCCGAATGGATTTTTCCCACCAGCACGGCGTTGGCGGCGCGGCAGATCCACGCCGGGCGGAAGCGGAAATTGTTCATGTGCGTGAACCACAATCGCATGGCTGGATCGAGCGTAATGGCCAGAACAGCCGCCACGATCATGGACAGGTTCTTGGTGTACGCCAGCGGCTTGAACAGCCGGCCTTCCTGCGCCTCGAGCGTCAGCACCGGCAGGAAGGAAACCGCGATCACCAGTAACGCAAAGAAGCTGGTTCCTCCAACTTCCTTCACCGCGTCGATCACCACTCGGTGGTAATCTTCTTTCCGCCCCGTCCGCTCCCACTCCTCCAACTTCTTGTGGGTTTGCTCCACCACCACGATGGCGGCGTCCACCATGGCGCCGACCGCAATCGCGATGCCGCCGAGCGACATGATGTTCGAGCTGAGCCCCAACATCTTCATGGGGATGAAACAGATCACGATAGCGATCGGAATGGTGAAGACGGGAATGATCGCGCTCGGGATGTGCCACAGGAATAGCAAAATGATGACGGAGACAATAGTCATCTCCTCGGCAAGTGTGTGCTTCAGATTGTCGATGGATCTCAGGATCAATTCGGAGCGATCGTAGGCGCTGACCACCTTGACGCCGGCCGGTAAGCCCGGCTCGATCTCGCGCAATTTCGCCTTGACGCGCTCGATCACCTGCAGAGCATTCTCGCCCTGCCGCATGATGACTATGCCGGCCACCACGTCGCCTTGTCCGTTCCAATCCGCGACCCCGCGGCGCAGATCCGGACCAAGCACCACTTTGCCGACGTCCTGAACCCGAATGGGAACGCCACTGGCACTCGACGCCAGCACGATTTTCTCCAGGTCGGCGGCGGACTTCGCATAGCCGCGTCCCCGCACCATATACTCGGCGCCACTGAACTCCACCAGCCGCCCACCCACATCGTTGTTGCCCGCACGCACCGCTTCTGCAACCTTCGTGATCGAAATGTTATACGCCTGCAGCCGGTTTGGATCGACGTTGACTTGATACTGGCGCACGAAACCGCCGAGAGGTGCAACTTCGGCCACGCCCGGCACCGCGCGGAGCTGATATCGCAGGAACCAGTCCTGAACGGACCGCAACTCCGCCAGGTTGTGCTTGCCGCTGGTGTCGATCAGAGCGTATTGAAACACCCAACCGACGCCGGTCGCATCTGGACCCAGTTCGGTCTTCACTCCTTGCGGAAGACGCGGCAGGACACTGGAAAGATATTCCAGCGTGCGCGAGCGCGCCCAGTAAATGTCCGTGCCTTCTTCGAAAATGATATAGACGAACGAGTAGCCGAAGTCCGAGTAGCCACGCACGCTTTTCACTTTTGGAGCGCCCAACATGGCGGTGACGATGGGATAGGTTACCTGGTCTTCCAGAATGTCGGGACTGCGGTCCCAGCGCGAGTACACAATTACTTGGGTGTCGCTCAGGTCCGGAATCGCATCCAGCGGCATGTGCTTGATAGACCAGATGCCGGCCGCGACACCGAACCCGACCATCAGAAACACCAGGAACTTGTAGCGCGCGGAAAACTCAATGATGCGGTTAATCATGATGATGAGCTCCCGGTTGTGCTGAAGGGTGTTCTGCCGATGCGGCCGCAGGCTGCTTCAATTGGCTCTCGGAATCGATCAGGAAGTTTCCGGAGGTGACGATGCGCTCCCCCGGCTTCAAGCCCTTGAGGATCTCAATGCGGTCGCCCATTCGCTCGCCGGTTTCCACCTGGCGCGGCTCCAGGTAGCCGTTGCCGCGATCCACGAACACGGTCTTGCGTATTCCCGCGTCTAGTACCGCTTCCGCGGGCACACTTACTTTTCTCTGCGAAGTGAGCTGGAACTGGACTTCTACGAACATGTCCGGCTTGAACTGCAGGCCGGGATTCGGCGCTTCCAACCGTACCTTGAGCGTGCGCGTGGCGGGATCCACCTGGGGCTGAATGTAGGAGACACGAGCCACCAATCCTTTGCCACGCTGGTAAGGGAGACCGATCACGGCGCTTTGCCCCACTCGAACGTTCGCCGCATCCGTCTCGAACACGTCGGCCAGTACCCAGATCCGGCTGAGGTCCACCAGCGCGTACAACTCAGTGTCCGGAGTTACCTTCTGACCTGGAAATGCATTGCGCGCGATGACGTATCCGGAGGCCGGCGCGAAGAGCGTAATGGCGCGCTGGGGCTTTTTGGTTTTCTGTAGCTCGTCGATCTGGGCGCGGCCGAAATCCCAAAGTTCCAGACGCGTGCTAGCCGCGCGGATCAACGAATCGCTGTTCTCGCCGGCTTCCTTCAGCGAACTGACCTTCAATATTTCGCGAGCCTGAAGCGCCAGCAGGTACTCCTGCTGGGTCGCGAGCATCTCCGGGCTGTAGATGGTGAGCAACGGCTGGCCTTTCTCTACGCGCGCGCCCGTGAAGTCGGCGTGGACCTGCTCGATCCAGCCTTCCACCTTGGAATGGATTCGGACCACGCGTGTTTCGTCCTGGGTGACCTTGCCCACCGCCTGAAAGCTCGACGAAGAAGAAGCCAACTCGACGGTTCCGTATTCGACGCCGATCAGTTGCTGTTTCTCTGCGCTCACCTTGAGCAGGCCGGCCTTGGTTGGATCGGTTGCTGGATCGCCTTCGTACACTGGCTCCAATTTCATCCCGCAATCCGGCGCCACGCCGGGCCGATCCGACTTGTAGGCCGGGTGCATGGGATCGACGTAGTAGAGAATTTTGCGTTGCGCCTTAGCGTGGCCGGCGTGTTGATCCGATTGGGTCGCGTGGTGGCGATACGCGATGCCGCCTAAAAAGCCGCCACCCACCAGGAGCGCGGCGCCGATTGAAAGAAGAATATATTTCATAAATCGCACCTCACCGAGCCAAGTCGAGGCCCGTCAACTCCTCCAACCGGCTCACGGCCAGGTGGTAATTCAGCATTTCCTCGTGGTAGTTCATTTCGTACTCCACGATCCCGATGTGATTGGTGAAGACCGAAAGAAAGTCTGCCGTCCCGGTCTCATAGGCATTCAACGACGATTGCAGCGTCAGATGCGCCTGGGGGATCACCGTGTCCAGATAAAGCTTCATCAGCTTGTAGGAGGTCTCGGCCGTCAGATACGCATCTTCGATCCGGAAGCTGAGCGATTGGCTGGCCGCATCGTATTCATGCCGCGCGCCGGCCATTTTCTGCGCCTGCTCCGTTACACCCGCGTTCTGTTTCCTTGAAAAATACAGAGGGATGTGGATGTCGGCGCGGACCTGGTACATGGCCGGCATGCTTCCCATGTAAAAATAGCCGCCGGTGATCGCATAGTCCGGATAGATCTCTTTGCGCGCCAGGTTGAGCGCCAGATCCGAACGCTCCACCACTTTCTGGTCCCTGAGCAACTCTGGAGAAGTATCGCGTGCGTGGCTTTGGACCTCGTCGAGAGAAACGGTGAGCTCGTGCACATGCGGCTCAGCCGGCTGAGCCAGGAAAGCGCCGGCCGGGCGGTTCAAAAGACTGTTGATCTCGGCTTGCTGGCTACGCCGCTCGCGCTCGGTCTGTATCTTCTTCGTTTCAAGAATGGTCAGCTCCGTCTGGGTTTTGAAAGCATCCTGCTGGGACGCCTTGCCGACTGCGTAGCGGGCTTCAATGATACGTAGGAAAGTCTGGAGCAGGGAATGGTTACGCTCCAACACTTCCAGTTCGGGATAGGTGTGCTGCAGCCGATAGAAGGCCTGGCTAAGCCGCAGAATCACATTTCGCTCCACCATCCTGTACTGTTCGAACTCGGCGTCCGCTGCTTTGGAGCTGACCTCGCCGCGCAGACGGAGCTTTCCGGGATAGAGAAACTCCTGCGTGAAGCTGAGGCCGATGTTGCTGGTCGGCTGCGTTCCGATGCCGGTCCCTGGCAGGGGATTGCCGTTGCTCGAGTAGCCAAGTGAAATGGTTGGATCGGGCAGGCTGCTCTCCTGCCGCGGCCGCTGGCGGGCCGCTTCGTATCGCTTCTGCGCAGCGAGTATCTCAGGATTACCGCGTTGAGCTTCGGTGATCAGATCCCGCAATGCGAGGGTTTGTTCTTGTGCTCCCACAACGCGGACGAACGTTAGCACAAGGACGGCGCTCGAACTTAAATGAAAACGCATGTTCTCTTCCTTTCGACTTGACCGTGTGCGAATAGATGTTGGGTGGTCCCCGCGCCTACGCTTGGGGCTACTAAAGCGCGAGGGACGATGCGGTCTAGATCAGGAAGACAGAATTGAGAAGGTAAGGTTCCGGAGGCGAGTAGCTACAGGTGAGTGGGGCAGGTGCTAGAACCTGGCTGAGGACCGGATCAATCCATGCTATGACATCAATACTCGACGCGGTCATCACAGGGTACATCTGCGCGCTTTGCTGAATAAGCGCAGTGTCGGCGTTGTGCGCCTTGAGGCAACGAGTGGGTGTAGAGGTCTTGCAACGCCCGTCCGGCGTGCAGCAGTCGCCCTTTCCAGAAGACGCAGAGGCGCCAGTCTGGCAGGAGATACACTGCCCCCCGGCCAGCGCCGTTACCAAAACGGCTGCGATGAGTGCGCTGAGGAAGCTACGGAGAGGGGCCTTCATACGCGTCTTTGCCTTTGTCATAGCAATCACCCGCCCAAATGATGAGGGCGCGGTTCTGCAATAACCTGCATCGTGCCATCAGAATAACAGAAATGCGAAATGCGCCATTTGACCCACACGGCTGGCTCCGGGCGCTGATCAGTTCCAATAGCTGCGATCGAGACTGCGGTATTGTACGGCTTCGGCCAGGTGTTTGGCAATGACGGACTCCGAGGCACTGAGATCGGCGATGGTGCGGGCGACCTTGAGAATGCGGTCGTGCGCGCGGGCGCTGAGGCCCATGCGTCGGACAGCCATTTCAAGCGTGCGTTCGCCGGCTTCGTCGAGAGCGCACAGTTTGCGCAACTGGCGCGAGGGGATGCGGGAGTTGTAGAAACCGCGCCGTTGTTGGATGGCGCGTGCACCCTCCACCCGATCGCGCATTTCGGCGGAACTAACGCCGGTGTCTTTGCCGCGCAGTTCTTTATAGGGGACTGAGGGAACCTCGATGTGCATGTCGATGCGATCCAGCAGCGGGCCGCTCACTTTGCTCAGATAGCGCTGGATGATGGCGCCGGTGCAGCGGCATTCGCGCGTCGGGTCCGAAAAATAGCCACAGGGGCATGCGTGCATGTAACAAACGCGACTTGAGCATAGAGCTTGAGTGCCGGTGCCACTATCCTCTCCCATCGAGTTGGCGGCCACCAGACGCGCCGTCGGCTCACGACCCGTGCTTCGCCTCTGCGTTTAGCACTCCGGTGATACTTCAACATTGGCCAGCTCGGACGCTGGTATGCACTGGACAGGTTCCAGAAGTCGTTCATGAAGTCGGGACTCTAAATGGGCATCGAGTGTCCGCATCTCGCCGACCACAAACATGGCACATTCTAGTGCTTGGTCACCATTCAGCCTCGGATCAAGGTGCGATTTGTACGGTCGTTGCAGGTCAACTTCCCTTAGGCGGCGCGCTCCGCCTAAAGTGGACCCCATTGTCAAG
>PMOK01000027.1 GCA_003162425.1 Bryobacterales bacterium | reverse complement strand
CGTAAGCGCCGGCTTTGTCCATGGGCTCGCCGCTTTGGACGTAGACCGCGAGCTCCTCTTCGGTGAGCTGGACGAAGTGGACACTGGTAGTAGCGCTGTCGACTATTTTTCGAGAATCACGGCGCAAGCAGATGCCGGTGATTACCTCATGATCGCGGCCGGAGAGCAGACGGAGCATGCGCAGTGCGTCGGCGTGATCGCGCGGCTTTTCGAGGATATGTTGATCGACGACCACTACCGTATCGCCCGCGAGAATCGTTTCGCCAGCGTTCATAGGAACCGCGAATGCTTTTTGCTCAGCGAGCCGGCGGACGTACGCGTCGGGAGATTCATCAGGCTCGCGTAGCTCGGGGACATTGGGAGCGCGAATGGTGAACGGTATCCCTGCAGCGGTGAGGATTTGCTGCCGGCGCAGCGAGGTGGATGCCAGAATCAGCACTCTTACACTGTATAGAAGAACCGCTTGGCAGGAGTGGGGCAGGCGCTTTCGCCTGCCAACCGATTTTTTGACAGATTCTAAGCCAAGACTAAGGGAGTCACTGTTGTGGGGCGGTGTCGAATGAGCTTCTAGGTGCCGCGCGCAGTCGCACCCTTAGGAACGAATCGCCCACTGACCAGTTGGTAGTGGGTCCATTTGAAATTCCTACAGCGCTTTCGCACTTGACAGGCGCGAGCAGTTTCGCAGGTGGGACAATCGGACCATGCCAGAACTTCCGCAGCCAGTTCACGTCGCAATACTCAGCCTGGGATTCGCCGTGGTAGCGTTTATTATCACGATTGCCCAACGACTGGGCGACTGGCGGAGCAAATGGATAGCGCGCGCTCTAGGTGTTCTGGCTGTGTTGCTGGTTATCTGCTGGGTTTACTTGGGCGCGCTGTGGGTCTTCAAGCTTGATCTTCGGGTGCCATTTACCAGTAACTCTGAATGGTTTTGGATTATAATCGCTGGAATCTCTCTGCTCGGCACTATTGTCGCTATTGTCACATCGCGCAGGCGGCTATCTGATCCCAAGGGAGACGACAAGCACAAAAGTGCGGTGCCCTTCCATGGAAACCTCGAAACTAAAGTAGTCCGCAGCCTGAAACCACCTGACCCTCCGCCCCCGCCGCTCTCCGGTCTCGCTGAAACCTTGTCTAGCCAGCTCTTGCAGGCGACAGAAGAAGAAATACCCGTTCAACTGCGGACACACCGAGAGGGGATAGTAATTTCCGTGCGGCAAGTGCAGAGTAGCGAAAAGGCCCTCCCCGCCAGAGTCGTCGTGTCGGACATCCGACCGTTTAAGGACGGCAAGCGAATAACGAGTCGGCTTCTTCACTCAGATACGGGCAGGTTCAGTTACGACGCCATCCAGCTACAAAGAGCCCCCGGCGTTCAAGGTGATCTCCATTACGGCGAAGAGGGCGTGTGGTGGCTTGTATGTCCGATTAAGGGAATGCAAAATCTCTTAATGTTTTGGCCGGATCGGGGCTTCCGGCCTATTCAGTTACAGCCGGGGGTATATATTGCAGAACTAAGAATTTGGGTTGGAGACAGAAATGTTCCGTTTCAGGCAGCCTGGAGCATCGACGCAGAGCAGAGAGCTACGATTTCTTGAACTGACCACACATGAGAACTGATTTCCGCTTCCATCGCAGGAGCAACACGCAAGGTCTGATGCACACGCCCAAAGTTGTGGTACATGTGAAACAGCGCAATCGTGGCGATGTGGTTGTCCAGCTTCTTGCTGAACGCATTGGTCAATCGGGTGAACCGGCGCATTGCATGTATTACGAAACCCGTCAAGAGGGGAAATAGACCCACTACCGACTGCGCTACGCTAAAAACGTATGGAAGTACAACTCACCCCCGGCCAGAAAGCCTTTGCCCGCCAAGCGATCGAGACCGGCCGCCTTCAACGTGAGGAAGACGCAGTAAAGGAAGCCCTATCCTTATGGGAGGAACGCGAGCGCACCCGCGCGGAGATCCTTTCCGCAGTCGATGAAGCTGAAGTCTCGCCCGCCCGAGGTGAGGGGCGCACCATGACGCAGGAATCCATGCGCGAGCTGGCCGAGCAGGTAAAGCAGCGCGGCCGCGCCCGCCTTGCCGCCGAGAAGACCGCTCCCCGCTGACGGGACACATCCGCACCCCGCAAGCCGACTCCGATCTTGATGACATTGGGTTCTACATCGCCACCAAGAGCGATAGCCTAGACATCGCGGACCGGTTCATCGATTCAATAATCGACCGATTCTTCCTCCTAGCAAGCGATCCCAATATAGGCCGCGCCCGCGACGAAGATCTGCGTCCTGGCCTGCGGAGCTTCCCAGTGGGCGAGAACGTTATCCTGGCAACGGCTAGAGGGAGAACCGGAGTCGCCGAGTCGGTCAGCGGCCACCGAAGAAAGCGAACCTGCCGGACTCTTGCACGAAACGACGCCGAGGACAGAAACGCCCAATCACGGTTAAGCTGGCCTCTTGATCCACGCACAACCACGATTATCCGTAGTACACTCAAACAACATCTTGAGTATGCCGTGGATAATGACAGTTATTGTGGCTGCCTCAGCGCTATTGTTGGTTCTGTCGAGCGCGTGGCAGCTTCGCTCTCGGCGTATTTCAGGAGTGCTTGCCATTATTGTGCTGGTTCTCTACCTCGCGCTGCTGCACTTCGCATTCGGGTTTCCTTCGTTCCCGGCCGAAGTCGCGAAGGGCGAAACCAATGCCGATGCCGGCCCGCTGGTACTGGCGCTGTTTATATCCATGGTCCTGGGAATGGGAGCTGAATATCTGTATCATTACCTGGATTCAAAACCACAAGAAACGAAATTCGACTGGAGAACTTTTGTGAAGCCGTTCCTGGTCTCGCCAATGGTGTTCGTACCGCTGGCGGCATCGCTCCAGAACGCGAAGGTCGATTTGTCTAGTTTCAATATTCCTCTCCTGATGCTCTTCCTTGTGGCCTTCGAGAACGGCTTCTTATGGCGTGGGTATTTCACCCGCAAGCTGGCGCAATCGTAGCGCTATCGAGTAAGACGTAGGAGGGAGGGCTCCATGAAGGTATCGCTGGGTTTCATCTCGATTGCCCTTTTTCCAGCGCTTGCCGCCATCCCATCCGGAGTGGTTAAGAAGCCCGTCCCTGGCCATGCCAACATTACGCTCTTCGAACGGCCCTCCACCCAGACGCTTCCTTCGTTTTGGGAGTCGTTCTGCCGGCTCTTCCGGCTTCCCAATGGCACCAGGTTGGACCTTCCGTTTCAGCGCAGCATCGCGGTCCTGGTCGGGATTGGCCACTACCAGTACATCATCCCCAAGTTGGAATATGTTTCCAAGGACGTCGAGAAGATGCGTGACTACCTGCTCGGCAATGGCGGCTTCGACGCCGTCTACGTCATGGACGAAGGCGTTTCACCGGAAACGGTTGAGACCTTCATGTCGGACGAAATGCCGCAAATCTTGCAACCCAACGACCGCCTGCTCTTCTACTATTCCGGCCACGGCGCCGATCCCGGTACCGGACGCCCTGTTCTTCAATTTCAGCAAGCCAAGCCCGGACAGTGGGGCCAGAACGTGCTGCGCGTGGATGAGTACGAACAATGGAGCGGCCTTCTCAAGGCCAAGCATGTGCTCTTCCTCTACGACGCTTGCACAGCCGGTGAGGCGACCATACCCAAGGGGGCCAAAGAGGAAACGCAAGCCGCAGTCACCGAGCTCAGTGCCAACGGAAGCCGCATCGTCGTAACCGCTGGCACGGCCAAGCAGCGGGCCTGGGTCGTAAGGGAATCCTCCGACAGCCAATACAGCATCTTTACTGAGGCGCTGCTGCGCGTATTGCGTGACGGAACCGCTGAAAGCAAGAGGCGTGGGTACATTACCATCGGCCAAGCCGTAGAGGACGCCGGAGTCCTGCTGGCCGATATGACCCGCCACCTGGGACCCGGCCACGAGATGAATCCCGATCCCGTTAAGATCGACGGCACGCACACCGGCACGTTTGTTTTTCTGAATCCGAATGCCGATCGCCCCACCATTCCTCAGGGCGACATTCTCGCCATGGGGATGACCGTCCCCAAGGGCGCCGGTGGAGCGGACCTCGACAAGGAGATGGAGTTAGCGAGTTGGAAGAGCATCGAAGGGCTGGACGACCCGCAGTTGTATGCGCGGTTTTGCGAAGAATTTCCCAACGGTCTTTTTTGCGCAGCCGCGCGGAAACGTATGGAAAAGATGAAGCCGCCCGCACCCTCGGTGATACCCGCCGCCCAGGATCTGACCAAACTCAACATTGCCGAACTCAACGACCTGGCAAATAGGGGCTCCCGTGAGGCGCTCACCCAGCTTGGGAAAGCCTACGAATCCGGGCTTCAAGGAGCTCCTACAGATTTGCAAGCCAGCATTAGGTTTTATAAACGGGCGTCCGACTTGGGTTATGGCACCGCAAGCTACCGAATTGGGGAAATCTACTACTACGGCCGCCAGGGCGTTCCAAAGGACGAGCTGCAGGCGGTCGACTGGTATCGCAAGGCAGCGGATTTGGGCGATGGGCCCAGCATGTTCAGCCTAGGTTTTATGTACGAGCTAGGCCAGGGCGGGTTACCGAAGGACGACGCACAGGCGGTGAGCTGGTATCGCAAAGCGGCCGACGCGGGCGACGGGCACGGCATGGCTAGCCTGGGCTTCATGTACGAACAAGGCTTGGGAGGTTTGCCCAAGGACGACGCACAGGCGGCGAGCTGGTATCGCAAAGCGGCCGACGCGGGCGCCGGGCGCGGCATGGCTAACCTGGGCGTCATGTACGAGAACGGCCGGGGAGGGTTGCCCAAGGACGACGCACAGGCGGTGAGCTGGTATCGCAAAGCGGCCGACGCGGGCGACGGGCGCGGCATGGCAAACCTGGGCGTCATGTACGGGTACGGCCGGGGAGGGTTGCCCAAGGACGACGCACAGGCGGTGAGCTGGTATCGTAAAGCGGTCGACGCGGGCGACGGGCGCGGCATGGCTAACCTGGGCGTCATGTACGAGAACGGCCGGGGAGGATTGCCCAAGGACGACGCGCAGGCGGTGAGCTGGTATCGTA
>PMOK01000281.1 GCA_003162425.1 Bryobacterales bacterium | reverse complement strand
GTCGGCTTGCTGGGTTTGGATGAATCTGATTTCTCTGGCGAGGAGCGGGTCCAGGGGGACCCGCGCAGACCAGGGGGTCTGCCCCACGACTGTATCTGGATCCCCAGTTTCGGGAAACCAAAGTGGCATTGGGCGAAAGCGCCTGCGCCACAGGCTAGCGCTGGCTCGCTTCGGCTGCCAGCACGCGGCGATTGAATCCCGCCGATTGCCCGCGAGGAACGCTCAAAGAATGCCAGTCGTCGTGTTTGAAGTGCTTGGCAAGCAGGACAATTTGTCCGCAATGATACGAGTAATGAGCAACCTGACGATTAATGGCCTGCATCACCGAGTGGGCTTCGCCGCGAATGGTTACCTTTCGCTGCATATCCTGTTCCGAGAGCGGTTCCAATGCCTGGAAAAGATACTGCCAGCCCTGCTCCCATAGGGCGAGTAATTCCTGGCGCGTCGCGGGAGGATCGACAAATTCAGAGTCTCGATTGCGGTCTGGTTTCTCTCCGTCCGTGGTGAGGAAATCTGTCCAGCGCGATCGCATGTTGCCGGCCATGTGCTTCACAATTTGGGCAATTGAATTCATCTCGCCATCCAATACGGTGACGAGTTGTTCATCGGTAACTTGCGCCATCGCTCTTTCCACCAGGTTCTTGTAGTAGTGGAAAACCGCGAGTGAATCTTCCTGATATGAAGTTGTAAATTGCAGTGCCATCGTTGATCACCCTTCGGTTGAAGCCTGCCGTCCTCTGCCAGGAACAACGTCCACCTGCAGCATTGGATCCGCGGCCGGCACTTCGGTCACCGGCAGCCCAAGCTCCCGCCGCACGATGTTAGTTCCCTGCGCGATGGCGCTGGCCTTATAGAACGCTATCTCGCGGTTCGAGCCCTGGCGCCCGAATCCACAATCGCTGGATACGATCAAACTTTCGGCCGGGATATACCGCAGCGCCTGTCTGATCTCATTCGCCACCTCCTCCGGCCGGTCCGCCTGCAAAGAGCGATGGCTTACCGCACCGATGCAGATTTTCTTTTTCAGGTTATTGCGGAACGGCGCGAACAATTCCAAGTCCTTCTGGTTGCGGTCCTTCATCTCGAGCGTCCACACATCGCCCCGGCAGCGCTCCAGATAGATTTCGATGGAATTCGCATAGCTGGTGTCTTCCATTACGCGCTGCATGTTCGGATTTCCCCAACAGGTGTGAATCCACAGCTCGACATCTTCCAGGCCCGCCACTTCGCGGTTGAACGCGTCCACCATGAACTGCACTTCTTCATGGTCCTTGCCGTAAGTGTTGGCCATGAAATGGAACGTCGGCTCTTCAATCTGAATGCATCGGCAGCCCGCATCCCGCAGCGCGTGCAATTCCTGGTTCATCGCCACCGCCATGTCCCAGATCACTTCGCGCTTGTCTTTGTACTTTGGCGTGTGGATGTCAAGAAACAGCGCCATCACCTGCGAGCAGCAGGTGCCGAACTTCACCGGCTTGCGGGTTCTGGCCTGAGCCAGCCGCCATATCTTCGGATAATCGAGCGGCCGGTGCTCGATTTTGCCCACTACATGGGGCCAGCGCCAGCCAGTATAGATTTCGTTGAGAAGGGACCCCGGAGGATAGTGCAGCCAGGGCGCCGTGGTCTCTTCCGGTTGCAGATGATCGCCCTCGAATCCAGCCCAGCGTTGTAGTGGATAGTGATGCCAGGCCCGGCCGGCCAAGTCCTCGTCAACGTGGAAATCGGCGTGGTTCAAGATGTCGAGTCCGGCGCGTTCCTGATCGCCGATCACCACCGTCAGCGCATCCTGGAACTTTTCCCTGAAGCGAACGTCCAGCATGCAGGTATCGAGCGACCGTCCCCACATGCTCACATCGAACCAGCGCGGGCGTGGAAACGAGCCTGTGACAGTACACGGCAGCATCAGACCGGCGGTTGCGGTAAACATAGCGATTCCTTCGAATGCATTGTAGTCCAAACGCTATCGCCGGTGAGCGAATGCTCGACAAAACTGAGCCGCGACCGGCAGGATGCGCTACCACGAACCCGGAACTAGCGGCACTGTGGTGTCGCTCCCTTCCGGTCGCGGCTCGGCTACAGGAAGGCTTCCCGACTCGATGTAATACCAGGAGCTGCGCGAATCGCAACAGGCCATTTGTTTTGCGCCGTCCTCCCAGTATCCGATGGGCAGCGGACCATTCGCACAAATCCTGATTCGTTCGAACGTGCCGCTGCCTGCGCTCACCGAGCAGGTGAAGAGTGCGATCGCCGGCGTTAGCCCGAACATCTTGATCTACTTTCGCGTATTCAAAACCATGATTCGCGACCATCTGGTGGATGATCGCGTTATGGCCATGCTCTCCGGATTCTTCGCCGCTCTGGCAACGCTGCTCGCGATCATCGGACTCTATGGAGTGATGTCGTACATGGTGGCGCGGCGGCGCAGCGAGATTGGAATCCGCATGGCGCTAGGCGCGAACGCCGGCAACGTTTCGAAGATGATCCTGCGTGAAGCGGGGTTGCTGCTGGCCGTCGGCCTGGTGGTCGGGACGGGATTGGCCGTGGCTGCTTCCACCGTCGCAAGCACGTTGCTCTTCGGACTAAAACCGCATGATCCCGCAACGCTGGCGATGGCAGTGGCGGCGTTAGCCCTGGCGGCACTTGCGGCCAGCTATCTGCCGGCCCGTCGCGCAGCGCGGTTGGATCCGATGACGGCGCCCCGGGAAGAGTGACAGAACAGCAACAACCGGTCGCTTACCCTCGCCGTTCGGAAAGAAGTGTTACCGAACCGCGACCGTGAGGGAGTCGGTGCCTGCGCAGCCGTTACGCGACCGGAAGGGAGCTACCAATTGCTGGGTGGCTTAAAGGCGGCCGGCGGCGGTGGAACGTCGGGCGGCCTTTTAGCCAGCAAGAAAAATCTATCGTCCGAAACATTAACGAGTTCATGAGTCGTCTTCACCGCGCCCTCCAGTACCGCGCGGAAACGGGCTGGGAGATAAAAATCCGCAGTGGAATGGGCGGCAACGATCTTCGCCACGTCGGCATCTGACTGCGCCACCACAGCGGTTGCAATCGGCTCCGACGAATTTAGACCCCACGCACGCAGACGCTCCCGAAATATAGGCTCCCAATGCTCCATGTCGTCGAACTGCGCAGCCGTTACCGTGATGCCCAGCTCGACGTAATACGGCACCAGGCGTTCCACTAATCCGTTAGGATCGATCCAGCAGTAGTGAATCTTTGGCAGGGGAAGCACGGCGCTATAAAGCTCGTCGTCGGTCTCCACCAGCACCAGCGGGTTGGGCCGGCCGCGGTCCGAGTAAGCACGCAGCGAAGTTTCAGAAGGCATCGGCGGGTAGGCGCCAAAGGGAAGTCCCCAGGTCTTGTACGGCGCTTCGGTTTTGATGGCGAAGACCAGGCACAAGAACACTAGCAGCCACTTCCGTTTCATTGGAGAAAAGCACGCCACCAACATGCACAGCGGCGGCAGCAGGAAAAGCACCCATCGGAACTGGCCTCGCACCTGGAAAAAGGAAAGCGCCAAACACACCACCACCAACCAGGCGGATAACAGAATTGGCTGCACGGAGCAGCGCCGTTTGGCGGCCATCCACGCTCCCGGAAGCGCGGCCACCGCGAGGCAGCACAAAATCGGATCCACCAGGAACAGGCGCTTGGCGTAAAAGACGAGCGGCCACTCGCTCGATATCTGAGCGGGCGGGTGAACGCCATAGGCCAGCAATTGCGTCTGGATATAGTCCGCCCAGAACCAGCGGAAATGCGCGACCAATTGATACACATGCCAGGGCGCTGCCAGCAGAACAGCCAGCGCGCCAGCCTGAACCACGCGAAGAAAACGGGGCCGCTGCTCGCGTCGAATCAATGCCGCAAAAAGAAACAGCGTGAGGATCGAGATAACGCCGGCCACGTTCTTGGTCATGATGGCGGCGGCTGTTGAGACCGCGAATCCGATAACCGAGGTTCGACACTCCAGCCGAGGATCGCGATAAACAAAGAAGAGCGCGGTCGTCGTGAAAAACGCGAGTAGCAGATCCGTGTAACAGAGCCGCGAGAAAATATGCCACATTGGATCGGAAACCAGTAGCAAACTGGCTGTAATTCCCGCCCCGATCGAAGTGCTACCCCGGCACCACAAGTACAGTAAGGCCACTCCCAATGCGCCGGCAACTAACATCGGCAGGCGCAGCGCGAACAACGAGATTCCCAGCAGCTTCATCGAGAGCGCGGAAAGCCAAAGCTGCATCGGCGGCTTGAGCAGGTAAAACTTTCCGAGGAACCTCGGCGTCATCCAGTGACCTTGGAGCACCATGGTCATCGAACTATTGGCGAAAACCGATTCGTCCTGGGACCGGTACCCGCCAACAGGATCCGAAATGGGCGCGGCGACTTTAGCGCTTTCAATTCCGATGCCGAGAACCACAAGAGCGGTTAGAAAGACCAGCCATGGCGTATAGCGGAGATGGTTCAAGTGATCTATCTTAACTTGTAGCGCACGCACTCTTGCGTGCCGTGGTCGCACTCTTGCGAACACCATGCGTTCACACGAGTGTGAACGCGGCACGCAGACTGCGTGCGCTACGGTGCTGGTATATTTACGAACGATGAAAGATTGGGTTCTCGCCTTGCTGGTCCTGCTACCGGAAATCCTGATTTTCTATCGCAAGGTGATCTTCTCGCCGCATTACGTGATTCCGTGGGATTTTCGCTATTATCATCTTCCGCTCACCACTTTCATCGCATCCTCGTGGCGCGCGGGACAGTTCCCGCTCTGGGACCCCTACACTTATTGCGGCCTGCCGTTCTTCGCTAACATCAACGCACAGATCTTCTATCCGCCGACTGCCGTCACGGTGTTCTTCGCCAATTTCTTTAGTCCCGATCGGCTGACGTATTTCATGGAACTGCACCTGGCGGCGCACGTCCTGTTGGGCGGCGTCTTCACCTTTCTGCTGCTCGGTGAAATCGGCGCCAGCCGTGGTGCGGCGCTGATCGGCGCCACTATTTTTCAGTGCGGCCCCTATTTCGCTTCGCAGACCCAACATCTGGGAGCCATCGATGGCGCGGCCTGGATCCCGCTGGCTTGCTGGAGCGTCGTTCGCTTGGCGAAGCGCCCTTCACCCCGCTGGACGGGTGTGCTGGCGCTCAGTCTCGCGCTTTCCATTCTCGCGGGCTTTCCATCCACTGGCGCGGCGGCTTTCCTTTGCGTGTTCGTTCTAGCGGCAGCGCTGATCGTGTTTCAGAAGTCGTCACTGAAGCTGCTGTTGTGCTGTGCGGCCGCCAGCGCGCTCGCAGCTCTCCTAAGCGCGGTACAGCTTCTGCCAACTCTCCAAGCCAGCAGTCTGAGCGTATCCAAATTTCGTGGCGATTTTCGCGGAACCAGTTGGGGCGTACCATGGCAAGCTTTTGCGTCCATGGTTTGGCCGGACTTCTATCATGTGTTCGAGCTGAATCTCTACAAGCTGCCGTGGAATCCAACGTTCCTCTATCTCTACTGCGGGATTCCTGCGCTTTTGTTTATCGTGGTTGCGGTGGTCCGCAGATCACCCTACGTAGCCGCGTTCGGATCTCTTACCGTGGTTGCTTTTTTCTGGATGATGGGAACCCACACCTTGCCCGGCCGCCTGTTTTTTCCGTTTTTCTTCGACCTGGTTCACGACTCGGTGTATGTCGAGTTCACGATGGTGGTCTTCTCGCTTGGCATCGCTGTGCTCGCTGGCCTAGGAGCGAACTCACTGCTGCGGCGCCCGCTACTCCTCGGCGCAGTGCTTGTAATTACGTTTCTAGACCTGATGTTCGCGGGCTCCGGCAAGATCATGAACGCGACTTCGGTGGATGCCGAACCAGGAATTTCCTATAGCCAGTTTGGCGGGAGCCGCGAGCTGATGGATTGGATTCGCCAACGTCTGTACCAATCGTCGCCGCCGGCCCGCTTCGATCTTTACAACGATTTCACCGGCTGGGTCACCACGACGCCCATCACAAGATTGCCCAGCGCGAATGGGAACGATCCGTTCGCGTTGTATCGCCTGATGCAGGTAAGGCTGCTATTTTGTAACGGCGAACGCTGGGGCCGCTTCTATCAAGTGACGCGTCCAGATTCACCGATTCTAGATCTGCTCAATGTGCGATTGCTTCTTTCCATGAGTGCCGTCCCTGAAAATCTCAAATTCGTCAAGGCCGTCGATCTTCCTGGCCGCGCGATCTATGAAAATGGTGCCCCATTGCCCAGATTCTTTCTCGTGCCGAACATAGTGCGCGCCGAAGATATGGCGGATGCGGTCCGTCAACTTGGATCTCCCTCGTTCGATCCCGCGAAGGTTGCAGTGGTGGAGCAGGGAACTGCCGCGCATTTCCCGGACGGCGCGGACGCCGTGGTTCGCATCGTCGAATACTCACCCTCTCAGGTTAGGTTGCAAGTGGAGTCCATTCAACCGCGATACTTGGTGTCGTCAGAGGTGAATTACCCGGGCTGGCGCGCTTTCATCGATGGCCAAGAGCGTCCCATTTCGATGACCGACGTCGCTTTTCGCGGCTTGCCTGTGCCGGCTGGAAATCATGAGGTCGTGTTTCGATTCTGGCCCACGATACTGCTGTGGTCCGCCAGCGTGAGCGCGCTCGCGTGTCTTGCACTGGCTTGGTTAGTGTTCGCAAGCTTGTGGCACAATTGAAAGCTCGGGGATCAATTTAATGGTAGTTGTGATGCAGGAAGGGGCCGAGGAGTCCCAGGTTCAAAAGGTAATCGATCGTCTGGTGTCGATGGGTTTTATTGTCCATCGTTCGTCCGGCGTCATGCACACGGTGCTGGGCGGAGTTGGGCCTGTTGGCGACTTCGATCCGGTGGAGTTTGAGGTGATGGATGGCGTCAAGGAATGCCACCGCATCGT
>PMOK01000274.1 GCA_003162425.1 Bryobacterales bacterium | reverse complement strand
CGCGGATGAACGCTGATAAACGCGGATAAGAATGGGTCTTTTGACTTAGCCCGATAAACGGGCTAACATGGCATTATGCCCGTCGTTGTGAACATGCATGAGGCAAAAAGCAGTCTGTCGAAGCTCGTAAGACGGGCCGCGGCAGGTGAACAGATCACGATTGCTAAGAATGGCCGGCCAGTGGCTTTGCTTACCAGGCTGCCGCGCAAATCCAAGAAGATTCCCTGGGACTTCTTCAAAGGCAAGATGGAGATGGCCGAGGACTTCGACGCTCCGCTGGAAGCGTTCAAGGACTACATGTGAACGGCCGCTACCTTCTAGACACGAACGTTTTGATATGGACCACTTCGGCAAGCGCGAGGCTATCGCACCGCGCAAAGCGAGTGTTGTCCGCCCCAAGCGCTTCACTGCTGGTCAGCATCGTCAGTGTATGGGAGCTGGTGCTCAAGTATCAAGCCCGCAAACTTAGTCTGCACGCAAGCATAACTGAAGTTCTGGACAAAATTCTCTACGATTCACCTTGGACCATTCTTCCGATGATGCCTGAACACCTGCCCGTGCTGGCCGGTCTTCCTATGCTGCACGGCGATCCATTTGACAGAATTCTGATCGCTCAGGCCGTGCATGAAGGCCTGACCATTGTGACGGCGGATGAGCAGATTCCGAAATACAAGGTCCGAACACTGTGGTAAGTCCGCGAATTATTAGGCCACGGATGCACACGGATGGACACGGATAAGAAAACATTTTATCCGTCTTATCCGTGTGCATCCGTGGCCAAAATCTTATTCTGGCCCTACTTGCACGATCAGTTTGCCCGCATTCGATCCGTCAAATAACTTATGCAGGGTGCGTGGGGCGTTTTCCAGACCTTGGACCACGTCTACGCGATATTTCAGCTTGCCCTGCATTAGCCAGCCGACCATTTGCGTGAATGCCTCCTCGGCGCGGGGCATGTAATCGGTGCAGAGGAAGCCTTCCATGCGGGCGCGCTTCATGATCAGGTTCGGCAGATTGGAAGGGCCGGGAACCGGACTGTCGGCGTTGTATTGCGAGATCATACCGCAGACCGAGATTCGGGCTTTCAGGTTAATCAGATTCAAAACGGCCTCCAGAATTGTGCCGCCGACATTGTCGAAATAGATGTCAATTCCCTTTGGGCAATTTTGCTTCAGGGCGTCGGGCACGTTCGCGGTTTTGTAGTTGATGGCGGCGTCGAAGCCTAGCTCGTTCTTAATCCAATGGCATTTTTCGTCGCTGCCGGTGAGTCCGACGACGTGGCAGCCTTTGATTTTTCCGATCTGGCCCACTAGCGATCCCACGGCGCCGGCAGCGGTGGAAATCACCAGCGTCTCGCCGGGCTTCGGGTCGGTGATGTCCAGGAGCCCGAAATACGCTGTCAGGCCGATGTGGCCGAGCAATCCGAAGAATGCGGTGAGCGGGACGGGCAGGCCTTTCGGAAGCTTTGCGAGGCCCGCACCGTCTGACAGTGAGTACTGCTGCCAGCCGAGCAGTCCTTGTACGATGTCGCCCTTCGAGAAGCCCGGATTCCGCGATTCTTCTACCATGCCGATGCCGCCTCCTCGCATCACGTGGCCCAGTGGGAGCGACGGCAGATAGGACTCAGCCTCGTTCATCCAGATGCGATTGGTGGGATCGAGCGAAATATAGACGGTGCGGATCAGAACTTCGCCATCGGCGGGATCGGCCACTTTGGCTTCGTTCCACCGGAAGTCCGACTCCTTTACGTCCCCGCGCGGGCGCGCCGCGATCAACCATTGCTGATTCGTCTTCATGCGGAGAGTATACTGTGCCTGAGCCATGCAATCCAAGTTGCGAGTGCGGATCGTTCTGCTGCTCATCGCCCTGGTCTTATCGTCCTGCCAGAAACGAACCAAGAAGCTTATTGGAGTGGTGCCCAAGGCGACCTCACACTTGTTCTTCATGTCGATTCACGCCGGCGCTCTGGATGCCGCACGCGATTTTGGCGTGGATATGCTGTGGAACGGGCCGCGAGAGGAGACTGAGTTTTCGCGCCAGATTGAGATCGTGGATTCCATGGTGGCGCAGCGCGTGGATGCGCTGGCTATTTCCGCTACTGACCACACGGCGTTGGTTGCACCCGTAAAGCGCGCCATGGATGCCGGAATTCCGGTAACTGTGTTCGACTCTGGCCTGGACCTGACCGGTTATGTAACATTCGTGGCGACCGACAACTACGGCGCGGGCGTGATAGCGGCGCGCAAGCTAGCGGCGCTGGTGAATGGCAAAGGCAAAGTTGCGGAGCTGATGAACAAGCCGGGCGGGATGTCCACCGGCGATCGCGAGCGGGCGTTTGAGGCGACCATGGCGAAGGAGTTTCCGGCGATCCAGGTTGTGGATCGCCGCTATGGCATGGCGGATCGGGCCAAATCGCGTGACGCGGCCGAGAACATATTAACGGCGCATCCGGATCTGGATGGGTTGTTCGCTTCAGCCGAAGCGAATTCGCTGGGCGCGATGCAGGCCATTAAGGCGCGCGGCATGTCCGGCAAGATAAAGCTGGTGACGTTCGACTTCACCGATGAGCATGTGGCGGCATTGAAGGATGGGACCATCAATGTCATGTTGGTGCAGGATCCGCATCGTATCGGGTACGAGGCCGTCCGCAGCCTGGTGATGAAGCTGAACGGCCAGACGCCGCTGCGCCAGATGGATTTGAAGGCGCGTGTGATTGTGAAGCAGGATCTGGATAAACCGGACGTGCAGGCGCTGTTGTTTCCGAAGTGGAGGGAACAGAAGTAACAACTAAGGCACCGACTCCCTCACGGTCGCGGTTCGGTAACACTTTCAAAACAGGGAGGCCCATTCGGAACCGCGAGCGTAAGCGACCGGTTGAGGTATTTTTTTCGAGCTAGTCCACAAACTCTACGCGGTATTCCTCGATCACTGGGTTAGCCAGGACGTCGTGCGCGATCTGCTCGATTTCTGCGCCGGCTTTTTCACGATCGGTTCCCGGGGCGAGCGTGATTTCGAAATACTTGCCCTGACGAACCGCCGCGATCGAAGTGTGGCCCAAGCCGGCCAAAGCGGAGCGAATGGTTTGGCCTTGCGGATCGAGAACGGACGGTTTCATGGAGACGTAGACACGGGCTTTCATCGAGTCCTATTGTAGCTTTCCACGCGGTCCATCACTTTGGCGACACTTTCGTCCCGCGTCTCGCGGGCGGTGTGGCAGATTACATCGGGCGAGAGCGGCGGCTCGTAAGGATCATCCATACCGGTGACATGCTGGATTTCGCCCGACAGCGCGCGGCGGTAGATGCCGTTGATATCGCGTTGCTGACAGACCTCCAGGGGAGCCTCCACGTAAACTTCGAGAAAGTTGCCGATGCGGACGCGCATTTCATCGCGCACCGCCCGATAGGGCGAAATCGCCGAAACCAGGACGATCACGCCATTGCGAGTCAGAAGCTCAGCAACGAATCCGATGCGGCGGATATTCTCATCGCGGTCTTCCTTGCTATAGCCGAGTCCTTTGCTGATGTGCTGGCGCACGGCGTCGCCATCCAGCCATTCCACTTTATGGCCAGCTTGGAGAAGTTTTTCACGCACGGCCTGGCTGATGGTGGTTTTACCGGACGAGCTCAAGCCGGTGAACCAAACTGTCAATCCACTCATTCATCCAAGCTACTTCACCAGCTCCAGATCAGTCCACTGCCAGGCCATTTGATATTTGTGAGGAGCCACTCCCCACAGAAGCCGTGCGGTTCCCGGCATGGCGATTCATTATAGCGGCTTCGGAGGCACCGGCTCCCTCACGGTCGCGGTTCGGTAGGTGCACGGTAGGCGGCTCGGTAAGCATCGGCCATCCCCATGTGATAACATCCCTTCTTGATACCCCACCTGGAGTAAAAACAGAGTGAAAGTATACGAAGGAACGGACGTCCGAAACGTGGCGTTGATTGGCCACGGACATTCGGGAAAAACCACGCTAGCCGCTGGATGTCTATTCACGGCCGGCGCCACCAATCGGTTGACGCGCGTCGACGAAGGCACGACAATTACGGATTTCGATGACGACGAGATCCAGCGCAAGCTGACCATTTCCACCGCGCTTGCATTCGCCGAGTGGTCGAAGAAGAAGATCAATCTGATCGACACTCCTGGCTTTAACATCTTTATCAACGACACCAGGGCCGCCATGCGGGCCGCCGACGCCGCGCTGGTGGTGGTGGATGGAGTGGCCGGTGTGGAAGTACAAACCGAGAAGGTCTGGAGCTTCGCGGATGAATTCGATCTGCCGCGGGCCATCCTGATCAACAAGCTGGATCGTGAGCGCTCGGATTTCGAGCGCACGCTCGCAAGCGTCCAGGAAAAATTTGGGCGCTTGGCGGTTCCCATCCAGCTGCCTATCGGCGCCGAGAAGGATTTCAAGGGCGTGGTGGATCTGGTGCGCATGAAGGCCCACACCTATGCGATGGATGGCGACGGGAAAGGCAAGGAAGGCGAGATCCCGACCGGGCTGGCTGATGCCGCGCAGAAAGCCCATGAAGCACTGATCGAAATGGTGGCTGAAGGAAACGATGCCCTGATGGAAGAATTTTTTGAAAAGGGCACGCTCCCGGCGGAGCATATCCAGACTGGCCTTGAACAGGCGATTCGCGAGCGCCGGATCTACCCGGTGCTGTGCGGCTCAGGACTTCGCAATATCGGGACCGATCTCCTGTTGAATTTCATGATCGAAAATTTTCCGGCGCCAACTGTGCACGAGCCGATTCCCGGCCAGTTGAATGGCCAAGAGGTCCAACGCGCTCTGAAGGACAGCGAACCGGTTTCGGCCTATGTGTTCAAGACCGTGGCCGATCCGTTTGCCGGGCGCCTGACGTACTTCAAAGTGATCTCCGGGATCGTCAAGAACGACGCCAGCCTGGTCAATGCGCGCACGGGAGGTACAGAGCGGCTGGCGCACATCGGTGTTTTGGCCGGCAAGACCATTCAACCCGTGAACGAAATACATGCCGGCGACATTGGCGCGGTGGCGAAGTTGAAGGAGTCGCTGACGGGCGACACGCTGGACGACAAGAGTTCCCTTATCAGTTATCCACCGGTTCAATCACCCGAGCCCTCCATTGCGTTTGCCATCCTGGCCAAGAGCCGCCAGGACGAGGATCGATTGAGCAATGGCATCCAGAGAATTCTGGAAGAAGACCAGTCGCTCCGCTTCTATCGCGATCCGCAGACCAAGGAGTTTCTGCTGGCGGGCAGCGGTCAGCAGCACGTAGAAGTGATCGTTAGCCGATTGAAGAAGCGTTACGGCGTGGATGTCGAGCTGAAGGCGCCCAAAATTCCCTATCGGGAAACTGTTCGCGGCAAAGCCGACGTGCAAGGCCGTCACAAGAAACAAACCGGCGGTCATGGCCAGTTCGGCGACTGCTGGATTCGCATGGAGCCGCTGCCGAGGGGCGGAAAATTCGAATTTGCCAACGAGGTGTTTGGCGGGGCCATTCCCAGGAATTTTATTCCGGCTGTTGAAAAGGGAATTGTGGAAGCCGCCGCTAATGGTTTTTTGGCTGGCTTTCCGGTGGTGGATTTCAAGGTTACCGTCTATGACGGCTCTTATCATGACGTCGACTCCTCGGAAATGGCGTTCAAGCTGGCTGCTCGCAAAGCCTTCAAGGCCGCCATGCAGGAGGCGAAGCCCGCGATATTGGAGCCGGTTATGAATGTCGAAATCCAGGCTCCCGTGGAATATGCCGGCGATTTGATGGGCGATCTCAACGGCCGGCGGGGCCGCATTCAAGGCATGGACACCAAGGGCAGCACTCAGATTATCCGCGCCCAGGTACCGATGTCTGAAATGCTCAACTACCAGAACGATCTGATCTCGATGACGCAGGGCCGCGCCTCGTTCCACATGGAGTTCGACCACTATGACTACGTCCCGGCATTGCAGGCCGAGAAGATCATAGCCGCCGCTAAGGCAGCCAAGACCGGCGAAGAAGAGGAAGAAGAATAAAACCGTTCTTCGGTTATTCGGTTCATCGGTTATTCGGTTCGGTAACAGATCAACCGTTCATCCCTGAAATGCGGTAGCATTTTGGGGATGGATCTGCGATTTACGCTTCGGACACTCGCGAAACAACCTGGGTTTTGCGTGGCTGCGATTCTCACTCTGGCGCTTGGCATCGGCGCAAATACGGCCATCTTCAGCGTATTTGACGCTGTAATTCTGCGGCCCTTTCCGTACCGCGATCCCAACCGCGTGGTCATGGTCTGGCAGAAAAGACCCAGCGGGCAGATGAACAGCGTGGCCGGCATCCACTATCACGAGTGGATTAAGCAGTCAACGACGTTCGAAAAAATGGCCGGGCTCATAATGGAGTCTTTCAATGTGGGCAGCGGTGACCAGATTAACCAAGTTGTCGGAACCAGGGTGTCCTCGAATTTTTTCTCTACCCTCGGCGTTCAGCCGGCGCTCGGCCGGGACTTTGCTCCGGCAGAGGAAAAGCTTGGCGCCGAACGCGTGGCGATACTGAGCTACGGGCTCTGGCAGAGTCAATTCGGAAGAAATCGGGCCCTGCTCGGACAGCCCATTCGCTTAAACGGTGAGCCGTTCATTCTGGTTGGAGTGTTGCCGCAGAATTTCGATTTCGTGATAGAAAACGTTGATGTCTGGGTTCCTCTCATCTTCAGGGAAGGGGAGGTGAACTCTACTAAAATGGCTGTGATCGGTCGCATGAAGCAATCAGTAAGCGAGAAGCAAGCCGGCCGGGAGATGGAGGTCATCGCCAAGAGGCTGGAATCGCAATTTCCGGACTATAAAGGTTGGGGAGCCATGGTGATATCGCTTCCAGATATTATTGGAGGCGGCCACATTCGCCAGCCTCTGACTGCGCTCATGGTGGCCGCCGGATTGGTGCTTCTGATCGCCTGCGCCAATGTGGCGAATCTGCTGGTGGCGCGCTCCAGCGTGCGCTACAAGGAGATCGCCATCCGCTCGGCGCTGGGGGCCAACCGGGCCAGATTGGTCCGCCTGCTCATCACGGAAGCAATGCTGCTGGCGCTGGCGGGTTGTCTGGCCGGCTTGGCGCTGGCCTACGCGGGGCTGCGGCTGCTGGTCACCGTGGCAGCCGGCCAACTGCCGCGCATCGAAGGCGTCGCTCTCGACGCGCGGGTGCTGGGTTTCACGGTTTTGGCCACCGCCATCACGGGCCTGCTGTTTGGTTTGTTTCCCGCGCATCAATTGCTCGGAGGCGACCTACAACTCGCCCTACGGGAGTCGGGACGCGGCTCAAACAACAGCGCCAGCGGGCGCCGCTCGCGGAATGTGCTGGTGGTTTCCGAAATTGCTCTGTCGCTGGTGCTCGCCATTGGAGCGACTTTGATGCTGCGAAGCTTGCGGTGGCTCGAAAATCAAGACCGTGGATTCTCGCCGGACCATCAATTGAGTTTCCGTGTTGCTCTTTCTGGTCCGGAGTTATCCAAATCCTCGCAAAGGGCGGCCTATTATCAGCGCATGCTCGACAGAATCAGGGCGCTGCCCGGAGCCCGCGCCGTGGCTGCAACCAACAATCTGCCCGTGGACGGTTATCGCCAGGTGGGAATGTATTTTCAACCTGCCGGGTCTGCTGCGCTGAATTCCATAGAACGACCTTCGGCTGCCGTTGACATGATCAATCCCGGTTACTTTCACGCGCTGGGAATTCCGATAATTCGAGGCCGCGAGTTCGAGCTTCGCGACCACGAGAGTGCTCCTCCGGTTGCGATTATCAGTAATTCGCTGGCGCGCCAATTCTTCCCTGGCCAGAATCCCGTCGGGCGTAAGCTGACAGTGGGAGATGCCGAAATTGCCAGCGAAATCGTGGGTGTCGCCGGAGATATCCGGTACCTTACCAAGCGACCCATGGATTCGGTGGAGATTTATTTACCATATGCGCAGAGAAACTGGCCGGCGATTCACGTGGTTGTCAGAACGGATGGCGATCCCGGTAGTATGGCGCCGGCCGTCCGCGCCGCGCTGCTGGATGCCGGCTGGCGCCAGCCCATCTCCGACGTCCGCACCATGACGGAGCGGGTCGATCGAGTGAACGGAAGGGCACGCTTGAATTCGCTCCTGGCAACCACCTTCGCTGTCATCGCGCTGGTGTTGGCCGGAGTTGGAATCTATGGTGTCATGTCCTATTCGGTGGTTCAAAGAAGCAAGGAGATTGGCATACGCATGGCTCTGGGCGCTACTCGGGGCGACATCCTGCGCTGGATTGTGCGCCAGGCGATGGTTTTGGCGGCTGCTGGCGTAGCCATCGGACTGGCTGGGCATTTCGCGCTAGCACGCCTGCTCCGTAGCCTGCTGTATGGGACCAGTCCGAACGATGTGTCCACCTGGATGGGGTCAGCCGCGTTACTGGGGCTGATTGCAGTAGTGGCAAGTTATATTCCAGCGCGCCGCGCAATGCGCAGCGATCCGGTGACGGCTTTGCGGGCCGAATAAGGAAGCTGTATACTAATCAGATCCGCGGGGTGGTTTCACGGGTCCCAATTCGTCGAGGTCCGGGTTGTCTTTCGCCGGCCTGGTCCACCAATAGCCAGTCAGGTAATTCTGCCCCTCGGCATGGAAACCGGGAGCCGCAGGGAGATCGTCTTCAGAGACGGTTTGAGCTGGACCAGCTTCCTGCGCTTTCCCGACGGCCAATCCACGTACTCCGTGGAATCCGCGGTGGCCCAGAATTTCCTTTCGTCGTCTTGGGTCTTGAATTTGGGAATGAAGGTCGTCAAGGAACAGGGTACCCGCCTAGCTCGCCACTGGTTGTTCCAAATCTCCGCTCAGATACTCAAGAATCTCTTGTTCCCTTTGCTGGACTTCGAGCAGGATGGGTTGCGCCATGCGAGCATAGTCCTGTCGCGAATGCACCTTTCGCGCTTCCAGCAGGATTCTCCGCAGATTGGCGACACATTCCTGCGCGAGCATCATTTGGTCGTCGCTTTGAATCATAGCTCCAACTCCGCAATACCGCGTCAATGAACCCCGCAGCAGTTGTCCGCCCGCGGAGGCAGTTCCGAGAGTGTGCCAGAAAGCCATGTGCAATCTCAGCCTAGCCGACGTTTCGTTCAAGTCGTTTCGCGGAGCCAGAACGTTCAGGGGGCATTAAGACCGAAAAAATCTCGCTGAACCTTCCGGCTGAATTGCTGCGGCAAGCTGACGCCATTTTTGCCCGCGCTTACCGGCCCGCCAAACCGGTCGGCGGCGTGACCATTTGCGGCCCAGAATCCAAGCCTGGGCTTCACGTTAAGGAAGATGCCTTTGCCCATACCTGCCCCGTTCTCAACGAAAGCCACTTAAGCGGTCGGGTGGATACGATATCGGCACGACACAACCCTGGAGCAGACCATGCGGGTGTTGAGCGGCTTAGCACTCGACCGCGCCACGCACAAAAAAGCCAGCCCGCGCGCGGTCGGATACCGACACGCGCGCAGGACCGGGCCGCTGCGAAATCGCTTAGTGGGACGCGGGCGCCGCTGGGCCATCAAAACCAGCCCCCGGAAGGCATGAGGCCATTGAGGTGCAGATACGTGACGAGATTGCCGTAATGCAAGGCGTCATGATTTGCGACTTGCGTCAACACGAACATCTTGTTCGTCTTGGTGCCAAAGAAGTCCGCCGGGTCATTGAGGTGCGCATCGGTGAACCCGGAGTACACGCCATCGCAGTAATCGAACGCGCCTTTGAGGCGGGCCATGATCTTGGTCTTCGAACCCGCCGCGGTAGCCGTGGCGGGGGTCGCTTCACCCTTGACGTTTGAACACAATGTGTAGGATATATCCGCCACATGATTCAGGATCTCGGCAAACGAGCGAACGTCCTTCGTCGGCCGGTAGCTGTACTTGGACTCCGGCATCGCTTCAGCCGACTTCATGATCTTGTCCTGCATATTGCTGCGAAAAATGGATAACGTCGTCG
>PMOK01000058.1 GCA_003162425.1 Bryobacterales bacterium | reverse complement strand
TAGGAAGGTCTCCCTGAGCACCGTCTTCACGGCGCTGCGGAGCAAACAGGAGCAGGTCGGGAAGCTTGCTTGCTGTTAGCCATGGGAACCCGCTGCGGTCATCAATCCGCCGGAATGCTAGGCGTCTGTCACCATCGATGCCGTGCCAGCCCAGCTTGGCGACCTCGAGTCGTTCGCCGCCCATGGACTTCACGGGATACCGGAAGATCGCCTCCACATGTCCACAGATCTTGTTCTGGGTCCTCTCCGTTGGCCGGGCTTGAGGTGTCCGCCGAGGGTCCACGGACGCGAGCATATCATGGGTAAGCAGTGGGAGGTAGCCGGAGAGCGGAAGAAATGGAAATTCCGGGAAGCGATAGCCTGGCGAATACCTTCGATAAAAGCGTTGCACGTCCACATGCTGCCCACGGTCGCTGACGTAAGCCAAGGAGCCAACGTCTACCTCGGCATTCTTTATGTCTTTGGGCTCGGCGTAGAGAAAAACCCTGTAAGTTCCTTCCTCAAGGATGGCACGCGTTTAAACTACGTCGAAATTGGATACTCCCCTGAATTGCCCAGCTACGGTTTTTTCTTTGCACCTGGTAACGACCGTACAGCGCAAGAAGTGTTGCAATCTTGGGCTACTAAGCGAAGGCAATACCGGGGCAGCGAGTGGACGCCCTGGATGCCGGGTGGTTCTATTACGAAGGTCATTGGGGGAGTGCCAGTCTTCCTTTTTCGGGAGTGCAGTAGCAATCGATTGTATATGTTCACTTGGTTGAATAACGCTAGATCTCTATCGGAAGTGCTCCGGCGAGGATGTCCGCGGGAACACGGTGATGGTGTGGCCGGAGCAGTTTCGATAGAGCCGTTTGAAGGAAGCCGCTGGCGCGGCGCGCCGTGCAGGTCGGGCTATGGGTTTTCAATCGCGTATTGGGGGCGAATCGGACGGGGGAGTATGCTTGGGCACGTTGCGAGTCGGGATCGGATTTGTCGTCGGAAAGCTGTTTGGGTTCGCAATGGTGAGGGCAACAGGGTCAGAGTGATGATCATCCGCGTGTGCGAGCACACAAAAGGCGACAGTTTGATTCGGCGATTACGAGCTGTCAATGAGGTAGACCTTGCTGCAGTGCTCCGACAGGATCTGTAGCGCCGTGAGCCGTTCGAGGACCTGCATCGGTCCTTGGCAGCGAGGACATTGCCAGATTGCGTGTTCAGTGGAGGGAGCTACCCGCACGGTCGATGTCTCACGTGCCGCGAGGCGTTCGCACAACAAGGTCCGGCACAACGGGAGCAACTGACCACGCCGACGATTGGCCAGGAATCCGAAGTAGCGGATGCGCGGGAAGCCAAGCAGACTGCCGCGACCGTCACGTTTATTGAAGACGCCGCGTTGCTTGAGTCGGCCGGCGGTGTCGCCGCGTTCCTGCGATGGCGTGCGTAAATTGGCAATTGGTTTGCTAGTCAAGAAGCATGTCCAAGATCACCGAGGCTAGCCGCGATCATATCGCCGATGAAAACTTCGCGTTCCCCAAGGAACGTAAAGAACCCATTCATGACGCCGCTCACGTGCGCAATGCAATCGCCCGCTTCAAGCAGGTCCAAGGAGTGACCGAGGCTGAACGCGACGCGGCCTGGAAACGCATAAGATCCGCCGCGAAAAAACACAAGGTAGAGTTGAACGAAAAAGACTGGCGCGAACTGAGTTAACCACTCGTATGCGGGTTCCCTCCGGCTGCGCGGCTCGGAGGACCGCCGCGATTGCTGAGTAGTTCACCTTTCGCTTTCAGTGCGGTTCTTCCATCGTTCGAAGACAGGCTTAATAGCCGGCAAACTCTTTCGCGCGAATGTCGTCATCGTCGACTCCGGCCTCACTGATCATCGTCTTGAGGCCCTTCACCATCTCCGGTGGCTTAGCATCGCGCTGACGATGACGGCCTAATGCTGGCACAAAATTAGGATCGGGGGTATATGCCGGACTGACCCTCACGTCCTCGCTGCTTACTTCGAGTGCACTGGACCAGCGGGTTTAGATGGTCACAGGGAATGGGGGCCGGATTATTGGTCGCCGGCATATGGCTGGTTGCAAACTTCTATGGAAGGTGCCAAGGCTCCGGCTAAGACCGCGTTATACTGGCGTCATCGCGGAAGAAAAGAGGAATCCTGCCCAAGATGCGTGCCAAATCGAAGAAGAGCGCCGAGCGTCCTGAACCTTCGGCCTCCGGCAAGGACCTTGGAAACTTCACGGGCTTCGCGCATTCGCGAACCACAGCTCATTTTCACGCGGCGCTGGGCGGGTATTCATCCACGACCTATGACCCCATCGCGGCGTTCCTTCCGGGCAGGCTGTTTAAGTGGATACCGCACGTTGCCAAATACTGGTTTCATAAAAAGCACGCGTTCAGGGATTACACCACGGCGGGAAAGGGAAGCGGCATTCATCCGATCGCAGACAGCGTGAAGATCAGCGTCGCGGGCGATTGGGGAACAGGCTCGGATGAGGCGAGAATAGTCGCGGCGGCAATGGAAAAAGCCGAAGCCGATTTTACGATTCACCTCGGAGACGTGTATTACGTCGGCGATGCCAACGAAGTGCGAGAAAACTTCCTGGGAGAGAAAACCAGCCCTTATACGCCCGTGAAATGGCCCGTCGGATCAAAAGGCAGCTTCGCACTCAACGGCAATCACGAAATGTACGCCGGCGGAGGCGGCTACTGGAGGATGGTCCTGCCCAGGATGGGACTGCGGGATGCGCGGAGCGAGTGGGGAGTGGGCCAGTGGGCGAGCTTCTTTTGTCTCGAAAACAAGCACTGGCGCATCATCGGGTTGGATACCGGCTACAACTCCACCGGTTTTGAGTGGGCTAAACTGCCGGTGCTCCAGCGGAGCAAGTGGCTTCGGAAGACGACAGCCTTCAAACCGGCATGCGCACTTCCCGACACTCTGCTCGCCTGGCTGAATTCAGTCGTGAACCCGGACGGCGACAAACGCGGATTGATCTTGCTGTCGCATCACGGCTCGCATTCCGCGTTCGAAGGCTGGTATCAAATTCCGGCGCGGCAACTGGCAAACATCATTCATCGGCCAGTTATCTGGTTTTGGGGCCACGAGCACAGGCTGGCGATCTACGAGAAGTTTGCGGTCAAAGCCGGCATTGAGGCCTACGGGCGATGCCTGGGCCATGGCGGCATGCCGGTCGGGCGCGGTGCGGCTCCAGACATTACGGATTGCCGATGGCTCGCGTGGGACAACCGGCGTTACCCCAGTGACGAAGATATTGATGTCGGCTACAACGGTTACGTCAACATTTCATTCAACGGCCCCGCGCTGCACGTCGGCTACTATGATCTGAATCAAACCCTGCTGATGACCGAGGATTGGCATGTCGATATCAAGTCCGGCGCGCTGGAGGGACCGCGTCTGAAGAAGGTTCTTGACGATCCATCGCTACACTGCCGAGAAACGTAATAAAACTGGCGGACGGCTCGTTGAAGCAAGTGCCGAGGTTCTGGAGTGAAAGCAGAACACGTTATCTCGATGGATAGCCGTCCTGTTGTTCCATCGTTCGAAGACAGGCTTAATAGCCGGCAAACTCTTCCGCGCGAATGTCGTCATCGTCGACTCCCGCCTCACTGATCATCGTCTTGAGACCCTTCACCATCTCCGGTGGCCCAGCCACATAGTAGACCGGGGAGACGGCGTCCTTCAAATGCCTCGCGAGCATTTCCTTATCAATCAGTCCAGCCTCGCCTTGCCAGGGCCGCTGCGATTTCGACATTTCAGTCATGCTGGCGATCAGCTTGTA
>PMOK01000120.1:40459-45888 GCA_003162425.1 Bryobacterales bacterium | reverse complement strand
GGATCTTCTCGCTGCGGTCGCCGCTGCCCACCATCGAGCGGCGCGTCGCCTTGAGCTCCGCGTCGCGCTCCGCCTGGGCGAGATCGTAGAGGCGCGCGCGCAACACGCGCATCGCCTTGGCGCGATTCTTGATCTGCGATTTCTCGTCCTGGCACGAAACAATCAGCCCGGTGGGCAGATGTGTGATTCGAACGGCCGAATATGTGGTGTTCACCGATTGCCCGCCGGGGCCGGACGAACAGAACGTGTCGATTCGAATGTCCTTGGGATCGATTTTGATTTCAACTTCGTCGGCCTCGGGGAGCACTGCCACGGTGATGGCGGAAGTATGCACCCGGCCCTGCTGCTCAGTTTGCGGGACGCGCTGCACGCGATGCACTCCGCTTTCGTACTTCATGCGGCTGTAGACCTTGTCGCCGCTCACGAGCGCGATCACTTCCTTGATGCCGCCCACCGGGGATTCGCTGATCGATGTCACTTCCACTCGCCAGCGCTGCGTTTCGGCGTAGCGGCTGTACATGCGGAAAATCTCCGCGGCGAACAAAGTTGCCTCGTCGCCGCCGGTGCCGGCACGGATCTCGATCACCACGTTCTTTTCGTCGAGGGGATCCTTGGGCAGCAGCAGCACCTTCAACTCTTCCTCAATGCGCACCAGTTCGGGCCCCAGCCGATTTACTTCGTCGGTGGCCATCTGGCGCAGATCGGGATCCGGGTCCTGCAGCATCTGCTGGCCTTCGTCGTAATTGTGCTTGGCCTGCTTGTGCTCGCGGTATTTATTGACGATTTCTTCGAGCTCAGAACGCGCCTTGGCGGTCTTGCGGTACGTATCTGAATCGCCGATCACGGCTGGGTCCGCCATCTGACGAGTCAGCGCCTCGAAGCGTGCTTCAATGTCGTCGAGCCTTTGCGAAAATTGCATGAGGCAGCCGCCGTCTTACGCGATGACCAGTTCCCCGCCCTGAGTTTTTTCGAGTTCCATGGCGCCTTGGAGCGCGTGGATGGCGATGGCGGTTTGATCGTCGGAGGGAGGTTTGGTGGTGACACGCTGCAGCCAGAGGCCTGGCGTAGTGAGGATCGCCATGAGGCCTTGTTGATGCTTGGCCGCGAAGCGGATCAACTCATAGCTGACGCCCAGGATTAACGGGAGAAGCGCGATGCGGCCGAGGAACTTGGCAAGAAATCCGTCGAACGGAAGCAGCGGGTAGACCAGGATCGCCAATATCATCACTACCATCAGGAAACTGGTTCCACAGCGCGGGTGGAAAGTTACGAACTTTTGCGCGTTCTCGACGGTGACGGGCTGGCCGGATTCGTAATTGAAAACCACCTTGTGCTCGGCGCCGTGATATTCAAAGGTGCGGCGGATGTCCTTCATCATCGAAAGAACAAACAGGAATGAAAGGAAGATCACCAACCGCAGAACGCCATCCATCAAATTCACGGTGAGACGCCCGTGCATGGAGGGGAAGGTTCGGCCGATCTCGGTGGCGAGAAGCAGCGGCACAAACTTGTACATGAACAGGAAAAACAGCAGCGAGAATCCGAGGGTCACCCACATCATCCATGGCTTCAGCTCGGCGGGTTTTTCTTCGCCCTTGGTTTCTTCCTGGATCATCACGTGGGTGGAGAATTGGAGCGCTTTGATACCGAGCCACATGGCTTGGCCGAGCGTACCCAATCCGCGGAGCACAGGCAGTTTGAAGGCGGGGTATTTCTCGGAGACGCGAGCGAGCGGATTTTCCTCGGTAACGATCTCACCACTCGATTTCCGGACGGCGACACAATAGCTGTGCGGAGAGCGCATCATGACGCCTTCCATCACGGCCTGGCCGCCGACCAGCGTCTCCTCTCCACTTTCGAGGATAGGCAGCATCTGAATATGTGCGCTCAGGCGCGCTAAGCTTCGGATCATTAAATGAGGGACTCCTTATTGATTATACTGCGTTGGGCAAGCCTCCGGCTTGCCTGGACAAGCCAGAGGCTTGTCCTACGCAGATGGTAGGTCCCTGACCGCTTGATTTGACCGGTTTTTCAGAACCAAATCAGCCGGCCAGAGACCTAGTGCGGCAGATCGCCGATCGGTTTCTTAGCGGCGATTTCGTTGTAGGCGTCCTTCACTTGACCTGGCAAGCCGTCGCCTACCCAATTCTTGACGGATGCCGAAAGTTGAATGCTGGTAGAGGATTTGCCGCCCTCGGTCTTCACCATATCGTCCAGTTTCTTGCCGGCCTTGATGGCGGCGGCGACAGCCTGGTGCAGTTCGATCATAAACTCGCGCTGTCCAACCATCACGTCTTTGCCGCCCGCGGGACCGTGGCCGGGTAGAACATGATCCACATCCAGCTTCATTGCAGCTTCCACCACTTTGGGCCAGTTGCCGATGTTGCCATCGCCTGTAAAGTTATACGGGCCGTTCACCACCGCGTCGCCGGTGCATAGCACGTGTTCCTTGGGCAGATACACGAAGCCGTCACCGCGCGTGTGGGCCCAACCGAAGAAGCGAAACTCCACGCGGCGCGTGCCGTCCGTCATTACATGCGGGCTATCCGTGAAGGTTTGCTGGGGCGGCTCGGGATGGTCCGAATTCATTTCGGCAACGTCCTTGCGCTCCTTGGCTGTCGCTTGCCAGCGCTTCGGTTCGTAACGCTTCATCTCATCGGCGACCCCTTGGTAGGCGATTGTTACCGCGCCCATCTTGGTCCAGACCGCATTTCCATAAGCGTGATCGCCGTGGTGGTGAGTATCGAAGACATACTTGACGGGCTTGGAGGAAACTTTCTTGGCGTCCGCCAGAACGGCGCGCGCACCGCTGGGGAAGTTCGCGTCGACGATGATGAGATAGTCCTTCATCTCGATGATGGCGTTGTTGCAGTGTCCTTCATGCTCAATGTCGCCTTCTCGGAACCAGACGCCGGGGGCAATCTGCTTGACGGAGTTGGGCTGCGCGTCGCCGCGCGTGAGAACGAAGTCGAGCGATAGCGTGATCAGAAAGGTGGTTATCAGCCAGAGACGGGTGCGGTTCATTGTCTGTGATTCTATCGAATCGGGCGGCGGAAGGTGTATTGGGGGATTGGTCCATTGACTGTTGTTACCAAAAATGAGAACATAGAATCGTACTGGCTTGCCCCGAACCGAGGTCTATTTTTACAGAGATGCGGACGGGTTCCTTCCGTTGTTGAAGTGGCTCGATGAGTTGCCGAGAAAAGTTCAGCTCAAGGGCAAGTTATCAAGGCATTCACTACCGAATACTCTACTTCTTTTCGGGAAAGGCCAATGTCGTGCTTTCGCATGGCATCACGAAAGAACGCGAGGTTCCAGCCAAGGAGATAGACCGTGCGATCCAGCGAAGAGAGCAAGTCAAATCTAACTTCGAGCAGTACACGTTTCAACCGTAACGGCAAAAAGAAGTCCAAAACCAGCGCCGTTCAGTTTCTTTACAACCGCTACGTTGGCAGTGATTCTGGGAAGGCGGAAGAGTACGAAGAAGAACTTCTCAACGCCGAGATCGCGAGAAAGATCTTTCATCTTCGAACGAAGGCAGGACTTTCACAGCGTGATTTGGCCAGGCGGATCGGAACATCGGCATCCGCAATTTGCCGACTGGAACATGCAGACTATGAAGGCCACTCTCTCGCATTGCTGAAACGGATCGCGGGCGCGCTCGAGCAGCGTGTTGAGATTCGTTTCGTGCCTGCACGGCGTTCCCGCACGGGATGAGATTGGCTGACGGACTTCTTTGCGGAGCCTCCTGTTTTCTGCGATCAAGAACAATCTACGTTCGAGATGCTGACGTCCCCCTATTCGACCGCGCCCAGGATGAACTGGGAAAGAGCGTTTCGGCGCTATTCGCGGAGTTTCTGAAGGAACGCCTTGGGTCTGTAACCGAGAGCGAGAAAGCAGTTTTGGAGCTGATCGCGCAAAGTAGGAGAGGAGCGGGATCAGGCGACAAAGCGAGGCGCCGGCAGGTCAGTCCTATCCCAATTTGATGAGGCGGAGGCGTATGCGCGCCGGATATTGAATCTATTGAGAGCCGGCGGTTTTGAAGACACCCGAAGTCTGTGGTCAGGAGCCCAGGCCCTTTTCGGTGGTGCCCGACGCACATTCGGCCACCTTCGAGACCTTCTCTTTTCGCCTTGATCGAGTGCTCGGGAACAGAATGACAGATGGCTTCCTGCACGTTGTCGGGACAGCGCAAGATGACGGAAACCGCGCAATCACCATAATGTTCGCCGATGACAAGCAGGATGGATTCACCATGAAGCCGAAGGTTTTCAAAACGACCGGCGAGGCGCAGGATTTCCTTACGAAGATCGGTGTGGATCCAGATGGGATGCTGTCTGAACTGGATCGTACCAACGCGGCGAGCGAACACGTGTCTTTACCGAGCAGGGTGATCGAGATCTATTTTTCCTAGCACCCCAAGCCAAAAGCATCAGCCTTCCTTTCAATATCCGCTCCCGTTGCTACAATGAGAATTCAAACGGAGGTGGGATGGCAGTTCAACAGCGCCGCGTCTCGGTGCCGGTCCGAATTGGCAAAGTAACGGTGGGTGGAAATCATCCGATCGTGGTGCAGTCCATGACGAATACCGACACGGCGGATGTCATGTCCACGGTGAATCAGACCATGGCGCTGGCGCAGGCCGGTTCCGAGCTGGTCCGCGTGACGGTGAATACCGAGGCCGCCGCGCAGGCCGTGCCCAAGATCGTCGAGACGCTGGATAAGTTCGGCGTGCGGGTGCCGATCATTGGCGATTTCCATTACAACGGCCACATCCTGCTCAAGAAATATCCGGACTGCGCACGCGCGCTGGCTAAATATCGAATCAATCCCGGCAACGTTAATATCGGCAAGAAGCATGACGACAATTTCCGCGTCATGATCGAGGCCGCGATTGAGTACGATCGGCCGGTGCGCATCGGCGTCAACTGGGGGTCGCTCGATCAAGCCCTGCTCACGCGCATGATGGATGAAAACTCGTGTCTCAAGGAGCCGTTGGACGCCAAGGAAGTGACGATGAACGCGATCGTCCGGAGCGCGGTCCATTCGGCGGAAGCTGCCGAGCGTCACGGACTCGGGCGCGACAAGATAATTCTGAGCGCCAAGGTCAGCGGCGTGCAGGACCTGATTACGGTGTACCGGAAACTGGCCGCTCAATGCGATTACGCGCTCCACTTGGGGCTCACTGAAGCAGGGTTGGGGTCCAAGGGCATCGTCGCTACTACGGGCGCGCTCGCGGTGCTGCTGCAAGAAGGGATCGGCGACACGATTCGAGCATCCTTGACGCCGCTGCCTAATGGCGACCGCACGGATGAAGTGATCGTCTGCCAGCAAATTCTGCAGGCCCTGGAGCTGCGCAGCTTCACTCCGCAGGTTACGGCTTGCCCCGGCTGCGGCCGGACCACAAGCACGTTCTTCCAGGACATGGC
>PMOK01000120.1:0-40436 GCA_003162425.1 Bryobacterales bacterium | reverse complement strand
GAATCGAAGCACTCGAATATCGGCATCTCGCTGCCTGGAACATTTGAAGAACCGGTGGCGCCGGTGTACGTCGATGGCAAGCTTTCCACCACGCTGCGCGGTGATCGCATTGTGGCTGAGTTCATCGAGATTCTCGACAAATACGTGGAGCGACGCTACGCTGAACGGGTGGCGGAAACTACTGCTGTGTGAGCAGGCCACTGCCTCTCTATCGCGTCCGCGCCGTCAACACAGCGCCGGATTCCGAAAACAAGATTCATGACGATCAGATAGCTGCGCAATACGGTTTTCGCGGCGGACTAGTTCCCGGCGTCACAGTCTACGGGTACATGATGGCGCCAATTGTGGAGGATGCTCGGGAGTGGCTGGAGCATGGATCGATGGCGGTTCGATTTCTGGAACCATTCTATGATGGCGAGGCGGTGATCGTACGGGCCGAGGCCGCCGATGACGGAGCGATTCACGTAGCAGCCGAACGCGAAGACGGTTCGGTTTGTGCAAAAGGAATAGCAAAGATCAGGGCGGCCGATACCACGGAGCCCGGCTGGTATCTGGAAAATACACTACCTCGGGAGCGCCCAGTTCCGGAGCGCGACAACCTCATACCTGGCACGCTACTCGGAACGTTGGTCGAAAAGATCGACACGACGGAGCCGCATCGATTGTTGCTCTTCTCAAACCACATCCTGATGCGCAACTTCAAACTCGGCCCCTGGATCCACGCGGCGAGCGAGGTCACCAACTGGAGCGCCGCCAAGCCTGGCGATGAAATTTCTGCCCGAGGCCTTATCCACGACTCGTTCGAGCGGAAAGGTCACGAGTTCGTGGTGATGGACGTGATGTTGATTGCAAATGAGAAACGGTTGCTTCAGACCGTCCGGCACACGGCGATTTACCGGCCGGCGCGCAAAGGTGGGTGAAACGTCCCCTTGCTCACGCGCGGGGCTACAATACACTTCAGGGGAGGGACGAATGAAACTAACCGTCGGTATCGCTTCCGTAGTTTTTTTGTGCCTGCCGGGGTTCGGCGCCAACCGCTTCGACGTTGGGCATTTGGATAAGATCCGGCGCGTGGCGGATCCGCAGATCTCACCGGACGGGAAGTCCATTGTGATCGTGGTTTCACGTCCCAATTTCGCCGAGGATCGCTACGATGCGGACCTTATCCTGGTGGACGCTTCTGACGGCCGGCAACGGACTTTAACTCACGACCGGCGTGCTGTCAGTTCACCGCGCTGGTCGCCATCGGGCGATCGGTTGGCGTTTCTGGCCACGGGCGTCAACGCCAAGCCTCAGATATTCGTGATGCCCATGACTGGCGGCGATGCGGTTCAGGTCACCAAATCGGCTGTTGGCGTCCAGCAATTCGCGTGGCGGCCGGACGGAAAGATGATCGCGTTCGCGGCTGCTGATGAACCTCCCAAGAAGACCGGCGAAGAAAAGTTCAACGATTCGTTCGAAGTCGGCAACGATGATTTCCTGGTGAAGGAAGCAGCCCTGCCGACGCATTTATGGCTGCTGCCATCGGAGGGAGGCGAGGCGCATCGTCTCACTTCGGGTGCATGGACGCTGCCCATCAGCCATCCGCCGAGTTCTCCTGCCTCGCCGATTGCGTGGTCGCCCGATGGCCGGTCTATCGCATTCGTGGAGGTGGAGACGCCGCACTCGGGCGACGGCGACCGCAGCACGCTGCAGATTCTCGACGTCGAAAGCGGTGAGATTCATGGGCTCACCGGCCGGACCAAGCACGAGGGTTATCCCATTTTCTCGCCCGATGGCACGCGCATCGCCTACTGGTTTCCGCGCGACGGAGAAACCAAGAACGTGAACGAAGCCTACTGGGTTCCAGCGGCGGGCGGCGAAGGCACCAATGCGACGAAGGGCATCGATCGCAATATCCAGCGCGCCATTTGGACACCGGACGGCAAATCGCTGCTGGTTGGCGCAAACGAAGGGACTACGGTTGGCCTCTGGATTCAACCGTTGGATGGCGGGGCAGCGCGGCGCGTACCGCTCGGCAAAGCCTGTCCCAACTCCACATTCTGGGTGGATGTCGCGGTGGGTCCGCGCGGCGAAATCGCATTCGCGGGCAGCGAGCCGCAACATCCGGCTGAGCTGTACTACCTGGCCTCAGCCGCTGGACCGGTGAAGCGGCTCACCGAGTTCAACCAGGAAGTAGCGGCGCTCGAACTAGGAAAGACCGAGACTATCGAATGGCAAGGCCCGGATGGATTTTCCATGGATGGAGTGGTTACGTATCCCCCGGATTTTGCGCCGGGCCGCAAGTATCCGCTGGTGCTGTATATTCATGGCGGGCCGCGGTCGGCATCGAAGGAGGTTTTTTCCTCGCGGTCGCAGATGCTGGCTGCCAACGGATGGGTGATCTTCGAACCGAACTATCGGGGCAGCGACAATCTGGGCAACGCGTTCCAAGCCGCCATCTGGAACGATTCGGGAGACGGTCCGGGCCGGGATGTCATGTCGGGCGTGGAGTTGCTCAAGAAACGCGGCTTCGTGGATGAAAACCGCATGGCGGTTTCCGGCTGGTCTTATGGCGGATACATGACCACCTGGCTGCTGGGTCACTTTCCGGTTTGGAAAGTTGCCATCGCCGGCGCCGCCGTTACCAATTGGGTGGATCAATACAATCTGGGCGACGCGAATGTGCGGAGGGGCGCTGCCTTCGGAGGCTCACCGTACGTGGGCGATCACATGGCGGCTTATTTGGAGCAATCTCCCATCACCTACGCGAGCAAAATCAAAGCTCCCACGCTCATCCTGTCCGACACGGGCGATTACCGGGTGCCTATCACGCAATCCTTCGAGCTCTATCACGCTCTGAAAGACAATGGAGTGCCGGCCAAGTTTTTCGCTTACCCGGTGGGTGGTCACAGCCCGTCTGATCCGGTGCGCTTACGCGACGTGGATCGCCGTTGGGTGGGCTGGCTGAGAGAATACCTGGGCTCTACGGGCGCGGGGACAGAAGCTACCAGGTAAAGAGAGGCTACAGCGCAACGGGCAGGTGGACTCCCGCCTTGCTGAGTTGCTTGCCGAAGCCGATCTGAATTTCCGGATTCGCCTGCGTGGACTTCGGCAGTATCACGTTAATCTGATACAGACCCGCGAAACCCGGCGCGATTCCGGCATAGGCAACTGCGTCCGATTCCGCCGTGACGCCGTCCAGCACGAGTTTGAAATCGGCAAGCTGTTCGAGCGGGGCTGCCTGATCGAACACCTGACCGTATGGAACCGGGGGCAGTGTCTGACCGAGACCGGTGGCGTACAGAAGAATGATGTCACCCGGCTTGGCGGGCGCCTGCGGCGTAGTCACAGTTCCGTCCGGCAGAATGGCGACGGCATTTACATCGTCGAGTTGGAACAAGGCTGGCGAAGCGGCGGCGAGCGTGATCTGAACAGCCGGCCCGGCCTGACCTTCCAACACGACTTGCACGGTGGACGGAGCAGGTAACAAGTTGGCCGGCACCAGGAAGTTGATTTGGTCCGGTGAAACGTAATAGATGGTGGCCGGCAGGTTTCCGACCAGTACGTGAACGCCCGTTCCGGGCAGAACCGTGGGGAGCACACCTCCATCGATGTCATTCGGGCTAATCGCTTGAGTGACGTAGGACAGACGCACGCCGTAGATCGAGGCGATGGTGTTCGGAGCAAGAGGGCCGACCTGATTGTCGGCTGCGTTTACAATCCCGGCGGCGGTGTAAGAGGGCCCGTAATTGGTCTGGCCGCAGAGCGCCGGGCCCAGACCAAGCGCCGCGGCCAGAAGGACAACGTGACGCATCGCAAGAGGTAGTGGCGAATTGGCGGGGAAGGTCTCAGGAATAGCGGGGCACGGATGGGTCGATTTCGAGGCTCCAGCGGTCGATGCCGCCGGCCATGCTCTGGCAGGCGTCCACACCTTGCTCGCGCAGCCAATTGACGACATTCAAGCTGCGAACGCCGTGGTGGCAGAAGACGATGAGCGTTTCTACGTCGGCGAGGGCGTCAAGCCGGGACAATTCGGCCGGGACGGTACGCATGGGAACCAGCTCGGCATTCTCAATGCGTGCCTGCGCGAATTCGGAGGGTTCGCGAACGTCGATCAGCGTTAGCTTCTCTCCGGAGTCCAGGCGGCGCTTGATTTCCCGAGGCGGAATTTCGAGTGGGAGAACCGTTTGCGGCACGAAATAATGATAACGCCCGGCGGTCCTTTTAACAAAAACGGCGCGGTCCATGACAGAAAGGACCGCGCCAACCAGAGGAGGAGAAGTTTGGAAATGCCCTACGCTTCTCTGCTTAAACAGACGCATTAGAATGGATCATGGTTGCAGCAGGGCCGATCTGCCGTAGAATAAGAGCCATGCGCGTCACTGGTTTGGTCCTTGTTGCCCTTGTCACGGTTTCGAGCCCCTTGTTGGCACAACTTGCCATATCAAACACATCGCTCCCTTTTGGAGGCGTAGGCCAGGAATACCTTGCACCAATCACAGCCACCGGCGGCTCAGGCGACTACACGTACAGCGTCAATCCATCGCCGCCCGCCCCCGGGCTGTTTTTCAACGGGGACCTCCACCGCATTGAGGGCAGCCCGACCTCTGCCGGCGCATTTTCCGTCACGGTCAAAGTCACCGATACGCAGACATCGAACACCGTCGGCAAGCAATTTACTATCGATGTCATGAAAATCGGTACGCCTCCGACATTACCGGGTGGGAGCACCTGCAGCTTTTATTCGCAGACGTTCGTGGTCTCCGATGCCCCGCCGCCACCAATTAACTGGTCATTTTCCGACTCGTCCGCGCCCCCTGGTCTCATCCTGAACGCTCAAGCAGGCGTACTCAGCGGTACGCCGACCGCTGGGGGGCCATTCAGTTTCACCATCGAGGCCCTCAGCCAAACCTACAATGTCTTCGCTGTCCAGACTTTTTCGCTCACGGTTTCGTCCCTTTGTCTCTTACAAGCGACATTGCCGAACGGCGACCTGAATTCGATCTACCGGGAGTCGCTTGTAGTGACTGGCGGAGTCGCTCCGATCACCTGGTCAGTCAAAGGCGGCAATTTCCCCACTGGCGTCACCATCGATTCGAAGTCGGGCCTTATCAGCGGCACGCCCACCGTGGCGGGACCATTCGATTTCACCATCCAAGTGACGGACAGCACTGGCGCTATCGCCACGCAAAGCTATTCGATAACCATCAATCCGGCACTGGCTTTTACCACCGCTTCCCCGCTACCGGGGGGCACAGCCGGAGTGACTTATTCCGAGACATTCGCGGCTACGGGAGGAGCGGCGCCCTATGTCTTCTCGACGCCGGATGCCCCGTCAGGCTTTCAACTGAGCCCGGCCGGCGTTCTGAACGGTTCGCCCACCGTGGGAACGTTTACGATGACCGTGACTGTAACGGACAGTCTGAACATTGCGGTGAGCATGAACTTCACGGTTACCTTCGTGAGCGCTGGTCCGCTGCTCGTGGTTTCACCTACCGCGCTTACTTTCTCCGCGGCGTTTGAAGGCGACGCGCCGGCACCTCAATTCATTGACGTCACGCCTATCGGTACGCAACCGATGAATTTCCACGTCACGGTGGACGGCGGCGCTGGCATACCCGCGCCTAGCTGGATCACTGTGACGCCCCTGAATCCAACCGCTCCGGCGAGGCTGGTGGTGACGGTGAACCAAGGCACGCTAGCCACGCAAACTTCGAATGCGCGAGTACAGGTTATCGATACTTCCGGAAACGCGATCGTTGTTATGGTGACGCTTAACATTGCCAGCGCGGCGCCACAGTTACAGGTGACACCGAACACGTTGCATTTCGCGGCGCGAGTTGCAACGCCGGGAACCTTGGTGGAGACACTGGGTGTCCGTAACACAGGCGGCGGGGGCCCGATCAGCTTCACCACGTTCGTTCAGAACAACAGTTCCTGGATTACCGGCGTGAAGCCCGCGTCGGGAGCGACGGTCCCTAATTCGACTGTCTTCCTGCAGGTTCAAGTCAATACGAAGGGCTTACAGGTAGGCAGCTATCACGACGTGATCCTGTTCTCCTCAAACGCGGCCCCTGTGTCGGTTCCCGTGGCGCTATTCGTATCCGGCGCCGGCGCAATCCTCGAATTGAGCGTGACGGGCGAACGGTTCCAGGCCCGCTCCGGTGGTGGATTCTCCAATCCGCAGACCGTGCAGATACTGGATTCGGGCGACGCCGGGTCCAGCCTGACGTGGACAGCCCAGTTCGTGAGCGGCTCGCAATACTTCTCGGCCAGCGCTTCGAGTGGCAGCGCCACGCCATCCAATCCTGGCACGTTGGTGCTCACTCCCACAGCGAGTGCGCTCCAAATGCCGGCGGGCGGCTATTATGGGCTACTCGAAATATCGAGCTCAGCGCTGAATTCGCCGTTATATGTGGTTTTGGTTTTGGATCTTGCCAATCCAGGAACGCCTGCGCTGCCGGATCCTTCGCCGGCCGGGGTGGTCTTCATAGGACCCTCGGGTCAAGCTGTTGCCACCGGACAAATAGTGAATATCAATACCAGCAGCGCTTCCCCGGTTGCGTTCCAGGTATCTGTTTCGACGGCCGACGGCACGAATTGGCTGACTGTAAATCCGTCGACTGGCACCTCGACCGGACAGACTCCCGGCGAGGTAACGTTGACGGTGGATGCGACGCAACTAATCGCTGGGATTTATAGCGGCGAGGCGGATATTTCAATGTCCGGCGCGCTGCGGTCCGTAAACATCACGTTTATTGTTGAACCAGCGGGCTCGATCGCAGCGGAGAAAGCGGTCACTGGCAGGGCGGTTGGGGCCGCAGGTAGCTGCACGCCTTCCGCATTGGCGCTGACCGAGATTGGGCTGGTGAATAATTTCGCGGTTCCCGCGGGATGGCCAGCCGCTTTGACCGTTCAACTGAACGATGACTGCGGCAACAACGTACCCAACGCCTCCGTAAGCGCGAGTTTCTCTAACGGCGACGCGCCGCTTATGCTCGGTGGAACCCAGCCAGGCGCTTACTCCGCCACTTGGCAGCCGGGCACGGTGTCCGCACAAATGGCCGTGACCGTCCAAGCCCAATCCACCACACTCAAGCCGGCCATGGTTCAGTTGATTGGAACCATCAATCAAAACCAAAACGCGCCGCCAGTCATATCCGAGAACGGAACGGTGAACACGTTCAATCGTGTCCCAGCCGGAGCGCTGGCGCCAGGAATGATCGTGGAGGTTTACGGCAGCGGCCTTGCAACCGCGAAGGGTAACACCAGCGGGCTCCCGCTACCCACCAGCTTCCAGGGCAGCAGTCTGATCGTGGGCCCTTATCAGGCTCCGCTCTACTACGTCAGCAGCGGCCAGGTGAATGTCCAGTTCGACGCCGAATTGACGCCGAACCAGCAATACCCGGTGATCGCTATCTTGAATGGAGCTTTGTCGGTACCAGTCATGACTGATATTTCCCCCATTCAATTGGGTGTTGACGCCAACCCCGACGGCCTGGTGATCGCGCAACACGGCGTAGGTTCGGCTTATATTACCGAGAGTAGCCCGGCCAAACAAGGCGAGGTTGTGGTGATTTACCTTTCGGGCATGGGAGCAACAAATCCGGCGGTGAAATCGGGTAGCCCAGCGCCCGGCAGTCCGCCGTATGCTGAAGTCACGGCCGCACCCACTGTCACGTTGGATGGACAAGCCGCATCCGTGCAGTTTGCCGGTCTCGTTCCAGGATTAGTGGGCCTGTATCAGGTCAATTTCCAAGTTCCAATCAATGCCGGAACAGGTGACCAGACACTGATCGTAAGCCAGAACGGTGTGTCCTCGAACGCCACACGGCTGCCGGTCTCGAAATAATCTCGGGGTCAAAGAACTTTATTTGTCGCGCGTAAACAGGTTCAACGAGCCGCAGGAGGGACATGAATAGGCTTTGAAGAAAAGCCATCGGCGGCGCACCAGGTTGCTCGCGAGGAGTCCCGAGGCCGGGTGCCCGGCTCCGCATCCGACGCACACATTGCTCCAGGACCCCTGTTCGATTTGTTCGCGAATGTTTCCAAAGTAGAAGGCCCAACCGTAAGCGCTGGTGCGCGTATGGAAGACGCGATCGAACCGGCGAGTGGCATAGCTCAGAGCAATGATCGAACGGCGATTGCCGTTGCCGGCGGCGCGGAGCCGCCAGGACGTACCAGCCGGAAAGTAATAGCGATTCAGGTATTCGAAAGAGGAATAGAGCGCGCGAGCAGTATTGAGCTTGAGGCCGGTGGCGCGCGTGATATCGGCCGCAAGTGCATCGGCCGAGCAAAACGCATTGATGTGTCCACTGTCGTCCTGGTAGACCCAACGAAAGAGGCGGTCCGAGAACGTGGATGCGTCGGGCACCGCAACAAACAGGCTTCCGTCAGGACGGACGACACGGCCCATCTCGCCCAAGGCGGCGGAAAGCCCCCGAATATGCTCCAGGCTGTGATTCGCGATGACAGCGTCAAAGCAACGATCAGGAAAAGGAAGGCATCCCGCATCCGCTTGAACGAAACCTTCGCAAGTTCCGGGGGCCGGTAGCTCGAGGTCCACTCTCACCACAACCGCACCCGGGCAGTAATCCGTGGGGAAACTGCCGGTCAGGGCGCCGAGATCCAATACGCGCGCCCCTGGGCGCAGGTGCCGCAAGATTTCAATCATGCCGCAAAGTTTCGGCTGTAGCCAGCATCCTGACTTTCCATTCTACAGGGCGGGCGCGCCCAAACTTAATCTGGCCGCGAATGAACGCGAATAGAGGCGAATAAGAAAATTCATGCGAAGCGCGACGGGCGGTAGGGCTCGAGCATTTCCACTGGGACGCCGTCCAGGATCTCGATTGACGCGAGCTCGCCGATCAACGGCGCTAGCGTCACGCCACTGTGCGTCGCGGCCACATAAAGGTTGGGACAAGCTGGAGCGAAACCTAGAATCGGGTACTCATCTCGCGGCATCACGCGGTAGCCCAACGTGACACGTTCCACCGGCACATCTTTCACGTTTGGCAAGAATAGCCCGATCAGGCGGCCGATCTCGTCGGCTTGCTCCATGCTGGCCTCTGTGATTGCAGTACCTACGCCGGCCACGATCTGGCCACCTGCGACGATTCGCCCATCCAGCGCTTGCTTGAAGTGAGTGCCGGGCGCGAGCACCACGCGATGGATCAGCCGGGCTGCGGGTGCGGTGTGCAACAGCACTCCTGGCGAATCCTTCAACGGCACTTCGATGCCTGCCATTCGCGCAAGAGCGGGCGAGCCGACGCCGCACGCGAGCACGAATACGCTGGCTTCGAGCGAGCCATCCGTGGTCTGAATGCTTTGAATCCGATCTCTCGTCAGGCCAATGCCGGTGACGTGGCAGGGGAATCGGATCTCCGCGCCGAATCCCTTTGCTTTTTCCAGCAGGATAGTCAGGACCTCCAGCGGATCCACGGCGCCCTCATGTTCCGAGTGGCAGGCGGCCGCGATTTCGCCCGGCGATACCAGCGGCAATAATCCATGAAGTTCACTTTCGGAAATCATGTGGGCCGCATAGCCCCATTGCTGGTGGTTGCGGACGTTGACGCGTAGTTCTTCTGCCTCAGGCCCGGGTGGAAACCATGCCACACTCCCGCCCCACTGGACATTCAATTCACCTGCGAGTTCCAGGTGGAGACGACGCCAGGCCGCGATGCCGGCGTAATTCAGGTCGAAGTACGCGCGAGGCCGCTTTGAAAAGGTGGCGTTGATCCAGCCGAGAGATTTCCCGGTGGCGCCGGAACCGGGTTGCACTGCGTCAAGGATTGTAACCTTCGCGCCCCGCCTGGCAAGATGGTAGCCGATGGACGTGCCGATGATTCCGGCGCCGGCGATCACGATAGGGCCGGTTGGCATGTTCGATGAATGTATACCATGAAAGTGCAATGCCACTTAGTTTTTCCGAAACGCACTAGCCCCCGCGCATCGAAATGATGAGTGCCGCCGTGATCACAACTTCTGCCGCCATCAGCGCGCCCCCGATCCATCGCTCATTGTGATTGTGGAACCACAAATAAATGCCGGTGGCGCCAAGCGTCAACAATGCTAAAGACACCAGCGCCGCTGCGAACGCCCAAATTCCGTGCGAGACATGAATCCACGCGAGTGTGGTCAGGAAGCTGATGGTGGTGGTCTTCACCGTCGTTTCGCCCGTCGCGATGGAATAGGCGACCTCATGCTTCGTGCCCAGGGACGTGGTCACGCGAAATTTGAGGACACCCGGAGAGTTTTCGATGGACTCCAATTCGCCGCGCCATTCGCTGGCCAACACTCTGGCATCCGTGATGCCGGGCGCCAGTTTGCGAGTCTGCACCGTCGATTGTTCGGGATGAGTGAACCATTTGCGGTGAGCCAATTCCACGGCGCTGATGCCATAAGCCAGCAAAAACACCAAGGAGAAGAGCGCGGTTGCCAGGTGCAGGCCTCGCAGTTTTTGATACATACTCATCGGGTCCAGAAATATAGCCCGGCGAAAAGGCAGCAGCCGGTGGCGAGTGAAATCTGCGCCAGCCTGCTTCGGGCGCGCGAGGCGAGGAACATTGCGAAGCCTGAGGCGATCATCGCAAGCAGGCACCACATGGCGAACTCGTTGTAATCCGCCCATAACTGCATGCGCCAGTCGCCGGAGTGAAACGCAGCGGTAGTTTCGTGGAGTGTATACAGGTACAGGCCAATGTTATTGCGCGTGGTCTCGATGCGAAGCCGTCCCTCCTTTTCGAGGACCGTAACCTGGTCGCGGCCGTTGGCATGCCAGAAATCGAGGAACAAGTTGTTGGCGGCGTCGTGCTGGATCGCCGCCTGGTTCACCGGCGTGGCCAGCGAAAGGTGCAGCAACGAGCAGATCTGCTCGGCCACTTGGCGGTCAGTCAGGTTCGGCGGAACGGCAAAGTTCCGATAAGTGATCACCGGTGGCGCGGTTTGCGACTGCCGCAACAACGGGATGGATAGTCCCACCACGCCGTACACCGCCAGATTGAGGAAAGTCAGCAATCCGGCGTATGTGTGCAACTTTTTGACTAGTCGCAGTAGCAAAGCCGCTACCGGAATACCGGGCTGTCTGAGGAGGCCGGCCGCTCTCCGCGGCTTTCGTGGATCACACCGTCCTGGTTCGCATAGAACGTTCGCCGGCCGTCGAATACATAGATTCTCGGACTAGCGAGAAGCGCGTAGCCGGTCCGCGTCCGCACCATAGCGAACAGGTAACCCTCCTTCTCGGGCGATACCAGGCTCGCAGGAATCAGGGCAGCAGCGCGCGGACCCAATTCGTCCAGCGACGCGGCGTATTTGCCGAAGCGCGCCCGATACTGCGTTTGAGCCCGGACGATCAGTTGCATTTCGCGCACCGCCATTGTCTCACCGCCGCTGACTTTGACATGGCCGTTCCTGAGCGCGGGCACGGCTAGGGCGACAATCGCTCCGACGATCGCAGTCACGACTAAAATCTCGACCAACGAAAAACCACGCTGCCTGTATCGCATATCCATTACGACGCTTCGCCGCGCTTCCGCGTGCAACCGGCCGCCTATTTGAATTCCGGGCTATTCTCCGAAGACGGCTCCGGTCCCTGGTTCTGGGCGGATGATCATGCTCTCATCCGTGTAGAACGTGCGGTGACCAGTTTTGCCAAATACTATAGGCTCGGCATTGATTGAGTATCCGCCCGGGGTCCGCGCAATCCTGAACAAGTACCCATCCTTCTGACCCGACGCCAAACTTGCGGGAATCAAGTCGGCAGCCCAAGGCCCGGGACGAACACCATTCCTCGCCGGACCGAGTTCGGCCAGCGAGGCGGCGTATTTGCCGAACTGCGACATATACTGCGTCTGCATACTCATGGTAGTCACGATGTCACGGACAGCCGCCATTTCAGTTGCATGACGATCCTGCTTCCCACCAGGAATCGCCAGCACCAGGATCGCTAGCGCCACGATCAACACAATCCGAGGGAACACCCGCACTCGTGACGTTGTTTCAAACGTAATCGTGCGAGCCAATCGGAAATTTTTGCACCGACCAGAAAATCTTGCCGAATCAACACCCTAGGAGGGAATGCGGGCTCAGGTTCCAGTTTTCCATTCATGAATGTTCGTTAACCGAACGTAACGCAACACTTAGCGGTTAACCGGACTACCCCAGCGATCGTTTTCGGTGCGTGGTGCTAAAACTGCCTATCCGGAAACCATGACAAGCGAAGAATACGGAAGCGCATACAAAAGGGGCTACCACCTGACCGTCCGTTTTCTAGTGTCACGCGGATTGACTTACGATGGGGCGCAGGAGACGGCGCAGGCCGCTTGGGTTCGCGGCTGGGAGCGACTTGGCCAGTTGCGTGACTCCAGCATGGTGCTCACCTGGATGAACAGCATCGCGCTCAACATCCACCGCAGTTCCATGCGCCGGCAGCCATTCCTCCAAGCTCTCCCCGAGTTGTCCACGCCACCCAGGGTCAACCTGGCCGCCATCGATGTCCGCCGGATTCTCAAGACTTGCAAAAAGAACGACCGCCTGGTTCTGCAGCGCCACTACCTGGAAGGCTACAAGGTTCAGGAAATCGCCAAAGCCCACGGCTGGACTGAAACCGCGGTCCGCATTCGATTGCTCCGAGCACGACGGACGGTAGGCAAACGGTTCGCTGCGTAAAAAAGTAGCTGGTTGCTAGCCGCCGGTTCGTGGTCGAGAATCGTCGACAGATTTTCTCTGGTTTCAGGCTCTAAGACAGGCGATTGCTAACCATTTTGCCGACATCACTTCAGGGGTTCACCCCCGCAGAGATTCTAGCCAACAGCCACTTTTCTGACTGGTCCGTTTTTTGCCGTACGCCTTCAGGAAGGCGCATGGCCATGCGGCGCACTTCGAAATTGTCCCACTTGCGTGGCTTGGCGCCCGGCGTTTCGTAGATCATCCAACCTGCAGCGAGACGGCGTAGGGCGCCAGGCCGCGTTCGGTGAGTCGGGTCCGCTTTCAGCTTTTTTTCTTCTGATTCCAGAAGGTGAGCCACTTTAGGATCGGTCGGGCGAAATCCGAGCTTGCGGTAAAACCAGAATGCGCCGGAATCGATGGCTTCGTCGTTATGAAGTCCGATTTGATATGGGTCCACCGCGAAATAATTTACGGCGAGGAGTTGGCGGAAGAGGCGGAGCAGGCGCGCGTAGAGCCAGGCCGTCTCACCTTCCCGGAACGTGTAATAGAGGTTGAAGCCAACCTCCATGCGATCGAACAGGGTCAGGCATTCGATGTAGCCGATAGGCACCGCATTCTTGAAGAACATGCCGGCATGATAAGCACGCAAGGGCAGCCGATGCTCTCGCGGAACGCCCGTAACGAACACTTCGACCCCGCGTCCCAGCTCGGTGTGGATCACTTGGGCTGGATCGCCATAGGTGAAGCCGTGCAATTCGCGATAGCGCATCGCGGAGGTTTCGCGCGCCAGGTCGAGAAGTTGTTCGCCACGCGCGCGGCTGAGTTTCTTTATAGGAAGCTTGGGCGATTCGAGCTCGGCCGCGAGCGAGACCTCGGCGCGCCGCAGCAATGGCCCATCGTGATAGAAGAACTTGCGAACGCCGGGAAAGCGAAGGTTCGAACGCGTCTTTGGCCCGTGGCCCAGTTCCCATCGAATGGCGATCTTGGCTCCGGCGTACAACTCGGAGCGCTCCTCGGGCTTGAGAGAAAAATGCTCGATGCGGGAGATCAGCCATTGGAGATCGGTGCCGCGGCCTTTCTTGGCTGCACGAAACCAGTCCAAATAGGGGATGTTGGCCTCAACCAGCAGATCCTCGGCAAAGAACGGATGCAGGCGGCGGAGCAAGGGGCCGAGCAGCGTGGGGTCGGTCGAGTCCCAATCAATATCGACGCGAGTGGGATGATGGGCCGCCAACCAGCGCGCGATGTCGTAGGTGAAGATGGCTGAGAACGCGGTTCCTGAGATACCGGAAACGTCCGGTTCTTCGAATGGGTCCAGGTCGCGGCCCGCGCGGCGTAAGCTCGCGATCCGATCCTGGAACGACGTGAGCAGATTGGCGGCAATTCGCCGAATTTCTTCATCCGCGGGATAGGCGCGAAAAAAAAGCAGTGATTCGTGGAATCGGATTAGCGATGGCGCGTCGGAAAACCTTCGGCGGCCGACGGTAGCTAGCAGCTTCGCCGTCTGGGCTTGGCCGCCGGGCTCAAATTGCCGCTTGGCGGCTTCGAGCCGGTCGAGCAGGCCGGGGAGGGTCAAACCCACGACTATTTCACGCACGCCTGCCCCCAGTCGGAATCATCTCAATACCGTCCCTAGTGACGATGCTGACATGCCCGATCCACTCGCGCTCGGCACGGAGCATTGCTACGACGAGCGGATCCAGGTTTTCAGGAACCGCGGGATGCACGCGAAGCAGAATGACTCCGGAACGTTGGAGACCATCTGGTCGTTGCAGCGCGAGCTGCCAAAAAACCTCGATCATACTCGATCCGCCAAACCGGGACAGTCGGTGCGGACCCAAAGTACGTCGTGACCTTGTTTTCGGAGTGACTCAACGGTTAGGCGAGGGAAGTTCTCATCCGCCAGAAATCTCATCAGGCAGAGATCGGATAGGCTCTGTACTCGTGCGCCAGGTAGCTCGCGTATGACAGGCAGGCGAGGACGTCCTCCCTCGTCAGGCCCGGATAATTCGCCAGAATCTCGTGCTCGGGCTGGCCTGCCGCTAGCAACTCCAAGATGAGCTCGACGGCAATGCGCGTACCGCGGATCACAGGCTTTCCAGCCAGGATCTCGGTATCAACGATGATGCGTTCGGGCCACGGCATGAGTCCATCATAACTCCGCCGGAACTCGGATTTCCTGAAACTGGCGTTTGGCGGCGTGCTCGGTAGGCCTGTTCGGCCCAAGAAATGTCGATTCTTGTTTGCAATACTCGTGTTATGCAGCGAGACATCGCGAGCCAGATGATCAGGGTCATTAGGACTGAGAAAAAGCTTCGGTCGGGTCGACTGAGGCAGGCCGATCCGAATGCTGCGTGGGAGCAATGGCTGTTTACTGATCTCCCGTTTATCAATGAAATGTGCCAGGGTCGAGAGGGAATTGATAACCCTCGCCGCTCGTGCCAACGGCGGGAGCACTGTTCCCCGCAAATAATATCAGCAAAACGTGATGGACCAACGGAAGCGGCTAATGGCTAAGGACGGTTGGAAGAATCTGATTGCCCTGCTCAAGCTAAGATCGTTCCCAGAGTGGGAAAGATCCATGAAGACCCTTCAACTTTTGTCGAACTCGCTCAAGCACAACCCCTGGCAAGAGCCAGACGAGGTGCCGCTAAGGCACCTGGGACTCCCGACGTGGATCAACTAAAGCCACCGATTGTTGGATACATGCCGCTTCCCGAAAGCGACTGCTTCCAGGAGGGCTTGGCGACGTCTATAAATCTACCGAAGGATGCGGATTATTGCGCGATCGCTGAGAAGTTCGTGGAGCTCGCGAACCAATTCTTGGAGGATGTCCGACAAAACACGCGTGTGAGTCGGATTACGGGTAAGGCCTCTCTGTTAAACGTCGGTTGCTAGGCCCGGGCGCACAAGAAACCAATTCCCTATTGCCCATTCCGCTGGGCCATAGCGGCGCGCAAGGAGAGCCTGACCTTTGAGGAGATAGGGGGCGTCAGGATGCCATGTTGGGGAAGGAGCAGCCGACGCAAAGTGAAAACCTTGACAAGCCGGAGGCTTATCCTACATGGCTGAAACCGGTTCACGTGCTAACCGTCTGTTACTATGACATCAAGTGCGCGTCAGAGTCTTGTTTTTCGGCATGTTGAGGGATATTACCGGCTGCGCCGAGGAGGCCATTGAGGTTGATCCGGGAGCGCGCGTCGATTCGATTTTCGAGCGCTACGCGGGCCGTTTTCCGCGTTTCAAGGAGCTTCGGTCCAGCATCGTGCTGGCCTCGAACCATCAGTTTTGCGATCGTTCGGAAATCGTGTGCGAGGGTGACGAGATCGCATTTCTGCCCCCGGTGAGCGGCGGATCGGGCCGCTATACGCAGCAGATTTTCGATGCCGGGCCGGGCCATTTCTTTGCTCTCACGCGCGAGCCCATCGACACCGCGGGTATCGCAAAACAATTGCTGCATGGCGTGGACGGAGCGCTCGTGAATTTCGAGGGCGTGGTGCGAAACAACACCAAGGGCCGTCCTACGGAGTTTCTGGATTACGAGTGCTACGAGCCGATGGCGATAAAGACCATGGCCGAAATTGGGCGCGAGCTGGCGGCGGCGCACGCCATCAGCCGGATCGCGATGGTCCACCGGCTGGGACGAATGCAGGTGGGAGAAACCAGCGTGGCGGTGATCGTCACGGCGCCGCACCGCAAGCCGGCTTTCGAAGCGGCGCTGGAGGGAATCAACCGGCTGAAGCGCACGGTTCCGATTTGGAAGAAGGAGCATTTTACGGACGGAGAGATTTGGGTGGAAGGGGAATGGGACGAGTCCGTCCTCAAGAAGTGATCCGCCGCGTCGCGTGTTTCCTGGTTTTCGCAGTGTGTCTCAGCGCGCCTGGATTGGCGCAGGACCCCACCACTACATTCAAGGTGAATGTTCGGCTGGTGCGGCTGCTCGCGACTGTGAAGGATGCGAATGGTCAACTGATCGGCTCGCTCAACAAAGGTGACTTCACCGTGTACGATAACGGCGTTCCGCAGGAGATCGCGATTTTCGGCCGGCAGACCGAGGAGCCGCTGTCGGTTGCTGTATTGGTGGATAGCAGCGCGTCCACGGGCATTGAACAGCATTACGAGCTGGAGTCGGTCAGCAAGTTTTTCAAAGCGCTGTTTTTTCAGGGAAATCCTCAGGACACGGCCGCGCTCTACAGCTTCAACTGGGTGGTGACCCTGCTGAGCAGCTATACCCGACACTTCGCGAGGTTGGATACGCGTCTGAAGCAGATGCATTCCGAGGGGGGCACTTCCATGTACGATGCCATCTTTCTGTCCTCCGGTCAGCTGGAACTGCGCGATGGCCGGCACGTGATGGTGATAGTGACGGATGGCGGCGACACCACCAGCGTGAAGACTTACCACCAAGCTCTGCAGGCCGCGCAAATGGCCGATGTCGTGATGTATCCGGTGCTGGTGATGCCCATCACTAACGATGCCGGGCGCAATATCGGCGGCGAAAACGCGCTCACCACGCTCTCGCAGGGCACCGGTGGGCGGGTGTTCAAGCCCAGTGCGGCGGCCGAGTTGGATCGCGCCTTCGCGGAAATTTTGCTCGAATTGAGGACGCAATATCTCATCGGTTACTATCCCCGGGATGTGCCGCCTTCCACGGACCGTTTTCACACTTTGAAAGTGAATGTGCGCGACCGGAATTTGCGAGTGATCACCCGCAGCGGCTATTATGGGGAATCCAATGAGTCCACCAAAGGATTGGGCCGGTAAGACCAGCGAAGCCATGAGCAAAGCGAAAACCAAGGCCCCGGAGCAGACCTTCGAAGAAGTGAAGTACCTGCGTTATTTGATCGACAACGAGATCCCCGTTCGCATCCGTTTGAGCAGCAATGAAGAGGTGGAAGGCCTCATCGAGTTCTACGACGCCAACTTCATCCGGCTGACCCGGCATAACGCACCGAACCTGTTTCTGTTCAAGCACGATATCAAGTATTTGTACGAAGAGTAATTCACATCAAGGCGTTCACACGAGTGTGAACGCGGCACGCAGGGGTGCGTGCGCTACCTATGCCTTCTTATGTCGACATCAGCGCTGAGATTGCCCGCGAGGCGGGGGCGCTGCTCGCTACTTACTTCGAGCGCCGCATCGGTTTTGAATTGAAAGGCGAGCACGACCTGGTGACGGAGGCTGATCGCGCCTCGGAACGCCTGGTGATCGAGCGCCTGCGATCGCATTTCCCAACGCACTCGATTGTCGCCGAGGAAGGCGGCGCGCACACCGGTTCTTCCGAATTTTGCTGGTATGTTGACCCCTTGGACGGCACCACGAATTTCGCCCATGGATTCCCGATGTTCAACGTGACGCTAGCGCTGGAACAGGCTGGTGAGCTGATAGCGGGAGTGATCTTCGATCCCACGCGGAACGAGATGTTCTCGAGCGAACGCGGATCAGGCGCGTATCTGAACAATCGCCGCATTCACGTATCGAAAGTGGCGCGGGTTGAAGATACGCTGGTGGCGACGGGCTTTCCGAGCTTGAAGCGGCACGAAAACGTCAACGTACACTTTTACTATCAACTCGCGATGGTTACACACGGCGTGCGCCGGGCCGGATCGGCCGCGCTGGATCTCGCCTATGTGGCCAGCGGACGGCTGGATGGTTTCTGGGAATTCGGCCTGAACCCGTGGGATATGGCGGCGGGAATCCTGTTGATCGGGGAAGCCGGCGGAAAGTGCTCGGACATGCGGGGTGGGCCGGTGGCGCTGCGCAATCCGCATTTGCTGGCGGATAACGGACTGGTTCACGAAGGGATGCTGGGCGTTTTTGGCGACGTTTTTCGCGGGAAGTACCGATATCCGATCCCGGTAATCAAATAGGTTCCGTGAGCGGCGACACCTTGCTTTGGCCGAGAAGTGTGGCCGCCCACATGCTTAAAAAAGGGCTTCGAGCTTAATGCCGTCAGCGGTTACGTTGGCGCCTGGAGCAGCTACCACTCCACGGAATTCATTGCCGGCCTTACCCACAACGAAGAACAGGATAAGTGGCGGGGCACCCGTGAAATTCACTTCGAACTTACCGGTGCAGTCAGGGTTGACAGTGTAGGTGCCCGTGCCTCCCGTTCGCCAGTCGGTGGGAGGCTGGACACCGTCGGAAACTATGTGGTCCGTGTCGGTTACGTTGCCTTGTCCATCAAACCGGGTCATTGATACCCCAGAACGCTGCGCCGGAGTTGCAGTACCGACACCTGTTTGCCCTGAGATGACAACCGCGAAGTCGCCTCTGAGGGTAGAATTGGAGCACACCGCCACTTGAGCGCGTGCGGCGGGGCAGAGGGCCATTGCTAACAAGGGCAAAACTGTTCCGAAAATCCTTCTGTGTGTTTCGAGCATTTGAAAATTAAACTCTCCTTTAAGGTTTGTCAGCGGCCGGGCGCTGATATCCTATGACTATGCGTGGCGGACGGCTGGCGCGTCGTTAGCAAACTCTGAAGAACTTCTGAGGAAACACATGAACCCAGCCGAATCTGATGTTTATGAATTCGGCCCGTTCCGTTTGGATATGGCGGACCGGACGTTGTTCAAGGACGGCGAGATTCTGCCGCTACCGCCCAAGGCGCTCGATACCCTCGCCGTCCTGGTGAAGAACCAAGGGAAGGTGGTGGAGAAATCAGTGCTGATGGAGGCGGTCTGGCCCGATACGTTCGTCGAGGAAAACAATCTCAGCCAGAATATTTCGTCGCTCCGGAAGGCCCTTGGTGATCCGGATTACATTCAGACTGTCGCTCGCCGGGGTTTCCGATTTGTCGGGGGTGCGCGGCCGTTTGTAACACCGCCGAGGCCGCCACCCGAGGCAAGTTCCGCCGCAGTTGGGAAACCACGGCGTTGGGAGCTATGGCTTGCGCTCGCCGCAGTCCTGGTGATAGTCGCCACCATGGTAGCCCGGCCGTTTTTTCAGCGGCGCACCATACCGACTCCTGGCAAAATTATGCTCGCAGTGCTGCCTTTTCTGAACTTGAGCAATGATCCTTCGCGAGATTACCTGGCCGACGGCATGACTGAAGAGATCATTACGCAGCTCGGCAGCCTCGACCCGCTGCATCTGGGTGTCATTGCCCGGACCTCTGCAATGCAGTATAAAAACACTCGGGAAAACACCGCGCAGATCGCGCGGGAGCTGGGCGTTAACTATCTACTCGAAGGAAGCATCCGTCGCTCGGGCGAGCGGCTTCGCGTCACAGCCCAGCTCATTCAGGCCCGTGACCAGACACACATCTGGGCCGGCAATTTCGACCGCGATGTGACTGACATTTTGCAATTAGAGAGCGATGTGGCCCGAGCAATTGCCGCTAAGACCCAGCTAACGCTCTCGGAACAAGTCGAAGCGCGGCTTACCGGCACGAGGCGCGTCAATATAGAGGCCCATGAAGCCTACCTGCAGGGCCTGCAAGCCTGGAATCTGCGGACGCGGAAGGGCTCAGAGTTAGCTATCGGCGATTTCAAGCAGACCATCGCTTTCGACGCGAACGATGCCTTCGGACACGCGGGTCTGGCACGCGTTTACAGTCTGGCCCCGGTCTTCGACGTCTTGAAGCCGGCCGAGAGCATGCCGAAGGCGCGGGATGAGGCGATGCGCGCTATCGCGCTGGACGACTCGCTCGCCGATGCCCACACCACTCTCGCTTTCGTCAAGGCCCACTACGAGTACGATTGGCAAGGCGCGGAGCGCGAGTTCCGCCGAGCGATCGAACTCAATCCCAGTTATGCCAACGGCCACCTTTTCTATTCCAACAGCTACCTGTCGCCCATGGGGCAGCACGATCAGGCCATCGCTGAGATGAACAAGGCCATCGAGCTGGATCCGCTCTCGCTTCCCATCCGTTCTTTTGCAGGCCGCACCTACTATTGGGCGCGCCGTTACAACGAGGCGCGCGCCGAATTTCAGAAAGCCGCCGAAATGGATCCGAACTTCTCCATCAACCACGAACGGCTGTCTCACTTGTACGCATGCATCGAAAAGTTTGAGGATGCGATCGATGAGGAGACCAAGGCGCGAGTGCTTGCCGGCGAAGATTCGAAGGCCGCGGTTCGAAAAGGGGATGAGCTCCGGCAGTCGTTGGCCGCTCACGGCTCGCGCGGCTACTGGGAGAAGCTGCTCGAAATGTCCAAAGACAAGGAGAATCCGCCGGAAGCCTACGTCAGCGACTATGGCATTGCCATCCTCTACGCCCGGCTGGGCGAAAAGGAGAAGGCTCTCTCCTGCCTGGAGAAAGCTCACCTGGAACGCGAGCTCGCGATGACGGAGATCGGAATCGAACCCGCCTTCGATCTACTGCGCTCCGACCCGCGTTTCGCGGATCTGGTCCGCCGGGTGGGACTGTCGCGGTAAGTCCGGGACAAGCCGTGGGGCTGGATGGAATCAGCGCAGAATTGCGCGGTTAACAACCGCGCGCAGGTTGCCAACAGTTGCCAACCTGCCCCACACTTCGTAATCAAGTAGAATCGCTGCATGCGCAAAATCGTGCTTGGCGTAGGCATCAGCCTGGACGGTTATATCGCCCGTCCGGATGGCACTTTGGATTTTCTCTTTATGCCCAAGGATTACTCGATGGCGCCGTTCTTCGCCACCGTTGATACGGCGATTATGGGGCGCAAGACGCTCGACGCTGCTCTAAAAATGCGTGGCGGAGATTTTAGCGGATCATCCATGGCTACTTACGTGTTCTCGCGGTCGTTGCCGGCCGGGAAACGGGATGGGGTCATCTTCACTCATCAATCTCCCACCGCTCTGGTCCGCCAGCTTCGCAAGAGCAAGGGCAAGAGCATCTGGCTAATGGGCGGCGGAGAGCTGGCTCGCGACTTCCTCAAGGCGGACCTGGTGGACGAACTTTACATCGGCATGGTTCCGGTTCTGATCGGTGAAGGCATCCCGTTGTTCCCCCCTGGATTCCCGCAACGCGAGTTTTCGCTGGTGGAGAACAAGACCCACTCCAAGGGATTGATCGCACTCAAATCAAACGGAAACGGTAGTGGGCTGTCCGCGTACGAACTTTAGCATCGAAATCCCATGCGTTCGCATTATAATGACGTTGCACCTGTAATTCGCTGTCATTTTTGCAAGAAATGTGAGACTCTAAGGTAGGCGGAAAAACCGCCTTCATCAAATTTAGCGGTTGTTATTCGCTACGTAAAGCCGCCAGGTAGCAAAAGGGCACTTCCGGCACGTATCCCAGCTGGAGGTTTAGTATGCTGCCCGACTTTCTCTTACCTGAATGCGTCGCCCAAAACGATGGCCAAGGGCTGGCGATCGATCTCGGTTCCAAGCGCGGCAAGTTACTAGTTCTTACTCTGGGCGTAATCACGGTCCTGGAACAAGAGGGTCTGGAAGTTTCGGTGTGGGGCTCTCCCGACGGTGAGAATTGGGGCTCGAAGGCTTTAGCGACTTATGCGCCGAAATCTTACTGCGGTGTCTATTCCATCCTGCTCAACTTAGTATCTCGTCTGGACATCCAGTTGGTGCGAGTGCAGTGGAAGATGAAACGGTGGAGCAAGCGGGAAGTGACTCCGATGTTCGGCTTCTATGTATACGCCGAGGAGTCCGGGGCGCGCGGATGCGCAGCGGCGGTCGCGTAGTCGGAAGAGTCCGGGAATCTCCGGAGAAGTTGGTCACTCGCGTGCACGCGATTACGGCACGGACAATCGCGCCATGCCTGCGAAAACATCTCCGAATCGATTGTTACAACTCACAGCCTTTGCGATCACCGGCGTCTTCGTTCTCGGTTTTGTGTACGCCCCCATAGGGGTGTGGACCGGGCCGATCTTAGCCACTTGGTTCATAGGCACTCAGAAGGCATGGCGAGGATTTCTATGGCTCGCCGGCATCGGTTTCGTTTTGAATTTGGTTTCGAATTGGCGCGGGTCTCCACTGACTGGATTTGAATTCGTCGGCCGGACCATGCTGTCTGCCCTTATCGGCGCTCTGCCCTACGTTCTCTATCGACTAACCAGCCAGCGCCAGCCAGGCTTTCTCGCAACCCTTTCCTTGCCGCTTTGGGGAACGGCTTTCGCCGGACTGCCATACTTCGCGGCAAGTCCACGGACGGGTGCAATTTCGTTCCTCGTCTATTGGTTCGCGGCGGTAATCAACTGGATGTGGAACCAGGAATTCCGGGCGAAGAAGATTGCTACAGGCACAAGTATTTTCGGCGGGGTATGTGTCCTGGTTTTTGGATATGGCTTCTACCTCGAGACCCATTCCGCTGCGCCGGTTGCGCTCGTTACAAATCCAGCTTTGGCGTGGATGTGTTTTGCGGGAGGCTTGGTTTTGAGCGCTTGGAGTCTCACGCAGCCTGGCGCGCGGCGCGAGGTGTGGGCCAACAAAACAGAGACAGTGGCTCTCTTGCGAAGCCCGTACAGCGGGGATTCTCTCCAGGTTGTCACTGATGACGGCCATGAGGTTTTGGTCAGCCCGTCGGGCGAACGGTTTCCGGTTCGCAACGGCATTCCCATCCTCTTGGAGGCGGAGAAGCTCACTGGTTCCAACCAGAAATACAACCACCTGTATGAAACCATCGGCGGCTTCTATGATGACACCCAGAGGGTGGTGTGCGGCTTACGCGGCATCAATCCAGAGCAATACTTCTTGAGCTATCTACGGTTGCTCGAAATCAGTCCTGGTGATTCGGTGCTCGAAACATCGGTGGGCACCGGTCTCAACTTCAAATACCTTCCGCATGGCGTAAGACTGTTCGGTCTCGATCTCTCGGCGGCAATGCTGGCGAGGTGCCAAGACAATCTGCGCCGGTGGGGGATGCATGCCGATCTGTTTCTCGGAAATGCCGAGGATCTCCCTTTCGCCAATGACAGTTTTGACGTTGTCTTTCACGTGGGCGGCATTAACTTCTTTAACGACCGAGCAAAAGCCATCCTGGAGATGATCCGCGTTGCGAAACCAGGGAGCCGCATACTGATTGCCGATGAGACCGAAGAGCATGTGAAGGGCGCCTATGAACGAATTCCCATTACCAGTGGATACTTCAAGAACCGCCAGGAAACTGTTACAGCTCCGATCGATCTAGTGCCGCCGGAGATGCTGGAAACACATCTAGAGATGCTGCGGGATGGGCAATTCTATGCGCTCACGTTTCGTAAACCATCTTCGGTGATGCCGAGTCTCGCACGCTCGGATTCATTGGGCTGAATCGCTTAGATCGACCCCCAGTGGAATGTGGGCGTACACGAACGTGGGGTCGTTGTGCAGCGTCTGCCGCGGAAGCGATCGATTCCTCGTAGCGGCCGGCGCATTCCAAGGCGAATGAGAGATCGTTGCCGATCGCGAAAGAGAGGGGATCCAAGGCCCGCGCGGCACGGATGTGCGCGATAGCAGCATCGAACCTGGCGCGCGTTACGAGCGCAGTAGCATACTCGAGGTGCCCGTGGGCAACGCTCGGATTGAGCTCCAGCGCACGCTTGAAATCGAGCTCCGCGCTGGTCCAATCGTGGTCGAACGAATAACTCAACACGGCTAGCGATGCGAGGGGCTTCGACCGAAGCCGGATCCAGCTGGAGCGCGCCCACGGGCAGCCCTGGCCTTGGCCACCAATTCGCCGACGTCGCCTTCCAGGTGGAAAGCCAGCGTAGAGTAAGCGGTGGCCAAACCTGCGTAGGCAGGGGCGTATTCGGGATCCGCGCGCGCCGCCTCCTCCAAAAATCCGATGCTGGCGGCCCGGGCTTCGGCGCCATGACCGCCTTCCTGACGCCCTATTTCGGAAACAGGAATACGCTGAACGGGATGAACGACGCGGGCCAGATAGTGGGCTCGGCATGCTGCTATTACCCGTTCCTCTACAACGGACCCAGCGGTCAATTGATTGGCGGCGACCACGGAGGCAATGCCACGGCCATCAACAACAACGGCCATGTGGTTGGTTATTTAGTGGATTCCACCGGCAATCTCGAGTAGCAGGCTATAAGCGCGGGGACAAGGTCCTGTTATATAACTTGAAATAGGGACCCTATGCGACTCCTCGCGATATTTACCTTGCTTGGCCTCGCAGGCGCGCAGGCTGCCGACGATCGGCGCGAACCGGTGATCGTGGAATTGTTCACCAGCGAAGGCTGCTCCAGTTGCCCACCCGCCGATCAGCTCTTGTCCCGGATGGAACGCACCCAACCGATTGCGGGCGCGCGTGTCATCGCGCTTGAAGAACACGTCGATTATTGGAATTCGCTGGGTTGGACCGATCCGTTTTCCTCCTCGCAATATCGCGTCCGGCAGAACGACTACGGCCGCAAGTTTCTTAACGACAACATTTATACGCCGCAGATGATCGTCAACGGGCAGGCGCAGTTTGTCGGCACCGACAGCGATCGCGCTGCCCAGGAAATCAGCCGCGCGGCGCAAGCGCAGACGATGCTCGTAGAGTTGAAAACCACTCTCAAGGCTAGCGATCCCGACCTGGTGGATCTTTCCGTGCAAGTTACGAACACGCAGGCTGGTAAGGCGCACAATTCCAACGTGTACCTGGCGGTAACGGAGAGCGATCTTTCCTCCAACGTGCAACATGGCGAAAACTCCGGCCGCTTGCTGCGGCACGCGCCGGTGGTCCGCAGTTTTGGTGTTATCGGCAAGATCGATTCGAAAGGATCGAGTGCGGGCGCCATCACGAGCACACTGCGGCTGCCGCGCGAATGGAGGCGCGAGAGTCTCCGGGCTGTAGTGTTCGTGCAGGAGCGCGATTCTTATAAGATCACTGGGGCAGCGATCACGGATTTGCGTTGAGCGCTGAGTTGGCAGGCGGAAGCGCCTGCCCCACACCGGCCCGGCTTTCTGTTACGCTGAATGTAGTGTTTTTTGGAACCTTTAGGGAGTTTCCTGTAACTATGCCTTTTCACATCTCCGCTCTAGCTTCTCAATGATCCCTCCGAGAAACTATCCCCCCCGTCGCCCCAAAGTTCGGGAAAACGTAAACGAAGCGATTCGCGTTCGCGAAGTGCGCGCGGTGTTTCCCGATGGATCTGTCGAGATTATGCCTACGCTGGCCGCCGTTCGCAAAGCGCAGGAATTGGGGCTCGACCTGATTTTGATTGCTCCCACCGCGGAGCCGCCCGTCGCCAAGGCGATGGATTACGGCCAATGGCAGTACGAGAACAAGAAGAAGCAGCACGAAGCCAAAAAAAAACAGCACATCATTCAGGTGAAGGAGCTTAAGTTCCGGCCCAACACCGATGACCACGACTACGAGTTCAAGAAGAACCACGCCATCCGCTTTCTTGGTGAAGGCAATCGCGTGAAGGCCGTGGTCCAGTTCCGCGGGCGCGAGATCGCTCACGTGGACATCGGCAAGAAGCTGTTGCTGCGTTTCGCGCAGGACCTGGCCACGCACGGTTTGGTGGAGGGTCAGCCGCGGCTGGAAGGCCGCAATGCGCATGTCCTGATCAGTCCCATCAAAGCGGGCAGCGTCAAGGAAAAACCGAAAGAATCCGGTCCGGCAACATAGCTAAGCGACGCCGGCGTTACTGCGCCGGGCGCTGGCTGGCTTTGACGGAAATAACTGTCAATTCCACGGCCGTCTGGTGCCCGTTCGGCTCCATCTTCACAGCCACGAACTGCTTTTCAAACGGCTTCCGGAATTCGGGATCTTGCGGCGCGTCAATTGGGACATCCTCCCAGGCGAAGAGCTTGTACTCGCCGGGTGCCACGTTGCGCAGGTGGAACTTGCCCTGCTCATCGGTGAAGCCGGAACGAGACAGGTCGCCCCGGCCCAGGTGCGCGCCATAGGCGATCAGAGTTATGCGAACGCGCACGGCGGGGTCGCCATTCGATTTCTTTACGGATCCTTCCAGTTCGCCAACATCGGTGCCAAGTAGCACCGTCACTGCGCCCGATCCCTGAGTCAGATCGATGCGCCCCTCCTGCACCTCCGCATCGCCGAACCGGATCGACTTCATGTAGGCGCCCTGCGTGGGTCCAACAGTGATCTCGTAAACGTCGGGCACAACATCCGGAATCACAAAGCTCCCATCCGGTTTCACTTCGGCGCTGCTTTGGCCCATCATCATTGGGACATCGCCCCGCAGGAACACACGCAGATTGTCCAGCGGATGGTGCGGCGTGCCTTCCACCCGCACAGAACCAGTGACCTCAATTGCTGGTAAGAAGTTCAGCGTGACACCCTCGACATCCGCGTTCACAACTTCCACGGGCTGGCGGACAACACTGGTCTTGCCATCCTCGCTGACCGTTCCAATCACTACGTAGGATCCCGGAAGCAGATCCATGAATTCGAAGGTTTCATCGTCCTGCCGCATTGAAGATGGGAAATGCCCTTCGAGACCCCCGCGCGGCACAATCTGTAACATCCGTTCCGCACCCTCGTGTCCTGCCTCGGGCAGCTTTCCGCGTACTGAATAGTGCGGCTCCCGCCGGAGCCGCATATCAAAGCCTCGTAACTGAGCGCCGGAGGAAACGTCGATCGGCGCCGCGTGGGCGGCATCCGTTGTGCTTGGAAAATACGTGGGCGCAAACGATCCCAACATCGGAATACCTCTCGATCGATTGTGCCCGGAAGCGCGGAGATAAAACGTTCCGGGGTCCAGGCCAAAAAGGCGGAATTCTCCTTTGTCGTTAGCCGAGGCCTGCGCGACGCTTCTCAACTCCTTCTTGCCGCCCTGGTAGGTATACGCCATGGCCTCCACCCGCGCGCCACGAACCGGATCTCCGTCATCATCCAGAACCCGGCCAGTGATCACGCCGAGCGGAGCCAGCTTGATCTTGACATCCGTCACGGATTGACCGGCCTCCACTTTGAGACCGGGCGGAGGCGCTCCGGGTGCGCCGTCCACATCGGACATAAAACCCTGCCGATCGGCGGAGACCACGTAAGCGCCGGGCTGCACATCATAGATCACGAATCGGCCGTTCGCGTCGCTATCGGCGGTGTAGCTTATGCCGGCTTCATCCTTCGCCCTCAAGATCACAGTGGCTTTTCTAATCGGGTCGCCCGCGCTGGAAATGACAATGCCGGCTACAGACAGGCGCGGAGGCGGCGGCTCCTGAGCCAGAAGAACAGGCGCGGCGATACTCAAAACGAGCGCGATCCTCATCATGGCAGCTTGTTTTTTTCCGCTTCGATATCCACGGCGGGAATCATCTTCACCTGGACGGACGCATTTCCGCCTGGGGAAATGCTAACCGCGGCCCCACGGCTTTCAAACGCTTTTTGAAACTCCGCCGACCGCATCATTTCCTGGTCCATGCTTTCCCACGCGAATACCTTGTAGTCGCCAGGAGCGAGGTCCCGGTACTCGAACTTGCCATTCTCGCCGCTCATGAGTTGAAAGAACAAATCCTGACGGCCTTGGTGTTCGCCTTCAGGGACAACCGAGATCATCGCTTGCGCGGCCGGTTCTCCATTCTCGTTTTGAACTGATCCTTGGATCTGGCCTACGTCCGTTCCGCACACGATATTGAGCGCGCCGCTGGATTGCTGCGTTAGATCGATTTTCCCGCTGGTGACATCCTGGTCGCCGAAGCGAATCGATTTCACGTACGCGCCTGCATCGCAGGATGCGTAGATATCATACAGGCCGTGCGTGACCTTCAGCGAAAAAGTCCCGTCGGCATTGACCACGGCGGCTGCGCCGCCACCCATCATCTCGACCAAGTTCACTCGCATTTGGCCCCTGTGTTCCGAAGGAGGCGGATCGCCCTCCAGCCGGACGGTGCCGGAGATTTCGAACGGCGGGCTTACCATGAGCTGGACATCGTCAACGTCATGGTCGCCGACGTCGATGACTTGGCGAGAATACAGATCCTCCGTTTGGCAGATCAGGGTGTAGGACCCACTCACTACGCCTCGGGCGTCGAACGTTCCATCTTGCTGAGGACGGACGTTCCCGAAAAAAACGCTCCCGCGAGTTTGTATCAGGATCTGAGCATTGCGCAACGGCTCGCCAGTCCTGCCGTTTACTGCCTTACCGCGAATGTGAAAGGCAGGCGCTTTGTGAACCCGAAAGTCGATACCGTTGAGTTGAGCGCCGGCGGCCACTTGCGAAGCCGTGGCTTGTTCGGCCTGAAGAGCGCTCGGATAAAAAGTGTCGGGATAGGCTTGCTCCGGCGTGGCGCTCTTCGTATGGGGAGGAAGGCGCGCCAGCCTCGGCTGAACGGCTGCCAGAAAATAATAGCGGCCTGGTTCGAGATCCAGCAACTGATATTCGCCGAGATCGTTGGTGGTCGCGTATCCCGAGGGATTCAGTTGCCTCGCGCGGCCCCGTACATACCGTAGCGCCTGCACCGAAGCACGCACCACGGGATCGCCATCCTCATCGAATACGTGCCCGCTGACCACTGCCAGCGGAATCAACTTTACCGACACATCCTTGACTTCCTGCTCCTCGGCTACGGTAATTGGTTTCGCCCAGGGATTGCGTAGGCTCTCCTGTGCCGGAATGAACCCGTCCCGGTTTGCGATGGCCATATATTTACCCGGCTCCACGCTGTCAAAATGGAAATGACCGGTGGCGTCGGTCGTCGCAGAATGGTTGGTGGGCTGTCCCTGCGCCTGTAGAGTGACGGTGGCTTTTTTTACCGGATCATTTGTAACGGAGTTGAGCACCACGCCTTCCACTTTTCCGGGTTTCGAAGGAGGGGCTTGCTGGGCGCTGAGCACGGCGGCGAATACAACGAAGCTCGCAAAGTTCCGCATCACTGGCGGAAGGACGTGGCACACCGGCTGACCGTTACCTTGCGGGCCGGTTATTCGGTCAGGAATGCTCTTCCTTTTCGAGTTCGAACGTAATTGAACCAATTGGAAACCCCATCCTCGCCCGAATCTGTACAGGCAACCGGCGGGCGTCGTCCGATAACCAGACGAACAACTCCGCCTTACGGGCGTAGAGTACGCCATTGAACACAAAAACCTCGTATCGAATGGTGTTGAACGTCCCGCCCTTGGTTTTGAGTTGTTCGCGCTGTTGCGCCTCCACACGCGCGGAAACCGTCTTCTTTCCGTCGCTGATGGACAACTGCGTGGACTGGCCGGGGTCCAGCTTCAGGCTTCTGAGCTTGTAGAGACCGCCGATAATGTCGCTCACGCAAGCCGGGATCTCGGTTTCGGCGGTTTTGAAGGTGGAGTTTTTCAGCAGATCCCGCTCCAGATAAGTTGCCTTGTGGCGCGCGGGGTCATAATTCACCGTCGTCTCGTGGTGACGGTTCTTTTCCAGCGAATTGAAATCAGTGCTGCTGGCACAGAACTGGTTTTCCATCTGAACCGTGTAATTGTCTTCGAGCTTATAGAGCTTGGAGACCAGGCCGCCGGATTCCAGATGCAATTTGGACGACCAATCCTGTTTGCCAGCCGACATCTTCGGATCCAAGCTGAGCTTGGCGTTGCCGGCGTAAATCAAGCGCCACTCGATGTCGTAGGTAATGGTTTCGTGGGAAGGAAACGACGCAGGCGTCACGCTGACCGCCTTGGATTGCGGAAGCGAGGAGGGGGAACTGGCCAAAAACATCGAGCACGCGCAGGCAAGACGGGGGATAAAACTTGCTGGCATGAACTTTGAGTGTGCCAGATGGGGGAGGCGTCTGCAACGCCGCCCCCGGGACTGGGGACTGGGGGCTGGGGCTGGTGGGCAGGTCACACTCGCGCTATGCTGTGGACAAGGAGTTCCGTTATGCGCTATTTGCATATCATGGTTTTGTCTTTCCTTCTGGCTGGCACCGGTTTTGCTCAACGCGGCGGCGGACACGGTGGAGGCGGAGGTGGCGGACACGCGGTGAGCGGTGGTGGAGGCGGCCGAGGTTTTAGCGGCGGCGGCGGCGGATTCAGCGGGCGAGGCTTTTCGGGCGGCGGTCGAGGCTTTGCGAGCGGCGGTCGAGGCTACTACGGTGGTCGTGGATTCTACGGCGGTCGTGGGTACGGGTACGGACGCTACGGGTTCGGTCTGGGCTTTGGCTTTGGCTACTCACCATGGTATTGGGGAGGGTATTACTACAATCCCTATGGGTATGGCTATCCCTATCCGGACACGTATGGGTACTCGTCTGATCCTTACGCATACGGATCCGGGTATTCATCGAATGCGTATGGCTACGATGATCCTCCAGCGCAGTACAGCCAGGATAGACCACGCACTTACGCGCCTCCGCCAACCACAGCGAATGCCTACGCTGGAGACGGCAAGTGGCATCACTTCGGCGAAAAGCCCGGTCCGTGAAGCGATTCGGGTAGGCGACCGATAGACGGTTGATGACGTGCCCCAACTGCGGCGCTCCCATGCGCCTAAAAGCAGATCAGGAATGTTTCGCCTGCGACTATTGCAGGAGCATCGACGTTCCCGAAATCAATGCGGACGGCATCCGCGTATTGGACGAACCGGTCGAGTTGGCGTGCCCAGTCTGTGCTATCGCGCTGGTGCATGCCGCAGCAGCGGGCCATCGGATGCTGTACTGCAAGCTATGTCACGGCATGCTGATTTCGATGGGCATTTTCGCCGCGGTGATTGAAGACTTGAAGTCTCGCCGGGCGAGCAGCGCTTACAACGCAACTCCTTTCGATCCGAGGGATCTTGATCGACGGCTTCCCTGCCCCCAATGCGGGCGCCAAATGGACACGCACCTTTACGGCGGCGGCGGCAACGTCATCATCGACGACTGCGAGAACTGTGACCTCAACTGGCTGGACTACGGCGAGCTGGACCGGATTGTACGGGCTCCGGATCGGGAATACGTCAGCTAACAGCTCGTTTCTCGTTTCTCGTTTCTCGTTAAGTCGTGAAGGCACGTGGAGGCTCAAAGCCTCCGACAACATCAGCGATCAGGCGTGCAAACTCGATGGGCGTGGCATCTTCCAAATAAGGACCCATGATCTGGATGCCTACCGGCAATCCAGCGGCGGTGCGGCCGGCCGGCGCGACCGTGGCGGGGCATCCGCTCAAAGTGGGCGGCATGATCCAGGGAGTGATATCGGGATAGGGACGCTTGCCTTCGGGCGTATCCAGCTTGCGCTGATCGAAGGGCTCGCTATGATCATGCGGGAAGGCGGGTACGAATGCCACCGGCATCAAGAATATGTCGTGCTCTCTGAAATATTCTTCCCAAACGGCGCGTGCGGCCATGCGCTTAGCCGTTTCTTCCAGCCAGCGGGAGTGCGGTTCCACCAGGGCTGCGCCAGCAACGTTTTTGGGATTGGCTCGATAGGCGGCACGCAGGGCTTCCTGGACTTCAGGAGCAAAGCGCGGCGCCATCACTGCGTAAAGCAGGAACAGATATGTGTTTAGTTGCTCGGCGAAGTTTACTCCGGCCGGCCAGCCACGGTCCACGCGCATACCGGCCTTCTCGATTTTTTCGACGGCACTTTCCAACACACCGCGCACGTCCGACCCAACGCGGCACAGCGGATCGTCCAGAATGCAGCCGACGCGAAAATCGGCGAGCCGCGTGCGGCGCGGCGCTGGTAGCGACCACCGGTACGCTTTAGCATCGGGACCGGCTAGTCCGCCGATCGCTTCCAAAGCCACTCGCAGATCTTCTGCCGACCGAGCCATCGGTCCGCACACCGACAGATCTACGAACTTCGCCGGCGCTGGATCCACAAAAGGCGGCACGTGGCCGAGGGTGCTGACCAGTTCGAGAGTGGGCTTGTGTCCGTAGATGCCGCAAAAGTGCGACGGAATGCGAATGGAGCCGCCGATGTCACTGCCCAGCGTCAGGTGGCCGAGGCCGGCCGCGAGTGCTGCCGCGCCGCCTCCGGTGGAACCGCCGGGCGTTCGCGCGAGGTCCCAGGGATTGTTGGACGTCCCGTAGATGGGGTTGTAGCTTTGCAAATCGGCCAGCATCACCGGAACATTCGTCTTGCCGATCACGATGGCGCCGGCGCGCAAGATACGGTCGACTGCGATGGCGTTCTGCTTCGGACGGAAATCCTTATATTGCGGCAAGCCGGCGGTGGTAGGCACGCCTTCCATTCCGTAGCTCTCCTTGACGGTGACTGGCACACCGTGGAATGGTCCCCACCATTGTTTTTTGGCGAGCGCTTGATCGGCCTCGCGGGCTCGCGCGAGGGAAGCTGCACGGAATTCGAGGATCACAGCGTTGATTTTCGGGTTATAGCGGTCCATGCGCCGGAATGCGAGCTCGGTCAGTTCTACTGAAGAGATGCGCTTGGCTTTAATGGCTGCTGCGGCGTCCAGGGCGGTAGCGAAGTCGGGCGAGAACGGGGCGGGTGCAGCAGCGGCGGCTGTTGCGGCGATCGCAGCGCCCAGGAAATCACGGCGAGTGGGGGGCATGGACAGCCATTTTACTCGATCACCATAGCAAGTTGATGTCACTCGTACCATAACTCTCATTTCCACTTATGCCGATATGACCAATGTGACCCGGGTTAGCACCATGCTGCGCAGCGTTTGGCAGTTAGCGGCGGTTGTGTTCCTGAGCGTGCCGGCGTCTGGGAGCGCGCTCCCGCCCCTCACTCAAGTATCTGAAATCAGGAAACTTACCGTCGCCGACGCCCGTCAGGGATTTCCAGTCAAGCTGCGCGGCGTAGTGACATATTTCGACACCATTGGTCCCGATATGTTCTTTCAGGATTCAAGCGCAGGCATATGGATCCACTGGATCGAAGGCCTGCCAAAGCCTCAAAAAGGACAATTGATCGAGCTCGAAGGATTCACTACGCAGGTCGATTTCGCTCCCGACATCGCCCAACCCCATTGGCGGGTAATCGGTGAGAGCCCGATGCCCAAGCCCTACCGTCCTTCTTATGAGGAACTAGCTTCGGCGGCGCAGGATAGCGATTGGGTGGAAGTGGAGGCCATCGTCCGCGCCGTCTCAGCGGAGCCGAATGGCGGGTATCTGCGCTTGAAACTGTCGGTGGATGGGGGACGAACCCTGGCGCTGTTGCCTCCAGGTTATGATCACTTTCCCACCGAGTTGGTGGAAGCCAAAGTAAGAATCGTGGGAGTTGCGGCTTCGGTTTTCAATCGCAAGAACCAGATTCTGAGCCCGCTGCTGCACATCCAAAATCTCAGTGACATCACGGTATTGGAGCGCGCGCCGAGTGAGCCGTTGGAGGCTCCTATACGGCCCATCGAGAGTCTGCAGAGATTCAGCTACAAAGGCGCTTCCGCGCACCGGGTGCACGTGAGGGGCACGGTAACGGCAGTGCTGGGCGATAGCGGTTTTTTTGTCCAGGATCCTACCGGGAGCATCTACGTTGGAGGCGGAGACACAGCGGCTCTGAAGCCGGGAAACGTGGTGGATATCGCCGGTTTCCCCGGTGTGGTGGACAACCGGCCGGCGCTCGAAGAGCCCAGCATCCGAATAGCAGGCAGTGTACCGGCCCATGCACCACCGCTCATCTCGCATGCCGACGCACTGAGTGGAACTTACGATTCAGCCCTGGTGAGCATGGAAGGGCAGGTGGAAGGCGTGGCGCAATTGCCGGGCGAGACGGATCTGGTGCTGCGGGACGCGCAAGGCATGTTCACCGCGATTTCCAAGGGCCAGGCGCAACGCGCCGGTCTTGAAAGCCTGCAACATGGCAGCCGCATCCGGCTGACGGGAATTTGCCTGGTGGAATCGGACGCGCTGGGGAATCCGGTTTCCTTCAGCATACGTTTTCGTTCGAGCCAAGACATCGCTATCCTCCAGACGCCACCCTGGCTGTCACCGGAGCGCGCCGCCTCTATTGTTTCCATTCTCGCGTTTGCCATTCTAGGAGCACTGGCGTGGGTGGGAATCCTGCGGCGGCGCGTACAAAGCCAGACCGAGATTATCCGCACGACGTTGGAATCCACCGCGGATGGAATTCTGGTAGTGGATGCCCACGGCCAGACCGTGCTTTGGAATCAGAAGTTCGCAGAAATGTGGCGCATTCCGGAGGAGATTTTGCGCCAGCGAAGCGCGCAGCAGAGGCTGGAGCAAGCGGTGCATCAGCTCAAAGATCCGGAGGAGTTTACAGCGAAGATGCACCTGGTCACTCAGAACCCAGGCGATCAGAGCGATGACGTGATCGAATTCAAGGATGGCCGCGTGTTTGAGCGCCACTCCGAACCGCGGCGAGTGGGTGGGCGGACGGAAGGGCGGGTATGGGGATTTCGTGACGTGACAGATCGGATGCGCGCCGAACATGCGTTACGCGTTCGTTCCGAGCAACAGGCGGCGGTAGCTGTCCTGGGCCAGTCGGCTCTCACCGAGACCAAACTGGATTCGGTGCTTGAGACGGCCAGTGTTCTGGTGATGCGAACTTTGGGAGTGGACCGCTGCAACATCCTGGAGCTGAGCGAGGATGGGGAGTGGTTCCACCTAAGCGCCGCCGCCGGTAATGGTTCCGGCCAACTCGGGCGCCGCACTCCCGCGGAAGGATCGCAGGAAGGGTACACGCTACATGCTGAAGCCCCGGTGATTGTGGAAGACTTCCGCGCCGAAGAACGGTTTCACGGCTGGAGCTTCCCGGAGTCAGGTTTGATGAGTTCGGTGAGCGTCGCTATCGCCGGCGACCGCCAACCTTGGGGAGTCCTGAGCGTGGGCTCCAATGCGCAACGCAAATTCACGAATGAGGACACGAACTTCCTGCAGGCCATGGCAAATGTGCTGGCATCGGCCGCGCAACGCCAGCGCGCGGAAGCCAAACTGAGTCTGGCCAAGGACGCCGCCGAGGCGGCCAATCGCGCCAAGAGCGAATTTCTTGCGAACATGAGCCACGAAGTGCGCACGCCGATGAACGGGATCCTGGGCATGAGTGAGCTCATTCTCGATACCGATCTCACGCCGGAACAACGCGAGAACATTCATATCGTGCGAACATCGGCGGAAGCTTTGCTGACGGTCATCAATGATGTGCTGGATTTCTCGAAGATCGAAGCGGGGCGGCTGGAGCTGGATGAAACCGCGTTCAACCTGCGCGAGTTTATCGATGAGGTAATGCGGTCGTTCGCGCTTCCGGCGCACCAGAAAAACCTGGAGCTGGCTTGCGACGTGAGGTCCAGCGTGCCCACAATTTGCGAAGGCGATCCGACGCGGCTGCGACAGGTATTGAACAACCTGGTGGGGAACGCACTCAAATTTACAGAGAGGGGCGAGGTGGTGCTGGAGGTAGATGCCCCGATGCCTCCCTCCGGCGGCAAAGTTCTTCTGCATTTCGTGGTGCGGGATACCGGCATTGGCATTCCGCAAGAAAAACAAAAACTGATTTTCGATCCGTTCTGCCAGGCCGACTCGTCCACCACCCGAAAGTACGGCGGCACTGGCCTGGGGCTCACGGTATCGGGGCGCCTGGTACACATGATGGGTGGCGAAATATCAGTGAGAAGCGAGGCGGGCAAGGGCAGCGATTTCTATTTCACGGCCTTGGTCGGCCTGGCTTCGGCGGCCGCGGTTCCGGAGAGCACCGAGGCGGTGCAACTCAACGGGAAACGAGCTCTGGTGGTGGACGATAACGCGACAAATCGTCGCATCCTGGATGACATCCTTCGCGGTTGGGGATTGGAAGTGGTAACAGTGGATGGAGCGCGGGGGGCGCTGATCGCGCTGGATGAGTATCGGAAATTGGGTTGTCCCTTTGAGTTGATGATCACCGACGGCCAGATGCCGGAAACAGACGGCTTCCAGTTGGCCGAAAACGTGAAACAGAACCCCAACTTCGCGTCGCTCGTCATCATCATGCTGACCTCGAGCGGCCAACGCGGGGATGTCCAGCGCTGCCGGGAGACGGACATTTCGGCATACCTGACCAAGCCCGTGCGGCAGTCCGAGTTGCGGGAAGCCATCTGTGCCGCCTTCGGACGCCGTCTGGCCGGATTGCTGGGCCCGGCAGTGGTAACCAAGCATGTCCTTCGGGAAGCGCGGGCGGCGGCCAGCCGCCGTATTCTGTTGGCCGAGGACAATCATGTGAACCAGATCCTGGCCGTAAGGCTGCTGGAACGGCGTGGCCATCGCGTAGTGGTAGCCCAAAACGGACGGGAGGCGGTGGAGTTTCTGGAGAAGGACCAGTTTGACCTGGTCCTGATGGATGTCCAGATGCCGGAGATGGACGGCTTCGAAGCCACGGCTGCGATTCGCCAGAAGGAAGAGCAAAGCGGGCGCCGCACGCGGATTTTGGCGATGACCGCGCGAGCCATGAAGGGCGACGAGGAACGGTGTCTCGCCGCCGGAATGGACGGCTACATCGCCAAGCCGATTCATGCCGAGGAGCTGTACCGGTTGCTGGAGCAGACCGCCGACACGATGCCCGTGACGGGGTTGTCTTAGGTCTAGCGTTTCGGTAGCAGATTCTCCAGACGGTCCGTAGCAAATCGAACCTGGGCGGCTTCTTGGGGCTGGTACGTCGGATCATGCAGGACGTAGAGGTTCCATACGCCGTGGGAGCCACCAACGATCAGTTTCATGGTTCGTATTTCGAATTGCTGAGCGTCGCCCTGAAACGCAATCACGTTGTCGCGGACGGCACCGGTTTGGCTAAACCCTTCATGCGGAACCAGGGACAGAATATAGCGGCCTTGACCTGGATAGAAGAACCACACTGTCGCCCCGGTTTTAGTCTCGGATCCATACGAGTCCTCGTATTTTTCGCCGTCAACCCAAACGCTCGTGTCGTTGTCGAAATCGAAATTCACTGGTCCGTCATCTAGGGTGTAGTCCCTTGGCTGCTGTTTGTTCGTGGCTGCAAGCGGCTCCGGTTTCATCCCGACCTGGATGTAGTCGGAGACTCTCTGTTTTCCATCCGGGCTGACCAGCAGATCGAGTTCGATGGTGTCGCTCTCGTTCACAAGCTGGGGTTCCGGATATTTCGGCAAGCGCACGGGAGTAAGCCCCTGGTCTTTTGGAGTCCAGGTGAGCGGCGCGATGGTGACACGGTACTGCCCGGCGACCGACGTTGCCTCCGCTGAGATATCGTATCCGAAGTATTGTCGATGGACTCCGTCAATCACGAACCGGGATGCTCCATTTCCCGAATCCGCACTTGCAATTCCGCTGACGCTCATCAGCGTGGCAAGGTTCGCATCAGGAGGTTTGGCTACGACTGCCAACCGGAGCTCGATATTATTGGACCCGCTAAATCCGTGAGACATGAAGGTCCCGGGTCTCTGCTGCGCCAAAGTGCTCCAGGCGCTTATGACTAGAAAGAAACTAGTTTTTCGCATCTGCGCTCCTTATGATTCTCGGCCGCAACTCCGCGACCGGTTTCAGTCCTTGAATGTCAAAGCTGATGGCGGCTTTCTCTTTTTTGTAAACGTATTTCGTGATCACCCGTTCCTGGACAACTGGAACCTCAACACGCTCGGTTTTCACAATCACTTGCGGGACGCGGGGCATGGCCCCGCGCCACACGGTCGCAGCGATCACAAGCACTAGAACGCACGCGATCGGAAGCGGAATGGGGATGGACAAGGTCCAAAGCCTTCGCCACCAGGGAGCGTGAGACTTCTGGAACAGCGCCGCGCGCAGCCGTGCGGGAGCGGTGGGAGCGTTCCACTCTCCCAAGAGCCGATCCAGTTCGCCTTCTGACAGCTCATCTTTTTCAAACGGTTCCATGAACACCTCCTACTTTTCGAAACGGGGCCAATTCCCTGCGCAAACGCTCGCGGGCGCGGGGCAAGCGTGACTTGACCGTTCCCACATCGGTCCCGACGATGTGTGCAATCTCTTCGAGCGCGAGGCCTTCGTACTGAAACAACACCAGGGCTTCCTTCTGGAGATGCGGCAGTCCTGCGATTGCGTTCTCGACAGCGGACGATATTTCAATCGCCGATCGCGGATCAGTGCTCGCGTCCAGCAGGTTCGATTCGGCTGACTCCGCAGCGCTCTGATCGCGATAATTCTTGAGCGTCAGGTTCCTCGCAATCGCGAACAAATACGTCTTTAAGGTTCCGCGGGCCGCGTTGAAGCGTTCCGGCGCCCGCATTAACGCCAAGAAACACTCTTGCGTGATGTCTTCCGCAAGATCCGCGCGATGCGTCAGCCGGTAGGCAAAAACTGAAGACGGCCTGATGGTAATCGTCGAATGCTTCTTCAATCTTCACTTTTGCCCTCATCTACTATTACCGCGAGGGCGTCATGAAGATACGGGCGCAGCGGTGGTCAGCTACTTTTGCCGGGTTTTCGCGCGGGCAGTCCGAATTCCTCTGGCGAAAGCAGGAACGGGTTGATGATGGTAACCGTACCGTAACGTCGGCCGGTTTGAAAATCCTCGCTAAGAAGCCACCTGCACTCCATACGTTCCGCCGCTGCGAGAATCAAACTGTCCCAGTAAGACAACTGAGCCTGATCGATCCAGTGCCAGGCGCGGCGAATCAATCCGATCGTGACTTCCGGTGGGCGCCACTGCGCGAAGTCTTCTACCATCTGACGAGCAATCTTGTTGGGAACGCGCACCTTGCGAACCGTGTTCACATAGAATTCGTGCAAGACCTGCCAACTCAAGGCCCCGCTCCCGTTTTCCCAGAGAGCATCCACCCATAAACGTGCGGCTTGTTGCTTTGCGGGCAATGTCGCATCAACGGAATAAAGCAGCACGTTGGTGTCGACAAAAAATCTATCGCCGGCGCTCATGCGCCTCATCACGACTTAGACGATTAGCGGCATCTACAGGTAGGTTCTGGATCTTCTTCCATCTGCGGTAGGCGCGCTTGTATTCATCACCCATTCTCATCTGGCTTTCCAACATTCGGCCTACCAACTTCGAAACAGAGGTATTCTCTTCGGCGGCCTTCTTGCGCGCCCAGGCGGCCGCCTCCTCGGAAACGGTGATGGTTACGTTCTTCAGCACAGCAGTTTAGTGTAACACGAAGTTCGTGTAGGAATTTTACCCGCGTTCATCGGCGGCTGTAATCTTTCCTTCGGCGTCCAAACGCAATCGCCGGCCGCGCCATTCCACCGTGTCTCCGAACAAGCCGGTCGCCCAGATCGCTACACCCCACAGGTCACGCAGTGGAATTAAGTAGCAGTATTTCCAGACATCGGCGCTGCCGAGGACGAACCAGCCGCAAGTGATGGCCATGGCGAATCGGATCGCGAGCAACGCCGCCGCAACCCACCACAACCCGCACGCGGCCGCCGCAAGTGCCCAGAATGTTGCGTATGTGACCGGGAGTCCCGCATAACCTCCACCACGCGACAGCCGGATGGTGCGCGCCCATCGCAACTGGTGCTGCCAGGCCGCGCGCCACGATTCCGCTGATAATCGCGTGCTCACCACCACATTCGAAATCAGGTTGCGCAGACCCAGCGCGTGGAGCTTGCGGCCTAGTTGATAATCGTCGGCCAGGTAGTCCGCTATGGCCGCGAATCCACCGATGCGGTCAAGATCTTTACGCCGGAATGCCAGCGTCGAGCCAAGCCCGAATTCCGATACACCGACGAAGGGCGCAACTAAGGTGCTGGGTGCAAAATCGGTGGCGATGGCGAGCGCCTCAAATTGGCTGGGCCAATCGTTCGCCTCGGCTCGATAGAGGCAGGTGACTAATCCAACGGAAGGGTCGGCCAGCGGCGCCGTGACATCGTGGAGATAACCTGGTGGAACAGTGATGTCGCTGTCGCTCACGATGAGCAGCGGATAGCGGGCTTGGCGCGCCAGATCCATCAGCACTCCCACTTTGCCGTTCGGCGCATCCTCGGAACACAGAACTAGCCGGATGGGGACGGCGGGAAAATCTTGGATTAGGCGCTGGATCTCAGGAGCGGCGGAATCGTTGGGATCGCGAATGCCGAACAGGATTTCGAATTGGGGATATTCCTGAGACGCTTGGGAGCGGATTGCTTCATAGAAACCGGGATCGCTGCCGCGGACTGGTTTGAG
>PMOK01000090.1 GCA_003162425.1 Bryobacterales bacterium | reverse complement strand
AGCGGCACCGCGATGATCACCGCTTCCACGTTCTTGTCGGCCAGCAGCTCGCGATAGTCCTTGTACTTGGAAGGGCTGGTGCCGATGGTCGCGGAAGCCTTGTCCATTTTCGCGTCGTCCAAATCGCAGATCGCCGCGCATCGGCCGTTGTCCACCTTGGTGAGATGTTTCAGAAGATAGCCGCCGCGGCCGCCGAGGCCGATAACGCCGTACTTCATCTGGTCGGAAGCGGCGTGTACCTTCAGGATGGCGGGCGCTCGTTCGAAGCCCGCAACAGCAACGGCGGCAGTGGCGACGCCGGCGGCTTTTACGACATCGCGGCGAGTGGGATTGGAATTTTCGGGCATGCGACTCCTCTAAACCACCGAGTCTAGCAGAGGTGTGGCTAGGGGCTGGGGACTGGGGACGTTACGGGTGCGCGACATAAAAATGGAAAGCATGTAGGAACGTACGAAAAACCGAGCCGCGACCGGCAGGAAGCGCTATCCGAACGCAGAGCTGGCGGCGCTCGTGGTATCGCTCCCTGCCGGTCGCGGCTCGGCTACACCCTCGAAAGGTTCCACATTTATGTCGCACACTCGGACGTTACTCGCTGACTGGCTTCTTGTCGCTCAAATCGTCCTTGAGCCGCTTGACTACTTTTTCGGCGGTTTTGCTGAGCTCGCCGGGAGTTGAATCTTTGGGGCGTTCGTAAGTGGACCAAATCACGTTTCGGCTTTTGCGGTCCACGATGAAGATGTTTCCCCGCCCGCGGTTGAACCCCCCAAGTCGCGTAGCGGTGCCGCCATCCTCCATTTTGTCTTTTTTGTCTTTATCGTCTTTCACCGGCAAGCTGTTCGTCGCGGCCTTACTATCCTTGTCATCCTTTACGGGCTTCGTTTCGGCGGGAGGAGCCGGCGGAGGCGGCGGAGGATACAGTTCTTTGAGCTTGGCCTCGAACGGCTCGCCCAAACGGTCCGTGATAATAGCGTCCGCCTTTGCTGGGTCCGTCACTACCTGAAACACGCCCATCCTGGTCAACCGATTGGCCAGGTATTGATCCATGCCGGAGCTCATGCCCAGAATGTAGACCGTGTTGACCTGCTTCAATTGCTGGTTCACCGCCGCGGGAACAGAGGCAGCCAAGAGCGCGAGGGCACAAAACAACTTCATGAGAATATGGTACCAGCGCCTACCGACGATTGTGTATAAATCGCAAAGCATCACGGTAATCATTCCCTGCCTGAACGAAGAGCAGGGGATCGAGCGCGTCCTCAGCCGCATGCCCGAGTTCGTGGATCAGGTAATCGTAGTGGACAACGGTTCCACCGACCGTACGTCTGATGTGGCGCACGGGTTTGGAGCGGAGGTGATTCGCGAGCCGGTCCGAGGCTACGGCCGGAGCTACAAGCGCGGTTTTGCGTCCGCCACTGGCGACCTGATTGTGACGCTGGATGGCGATCACAGCTACCCACCCGATGCGATTTCCTATCTGCTTGAGGCTTTTCTGCATCTGGACGTGGATTTCCTGAACGCCTCACGTTTTCCGGTGCGCGACCGCCGGGCCATGAGCTTCAAGCATAAATTCGGGAACTGGGTCCTTTCGCTTGCGATGTCCATGCTGTACTTTCGCTGGGTGCGCGACTCGCAGTCCGGCATGTGGGTGTTTCGGCGATCGATTTTGAAAGACATGCATCTGGAATCGGATGGCATGTCGTTCTCGGAAGAGATCAAAATCGAGGCTCTCAAGAGCGCGCGGGTTCGCTTCACGGAGATCTCCATCATGTACTCCTCGCGCTTGGGCGAAATCAAGCTGAATCCCTGGCGGGACGGATTCAACAACTTGTTTTTTCTGGTGAAGAAGCGTTTCACCCGGAGTGGAAGATGACGCGTAGCGCACGCACTCGTGCGTGCCGTGTTCGCGCTCCTGCGAACACCAGCTTGCGTTCACATGAGTGTGAACGCGGCACGCACGAGTGCGTGCGCTACGGGGGTCACTGAATGCAGCGCGTGTCGATCGTTATTCCCAACTGGAATGGATCCGCTATGCTCCAAAAGCTCCTGAGCAAGCTTCCGGGCCAGTCCTTTCCTATCGGCCGCGTCATTGTTGTCGACAACGGAAGCAGCGACGACTCGGTGATGGTAGCTAAGCGCGCTGGAGCGGACGTGATCGAGTTAGGCGCGAACACCGGATTCAGCCGGGCTGTGAATCTTGGAATCCAGTCCGCGCGCGCGGATTGGATCGCCATCCTGAACAACGATGTCTCGCCCAGCGAGGACTGGCTCAGAAACCTGGTGCAACAAGCCGAAGCCGCTAACGCATGGTTTGCGGCCGGCAAGTTATTGGACGCCTCAGCCGGCCATCGTATCGAGGGCGCGTTCGATGCCATCTGCCGGGGGGCCTGCGCCTGGAGGTGCGGTCACGGCCGTCCGGATTCGGTGTTGTGGAACCAGCCCCGCGAGATTCAGTTCGCACCCTTCACAGCCGCCATCTTTCGCTCGGAATTGTTCCAGCGCGTGGGGCTGCTGGATGAGGAGTTCGAATCGTACCTGGAGGACATCGATTTCGGCATCCGCTGCGCCTCAGCCGGCCTTACGGGCCTGTACGTTCCGGAAGCTGTCGCGTACCATGAAGGCAGCGCCACGCTTGGCCGATGGCACCCTACCACGGTACGTAAGATTGCCCGCAACCAATTGCTTCTAGTGGCGAAACACTATCCTAAAAAATGGGTCTTACGCTATGGTTGGCCAGTTTTTGTGGCTCAAACATTATGGGGTCTTGTCGCGCTACGGCACGGGGCGGGATTCGCCTACTTGGAAGGCAAGCTGGATGGTCTGCGCCGCTTTCACCGGTCCCGGGGCGATTCCCCGGCCAACCTCACCGCCATTGTGGAAAACAGCGAGAACGAAATCCGGGAAATTCAAAGGTTGACAGGCTTCGATCTGTACTGGAGACTATACTTTGCGCTGACATGAACCGAACCGGCATGAACCGAACTGGCATGAACCGAACTGGGGTGGTTGTTGTCACTTACAACTCGAGTGAGGTCATTGAGCGCTGTCTGGATTCGTGCGCCAATTTACCAGCCGTTGTAGTCGACAACGCGTCCCAGGACAACACCGTGGAACTGGTGCGGCGTAGACCGTCGGTAAAGCTGATTGCCAACCCGAGCAATCGTGGCTTCGCCGGTGCGGCCAATCAAGGGGTGGCTGCGCTCGATACCGAAATGATCCTGCTGCTGAACCCCGACGTGGAACTCCAGACTCCGGTGGACGCTCTAGCCGATGCGTGCGGCGGCGAAAACGTCGGCCTGGCAACCGGAAAACTGGTGGACTCTGACGGTAAAGTCCAAACCGGGTTCACCGTTCGGCGCTTTCCAACGCCCCTGACCCTCGCATTTGAAGTGTTGGGTATCAACCGGTTGCTGCCCTGGAACCCATCCAACCGCCGCTATCGATGTCTTGACCTGGACCTCTCCAAACCCGCCGAAGTGGAACAACCCCCCGGCGCCTTCCTGATGTTCCGGCGCGAAGTGTGGCAGCGGCTGGGCGGTTTTGACACACAGTTTCATCCACTTTGGTTCGAAGATGTCGATTTCGTGAAACGTGCACGGTCACTCGGATTGAAAATCCAGTATCTACCTGAAATTACAGCGCGGCACCAGGGTGGCCATAGCATTGCGGGTATGGAGTGGGGATGCCGGGAGGTATGTTGGTATGTTAGCCTTTTAAGATACGCCTCTAAGCACTTCCGGCCGTACGCATACCGGGGCGTGAGCGCCGCAGTGGTGCTAGGCTCCTTGGTTCGGGCCATTATTGGCATGATTCGACGCCGCAGCTTTAGGCCGGTACAAGTTTACGCGAAAATAGCGCGAATCGCGGGGTTCGGCTTAATTTCCGGCCACGTTCGCCAACTGAAATGTTCGAGTAGTTACAGTAAGGCAGCAGGATGAACAGCTCTTACAAACGCGAAGAATAGAGACACGACCCACATACATGTCAGATAACGAACGGGTTTCCGTCACCATCGTCACTTACAACAGCGGTCGATTCATCAAGCGATGCCTGGAGTCTGTCTTAGCGCAGCGCTACGCCAACAAGGAAATAATAGTCATCGATAACGCGTCCACCGATGGCACCGTGGACATCCTGGAGCAGTTCGAGGATCGCTGTCAGATCATCTACAACGACGAGAATATCGGATTCGCCGCCGCACAGAACCAAGCCATCCGCGCCGGCACCGGCACCTGGGTGCTGACTATTAATCCGGACGTGCTGTTGCTGCCCAATTTCATTCAAGCTCTTGTAGAAGGCGGGCAGTTTGATCCCCAAGTGGGCGCGGTTTGCGGAAAACTGCTCACCATTCTCGCCAGCTTCGATCTGCCCGACAAGCCGCTGGTGGATTCCACCGGTATTTACTTCACGCCCATGCTGCGCCACCTGGATCGCGGCAGTCAGGAAGTGGACAACGGCCATTATCTGCAGCACGAGTATGTGTTCGGCGCTACTGCGGCGGCGGCCCTGTACCGGCGCGCAATGATCGACGATATCTCGATCGGCGACGAGTTCTTCGATCCCGATTTCTTTGTCTACCGGGAGGATGCCGACGTTGCTTGGCGAGCGCAGTTAATGGGCTGGCGCTGCATCTACACGCCGCATGCCCGCGGGTATCACGTGCGCAATGTTCTGCCGGGAAACCGCCGGGCGCTGCCTCCGGCCATCAACATGCACTCGGTGAAGAATCGGTTCCTGATGCGCATCAAGAACATGACCGGCGATCTTTACCTGCGCAACTGGTTCTCCATCACCGCGCGCGATTTGGTTGTATTGGGTTGCTGTCTGGTGCGTGAGCAGAGTTCGCTCAAAGCATTCTGGTACATTACGCGCAATTGGAAGCACGTAATGGAGAAGCGGCGGGAAATCATGAGCCGTAAGCGCGTCGACGACGATTACATTGCGAGCTGGTTCCGCTACGATCCCGTGAGCAGCCCGGCGAACAAGAGCAAGTCGGGGGCGCGTGCGATGGCCCGCTCCAAGGCAGCGCGAGGATAAGAGCAGGAGGCGGCAGAAAGCAGTGCGCATCGCCATTCTCGGCACGCGGGGGATTCCGGCTCGGTATGGCGGGTTCGAGACTTTTGCCGAGGAATTGTCCACGCGCTTGGTCGAGCGCGGCCATCAGGTCACCGTTTATTGCCGCGAGCGCCACACGGAGAAGAGCTATCGTGGTGTCTCGCTCGTTTACTTACCTACCTGGCGGCATAAGTACTTCGATACCCTGGCCCACACCTTTTTGTCCACGCTGCATTTGATCTTTCATCGTGTGGACGTCGCGTTGTACTGCAATGCCGCGAACGCGATATTTACTTTTTGGCCACGGCTGGCCGGGATACCTGTTGCGCTGAATGTCGATGGGCTGGAACGGAAACGGAAGAAGTGGAACAGGCTCGCCCGCAGCTGGTATCTGATCTCCGAGCGGCTGGCTACGTTGTGCCCCAACGTGGCAATCTCCGACGCGCGGAAAATTGCGGAGTATTATCTGGAGCGCTACGGGAAACGATCCGAGTTCATACCTTATGGCGCGGAGGTGGGTGCGCTTCCCGAGATCGATGTTCTCGGAACGCTGGGACTCACTCCTGGAGAATACTTTCTCTACGTAAGCCGCATGGAGCCGGAGAACAACGCACTGTTGGTTCGCGAATCCTTCGAGCAGGTTGCGACCTCGCTGAAATTAGCTTTGATCGGCGACGCGCCCTATGCCGAGGAGTACATCCAGAAGGTGCGCGCCACCAACGACCCACGCATTGTCATGCCGGGCGCGATCTACGGACGTGGCTATCATGAACTGCTGTCCCACTGTTACGCCTACATTCATGCCACCGAGGTTGGAGGCACGCATCCGGCGCTGATCGAAGCCATGGGCCGCGGCGCCCTGGTGCTGTACTTGAATACTCCGGAAAATGCCGAAGTGGCCGGCGACGCCGGCATCCCGTTTGAGGCGCGCGAGCTGGCCGTGAAGTTGGCCGGACTGGTCGAAATGCCGCCCCAAGAGCGAGCCGAATGGGGACGGCGAGCGATGGCCCGCGTGACGGAACGGTATAGCTGGGATGCGGTGACAGGGCAATACGAAGCGCTGCTGCTGCGGCTGCACTGACAGAAGAATTCAGAATCCATTCTGACTCCTGGATTCTGGTTTCTGGATTCTTCTTTCTAGTCCTCAAACTTCGTTGGTACTGGACGATTAGTACTGCGTGAGGGCATCCGCGTTAGCTCGATGCGTTTTGGCGATGGCGTCATTTTGGGCTGTGCCAAGACCTGTTGTTGGCCAAGATAGGCAAGACGAGATTATTCAGAAGCTGATCGCCCGGGTGGAGGCATTGGAGCGCGAAGTTGCGGCACTCAAACAGACCGCCGCTGCTCAAAGCCCGGCCCAGCCGGCACCATCAGAACCCGCTTCGGCCGTAGCCGTGCCGAAACAGGAAACCGCTGTGGCAACTGAGCCGCCACAGCCCGAACCCGAACCGTCCGAGGCGAGTAAGTACACCTTTCACGGCTATGCCGACGCCGGGTTCCAGAGAAACGAGGACGGCGCGTCTGATAAGAAGTTCGTCCTGGGAGAGATCGATCTTTTCGCCACCGCGCGAATCTCGCCCAAGCTCACTGCGTTGGTGGAGGCCGTGCTCGAAACCAACAACCAGGCTCTCGTGGCTGACGTACCTGTGAATGTGGAGCGGTTGCTGCTTCAATACCGGGCTAACGATTACCTCAACCTGGATATTGGTTCTTACCGCACCGCGATTGGGTTTTACAACACCACACTACGGGCTTCCTGGCTCCAGACGTCGTTGACGCGTCCCATGCTGTTCACGTTTGAAGATGAAGGAGGCTTTCTGCCGTTGCATAACGTGGGCCTGAGCGCGAACGGCAAAGTGCCCTCGGGGGATCTGGGCTTGCATTACGTCGTCGAGGTGGGAAGCTCCCGGAATTACGCACAGCCTGGCCGGACCGGTTTGGATTGGGAGCAGAATGCCGCGGTCAACGTGGCCCTTTACGCGCGTCCGCGTGTCATTCCCGGCCTGCAAATGGGCTTCTCTTCTTACCACGATAAGTTCTCGCCCGCCCCGGGATCCAACTTGTCCCGATCCGTCTGGACGGCCCATGCCGTCTACCAGGCGCATCGGTTTGAATTCCTGAACGAAGCAGTGCTGGCCCGGTTCCGCGAGCCAGGGTTAGGTTACGGGAACGTACCGGGATTCTACAGCCAATTGGGATATCGCGTGGGTTCGAATTGGACACCGTACACGCGCTACGACTACGTGAACGTTTACGGCAGAGGGTCGGTTGGCGAGTATGCTCCGCAATACGTGCCGTGGCGCACGGTGTTTAGCGGCGGACTACGCTACGACGTGACGGAGTCTGTGGCGCTTAAATTCGAAATAGGCCGCGAAACGTCTCGGCTCCAGCAGGCCTGGATGCGGGCGGCCCTGCAAGTGGCGTTTACGTTTTGAACTATGGGCCGCATCCTCTTAACCCTGGGATTACTGATCGGCTTCAGCCGTGCCGCCGGCGTCGCATCGTTCGCGGTGGTGGTGCACCCGTCGAATCCAATCACGAGTCTGCGACTTCGCGACTTGCAGGCTATGTTTGGAGGCGTCACCAAGCAATGGGAGCACGGGCCCAAGGTTGTGCTTATTGAGCGGCAGCCGGAAAGCCCTTCCTTCCGGTTTCTAATGGGGCGGCTTTTGAATACAAGCGCGAGCGAGTACAAACGGAATCTGGCGAGCATTGAATTCAAAGGAGAGACGCCGGTAACACTGAAAGTCCTGAACAGCGAGGCAACAGCCTGTAAATACATGTTCTATGTGCCAGGGGCCATTGCGCTCGTCGAAACGGGTTCCCTATCCACTCCCGAGTGCAGCCAATTGAAGGTCGTCAGAATCGAAGGCAAGTTACCGGCGGAGGACGGGTACAGGCTGCGATGAGTTATCTCCGAAAGCACGTTTTAGTAGCGGTGCTCGCGCTGGCCGCACTTCTAGCATCCATTCTAGGGACGCGTTCATTGCAGCAGGCCATCACCGGATGCCGGGATTTGTACCGGGTGGACACGATTGGATCCCAGATGGAGAGCGATCTGGAATACCAGGCGCAAGAAAGCCGGCGGTCTTTTTTCTATGCGCTGGCCATAACCGACCCCAACGATCAACTGCCCTACCTTTATGAAGGGCACGCGGCGACCGTACAACTTGCGGAGGCGATCGAACGGCTCCGTCACTTGGCGCCGGACATGACCGGATTCGCGGACCAATTCGAGCGCGTCTGGCGGGTGTACGAGAGAGAGCGCGATGAGATTGTGGCGCGGCTTCTCGAAGGTGACACGGCTGCCGCTATCAGGTTGGACCAGCAGCGTGGCCAACCTGCGTTCGCCACAGCCATGCGGGAACTAAGGGCTCTTAAATCCAGGCTGGAGGTCCGGGCGCGGCAGGAGTCGTTACAAGTTGACCAAACCCTGAAGCGTTCGGCCGTGGGACTGGGCGCGTTCGTGCTTTGTACGCTCCTGATCGTGGCCCTGCTCAGCAAGGCGAATCACGACCGTCGCGTGGCTCTGGAATCCCTGCACGCGAACAACTTGGTCCTGGCGGAGGCGCGCAGGATGGAGCAGCAACGGGCGTCCGTTTTGGAAATGGTGAGCAAGCATGCATCCCTATCGCGCACGCTCACCGAGATTGTCGAGATGGCTCCGCAATCGAATGCACGGGCCGGAGCGGCGATCTGGGCCGCGGCCGGCCAGTTCCTGCACTTTCAGGTTGCTGCTAACCTGCCCCAGGAACTAACGGAAGTCTTGAGACAACTCTCACTTTCCAGGACAGATGAAACATCCGGGCCCTCCGGCGAAGTCGAAGTGCGCCGCTCGGTCCTGCCTAGAACGTCCGGTCTCGAAGTCTCGGAATCCAGGGTACTCCACGACGCGGGCGGACGGGTAATCGGGATGCTGCAGGTCTTCGCTCCGGGCCAAGATGCCGCTGTACGAGCGAACGTGTTGGACCAGATGGCGCATTTGGCCGCTGTCGGCATCGAGAATACTCTGCTGTACGAGCGGCTGGCGTTTCAGGCGCAGCACGATACCTTAACGGAGCTGCCCAACCGGTTGTTATTCCAAGATCGAGTGCAGCAGGCACTGCAGTTGGCGCGCCGCCACCGAAAGAAGGCAGCTCTTCTATGGATCGATCTCGACCGGTATAAGCAAATCAACGACACGCTGGGCCATCGGGTGGGAGACGAAGTGCTTTGCGAGGTTGGGCGTCGTTTGAAAGGCTGTCTGCGCGAGAGCGACACCGTAGCCCGCGTAGGTGGCGACGAATTTACGGTACTGGCGCACGACGTCAACTCTCCCGCCGATGCCGATTTGGTGTGTAGTAAGATCCTGACTGCACTTTCGCGGCCGATGTTGTCGGGAGAGCACGCCGTGACGGTGACCGCCAGCATCGGCGTCAGCATTTTTCCCGAGCACGGACAAGATCCCATCGCGCTCATGCGCCACGCGGACCTAGCCATGTACATGGCCAAGCACCACGGAGGGAATGCTCACAATCTGTTCAGCCCAGCATTGGGAGACAGCATGCACAAGCGGCTTCAGATCGAACAGGAACTGATAGCGGCGCTGGAACACGGCGAGTTCACGCTTCACTACCAGCCCTTGACGGATCGCACTGGCCGTCTGGCAGGCCTGGAGGCCTTGTTGCGCTGGACTAACGCGACTCTGGGACGCGTATCGCCCGCGGATTTCATTCCGATTGCGGAGGAAATGGGTCTAATCCAGAACATCGGTGATTGGGTGCTTCGAACCGCTTGCGACGCCGGAGCGCGCTGGCTCGGCGCAGGTCTGGAGGTCCCGAATATCGCCGTGAATGTGTCCGCCGTCCAGTTTGTCGCCAAGGATCTGGCATCCATAGTGAAGCGGGTATTAACGAGTACTGAGTTTCCAGCCGGCAAACTCGTAATTGAGATCACCGAATCTGCGCTGATGAATAATATAGAGCAAACGCTGGAACAGATGGCGGCTCTGCGCGACCTGGGCGTGCGATTCGCAATCGATGATTTCGGTACCGGTTATTCTTCGCTAAGCCAGCTCCGCAATCTCCCGGTGGACTGCCTCAAGATCGATCGCTCGTTCGTGAAGGATCTCGATAGCTCGGGCAGTGGATCAACTACCCTGGTGCGCGGCATCATCGGGCTGGCGCATAGTCTCGACCTGGAAGTGGTGGCGGAGGGTGTCGAGACCCAGGAGCAACTCACGCTGCTGGGTGCGATGGGCTGCGACATAAACCAAGGGTTTTTGCTCTTTAAGCCGATGCCGGCCGAAGAGATAGAGAAGTTGCTGGTAACGCAACCCGACACGCGAGTGGATGACGTGCTGTCGTTAGCCTAGAGGACAGGCGGCAGGATGCAGGCGGCAGGCGGCAGACATTCTGGCTTCTGGATTCTGCTTGCTGCTTCCTGCCGCCTGCCGCCTGCCTCCCATACCATTAGGTATGGCCGCCTTCCGCTCCTGGGTGGAGATTTCGCTTAAACAGATTGCCGCCAATTATCAGGCTATCCGTGATGTTGTGGGCCCTGGCGTCGAAGTGATGCCGGTGGTGAAGGCGGACGCTTATCGCCACGGCGCCATTGAGGTCTCCCACACATTGGCCAGTGTGGGCGCGCGCTGGCTGGCGGTGAGCAATGTGGAAGAAGGCGTAATCCTGAGGGAAAATGGCATCACGGCGCGTATTTTAGTGATGGCGGATTTCCTGCCGGACGAACGGGCCGGGCTGCTCGACTATAACCTCACGCCCGTAATTCACGCACTCCCAGACATCGCCGAATGGGACCGGCTGGCGGCCAAGAAGGGCATCTCGGCTCCGTACCATCTGAAGATCGACAGCGGGATGGGACGGCTGGGCACGCGCGCTCCGGCATCTGAAATCCTGGAGGCCATCGGCGCCGAAAACCACGCGAAACTGGAAGGCCTGATGACACATCTGGCGTCCTCCGCCAATTACGCGACATCGCAAACCGAGGAACAGATGCGGACGTTTGAAACACTGTGTGCGCGCCTGGCGCAATCGGGCGTGCACCCTCCGTTCCTGCATCTGGCCAGCAGTACGCCGGTGGCCTACGGGCGCCGCGACGCGTGGAAACGAATGGTCCGCCCCGGCCACGCGATTTATGGTTACATCTCGCCGGTCGCGAAGGGAACCGCGCCGGCGCCTTTGATCCAGGTGCGGCCCGCTCTCGCCTGGAAAGCCGCGGTACTGGCCGTGAAGGATCTACCCGCCGGCGCCTTGGTTGGTTACGGAGGGATCTATCGTGCTCCGCAGCCCATGCGCATCGCGGTTCTCGCGGCCGGTTACGCCGATGGCATTCCGCACCGGTTATCCAACAAGGGACGGGTGATTGCCAAAGGCCAGTTCGCGCCCATCATTGGAGCCGTCTCCATGGATCTCACCACCATCGACGTCACCAATTGTTCGCCGGTGGAAGTGGGCGATTCGGTAACACTGCTGGGATCGGAAGGCGGCATCTCCATTGACGCGCAGCAAATGGCTCGCGTCGCCGGAACCATTTCCTACAGCGTTCTGTGCGGGATTCACGCGCGGGTGAAACGGATCTACGTCGACCCCCTGGTGTGACTGCATTTTTCTTGGAACGTTGATTTGGCGTAGTGCGTATGAATTCGTATGCTGCAGGATATCCGTCTCTCTTTGCGGCGGCTTGCCCAGACGCCGGGATTCACGGTGGTCACCGTTGCCACGCTTGCCTTAGCGATAGGAGCCAATACCACAACGTTCAGCGCGCTCAATCAATTCCTTTTGCGCCCGCTGCCAGTGGAACGCCCCAGCGAACTGGTGTTCCTGAACACGGGCCGCGGCATTTCACAGTCGTACCCCAATTACATCGACTTTCGGGATAGCAACCGGACGCTCTCCGGCCTCATCGCGTACCGGATTCAACCGGTGGGGATAAGCCACGCGGGCAAAAACTCCCACATCTGGGGCTATGAGGCGAGCGGAAACTATTTCGATGTGCTGGGTGTGCGTCCCATTCTTGGGCGCACGTTCAGACCCGACGACGACCGCATCTCTTCGCCGCGGCCGGTTATTGTGATCAGCTATGCAGCATGGCAGAACCGCTTCGCGGGCGATCCGAATATTATTGGCCAGAGCGTCAAGCTCAACGGCCTGGATTACACCATCCTGGGCGTGGCGCCGCGCGGTTTTTACGGAACTGAAAAACTGTTGACCGCGGAATTCTGGGCCCCCATGGCGATGGAGCCGCAAATCGAGCCGGGCAATAACTGGCTGGATAATCGCGACACCTGGAATGTGTGGGTGCTGGGCCGATTGAAACCCGGTGTAACAGCGCAACAGGCGGAAGCCGACCTGAATGCCGTGGCTGCCAGTCTTGCATCTAAGGGCCGATCCAACATCGGGATGAAGATTCGTCTTTCTCCACCCGGTCTGATCGGAACCGCGCTGCGCGGGCCCGTTACCGGATTTGCGGCCGTGCTGATGGCGCTGGCCGGCATGGTGCTGCTCATCGCTTGCGTTAACATCGCTGGTATTTTATTAGCGCGCGCGGCCGACCGGCGCAAGGACTTTTCCATCCGGCTGGCGCTGGGCGCGCCTCGCTGGAAACTAGTACGCCAACTGCTGACCGAGAGTCTGGTACTTTCCATCAGCGGCGCCGGGTTGGGTGTCCTGATCGCGCTGTGGCTGCTGGATCTGCTGCGCGCATTCAAGATGCCGCTCAGTATTCCCGCCGCGACGTCCCTTTCCTTCGATTGGCGCGTTCTTCTATTCACTTTGGGAATCTGCCTTGCAACCACGCTGCTTTTTGGATTGGCGCCGGCCATTCACGCAGCCCGCGTGGACCTGCTTCCCGGTCTGAAGAACCAATTGTCCGAGCGATTCCGCCGCCTGCAGTTCCGTGATCTTCTGGTGGGCGCGCAGGTGGCGCTCTCGCTCGTATTGTTGGTTGGGACGGTGCTGGTGGTCCGCAGCTTGCAGCGCGCCTTGACCATCGACATCGGCTTCAATCCGCGGCACGCCGTGGCGGTAGTGTTCGATGTCGGTCTCAACGGATACAGCAAAGAGCAGGGCCAGGCTTTCGAGAATCGCCTCGTGGCCCAGCTAGCCACTGTACCCGGATTGGATTCGTTCGCGCTCGCGAGTACCATCCCGCTGAGTATTTCGCAATCCCACACCGTGGTTTTTGCCAAAGGCAAACCGGCGCCGGCCCCGGCGGATGCCCCTAGCGCGAATTTCTACGCCGTCGGTCCGGGCTTCTTCCGCACTATGCAGACGCGGCTGATTGCCGGCCGCGAATTCGAGCAACGGGATTCAGCCAGTGCGGCGCCGGTGGCAATCATCAATCAAGCTCTGGCGCGGCGCTTGTTCCCAAACGAGGACCCGCTCGGCAAGCGCGTCTCCCAGGGATCGAACGGACCTTGGAAGCAAATCGTCGCCGTGGTCCAGGACGGCAAATATGATTCGCTGAACGATGATTCTCAACCCGCCATTTTCTGGCCGCGCGCGCAGCGGTACGACTCAACCATGACCATTGTCGCGCGGTCCACCGCGCCGCCGGCTGATGTCCTGCGCAGGATTCAAGCAGCGGTGAATTCACTCGACCCGACGCTGCCGTTCTTCCAGGCCGACAGCCTGGAGAATCATCTCAGCCTGCCATTGCTCCCGGCGCGCATCGCTGCCATCATGCTGGGCGGATTCGGCGTGCTGGCGGTGATACTGGCGGCGACGGGTTTGTACGGCATGTTGGCTTACGCAGTCTCGAAGCGAACGCGGGAAATCGGAATTCGTGTAGCCATCGGCGCCACCAGAGCCAACGTGCTCTCGCTGGTGCTGCGGCGCGCCATGATAATTGTCGTGAGCGCGAGCGTCTTAGGCGCTGTTCTGGCACTGGCAGCGGGGCGTTTCTTCACGCCGGTCCTGTATGGCGTGAGCCCGAGAGATCCAGCCACTTACGCGCTCTCACTCGCGCTCATGGCGGCGATTGGTGCTGTAGCGTGTCTCATACCGGCTCGCCGTGCGCTCGGGATCGAAGCAATGGTCGCTCTGCGCGAGGAGTAAAAGAAGAATCGAGGAGCCAGAATCCAGAATTCAGAAGAAGGAGGGCGCTACGCGCCGTTCCACATTCTGGCTCCTGAATTCTGGATTCTTGGCTTCTTTTCGTCCTATCTCCACTCACCCTGCAGCGTGAATGCCGCCCAATAATATGGCCGCGCCCAGCGATGTTCTTTCCAGATGGAAAGCTGTGCCTGGCGCAACGCCGCGGCGGGCCGGAGATTTTCGACTAACATGCCCTGGTAGAATCGCGTCATCAATTCCGAAGTGGAGACATCCGGCACAGTCCATAAACTGGCCACCACGCGAGGCGAGCCCGCATACATGAATGCCCGCGCTAATCCCACCAGGCCTTCGCCCCTCACTTCCTGTCCCAGGGCCGTCTCACAGGCGCTCAACACAACCAGATCCGCGTTGAGCGAGAGGTTGTAGACGTCGGTGGTTTGGAGGTACCCGTCCAGAGGCTTTCCAGCGCGGTCCACCATGGAAAGCACAATGCCCGAGAGTTCAGGATGCAGCGAAGTCAGAAGTCCGTGGGACGCGATGTGGACGAATCGATATTGATTCAGTGCGGCCTTCGTCGCGGTAGCGCGGCTCGCGTCAAAATCGAGCGCGGAGAGCCGCTGGCTTGGATTGACCAATTCCATAATGTCCAGGGCCTCCTTGCGCGTGAATGGCAGACGAGTGAATTTCGCCAGGTCGAAACCGGAAGCCGCGCGTTCCGCTCCGGTGTCGTGAGGTTTGGCTAATGCCGTCTGCGCGCCCGATACTCGTGGATCGTTTGCGCTGAATACAGGATCTGCAAAGATGGCCAACACCTTCGATGCCCGCGTCCCAGGGCGCGCGCGGCGAATGAACGCGATGGTGGAGGCGGAAGGAAGATTGACGATCTCATGCACTGCCACCAGTGGTTCCGCGGGAGCAGATGGCGATGGGAGAGCTGCGAAAGGAACGTATTGGAGCGCGCCGGCAGCCACGATCACGAACTTTTTCGTGCCCAAAAGATTCGTCACTGGCCCCAGCAGCGCGTGACTGAGTTCTTGGAGCGCAGCACCGGCTTTTCCAGTGGAAGCTTCGTCCGCCCCCGAAACTCCCTGGTAAGCGCCGCGAGCCATTCGCTCCAACACGGATCGTTTGGGTAGCTCGAAAGCATGAAACGATGTGTGTGTTACCGCCCACATGAAACTGCGAGCGTCACCCGGCGCGTATTCCAGCAACAACGTGCCCGGGTCGAGATAATCGCGCTGCAATGCCAGCAGGCGAAGTGGCTGCGGCTGCGCAAAAGCAGCATAGCGCGGACTGGCTCTCAGAATCTTCGCCTCCGTCTCCTGATACTGAGTAGTCAGAAGCCGGATCTCTTGTTCCACGGCTGCCGCATGTGGATCCTGCTTGGCTAGCAACTGAATCTGCCGCTCGGTTTTGGCATGGAGCTGGGCCGTCAAAACACGTTCGCGCGCAAGCAGCGCGGGATCGACACCTTGCCGCAGCCCCGCCTTCGCCTCGCTAAGCAAATCCAACAGGCTGCGCGCGCGAGCCCGCTCGCTGGTCTCGAAAGCTTCGACGTCGTAACCTTGTTTGGGATGCAGTTGGTGGAGATGCATGAGTATATCGACACGCAGCTCATACTGATCGAGGACTGTCGAGAAAAACGACGAACGCAGCTCGGGACCAATCACAGCCGCGCGAATCTGTTCGTCAATTTCGAGCGCTTGGTCCAGATATTCTCGCGCATGCTCCCAATCGCCCGAGTTATTGTTCACGCGCGCGAGATAATAGAGCGCTCTACTCTGCTGCAGACGGTCGCCGAGCGCGGTTAGCCTTTCCAGCGCCTGGTGAAGCGATTCGGATGCTTTTTCCCGTTCGCCTAGCGCCAGGTAGACCGATCCAATACTCACCTGCGCCACCGCGAGCCGGCGCTTGTCGTCCACTTCGCGGCACAGCGCAAGCGCTCGCTCACAAGCTGCCAGCGCCGCTTTCAAATCGCCGCTTTCGAGATACAGTTCGCTGGTGGTTTCTAAAACATCCGCCTCGCCGGCGCGATCGTTCGAGGAATCGAGCAGCGGAAGCGCCCGCTGATACAGCTCTAGCGCTTTCTCGGATTCACCCATGAATGCGTAGACCCGGCCGATGGTGCCGAGCGCGTGTCCTTCCCCGCGCTGGTCGGAAATCTGCTTTTGAATAGCCAGCGCCTGCGTGCTGTAATCCAGCGCGTGCTGCGCCTCACCGAGCTGCAGATAAGAACGGGCGATATTGGTGAGCACGCTTTCTTCGAGATGCCGGTCACTCAGCTCGTGGCTGATGGGTAGAACCTCCTGAAGAGTTGTGAGCGCTTCCTGCGGAGTTCCGAGAGCCATATACAGCGCACCAAGATTGGCAAGCGTTCGCGCTTCTCCTCTCCGGTCCCCCACCGCGCGGCTAAGTGGAAGCGAGGCCCGGTATGATTCCAGGCCCTTATCCAGCTCGCCCAGTTGCACCTCCGATGTCGCCATATTCAAGAGCGTGTTCGCTTCACCACGTTGGTCGTGCAATTTCCTCCGCAACGGTAGTGTCTCGCTCAGCGCTTCAACTGCTTGGTGCGTTTCGCCGAGGGCGGCATAGACCGTAGCCAGGTTAGCGAGCGCCGTCATTTCTCCTTGCCGGTCGCCCACTTCGCGTTTGAGTTCACGAGCCTGGAGGGCATAATCCCGGGCTTTGCGCGGTTCACCCAGCAACACGTAAATGGAACCGACGTTATTCAGCGTGGTGGCTTCCAGATTTCGATCGGGAACCGCGCGGCTGAGCCTCAACGATTCTTCGAAAAACTCCAGCGCCTTCTTGGGTTCTCGAAGCGAAGTGGCCACGCCAATGTTGCTCAGCGCACTGGCTTCTCCGGCTTGATCGCCCGCCGCCTTTGCAAGTGGCAGGGCTTTCTTATAACAATCGTTCGCTTTCGCGCCTTGGCCCAGCGACCAATACGCGTCGCCCATGGTGTCCAATGTGTGGCCTTCTTCGGCCTGATCACCAATCGCTCGCCACTGGGGAAGAGCTGCTTCAAATTTGGCGATCGCCTGATTCAGCGATTCTTTACTGCCCTCGGATTGAAGATGTTTGCCTTCGTTAAAAGCTTTCTCGGCGGCAATGCGGATTTCATCAGCAGGCTTCGCCTCTCTCAATTCCACCAGAGTGCACTCGAAGTCGCGCGCGGGTGCGTCGGGGTCCGCGAGCGTAACTTCCAAGCGGTACGCGCCTTTCTGGGGAGCGATAACGGAAATCGGAAGCGTCCGCTGCTCGCCCGCCGCGTTCATCAGAGTGGCCACAACCGCTCCCGAGGGCGCGCTCAGCCGGATGTTGATCTGCGCTCCATTGGGACGCACCAGCGCACGGAAGTACTCTCCGGCGTTCGCGCGTATCTCGAATGAAGTGATCTGGCCGCTGCGCAACTCAGCCCGAACCGGATTGCCTGGTTGAAGGACCCGTGCATCATGCGCGACCGCGCAACACGTCATGCACAACGTCAGCAGTGCCCGCACGCGCTTCCTCCAGTCGTATTCAGTGTAAATCAGGCTCATCGGATGTAACATTCCGCGCTCTCGCATCACATTCAGGACTGAGGAGCGATTGTATGAGAAGAATTCACTTGGGCGTCGGTCTGGCCGCTATGTTGTTGACCACGAACCAGGTGAAAGCGCTGAACGATCATGCAACCGGCTATCTGCTCCCGGTGGCTATCGACCAAGCCTACGGCGCCGTAAGTGTTTTTCAGGCCAACACCGAGGTCCGGTACGACACGGCTATCGAAGCTCACCAAGGGGGACAAGACGGAGGAGGCGCGCTCTGGTAGAAGCGCGCCAAGCTAGGCAGGCCGATTACTGAGGTAAACCATCCCCGCCAATCAGAACACGCATGTGAATGGAGCCGATTTCTTTGCCACCGGCTTCCGCATTCCAGATAATGTCCGGATTCACCCAGCCCTTTTGAGCGCCAGCGGGTGATTGCAGAACAGTTTGCACAGTGTAGGATCCCCGCGCGTCCACCGGATACACCGCCCGTCCACGTTCTTCCCGCCAGCCCTCCGGAAGAACTGCCTGAAGGGTAACCTCACGCGCGGTGGCTTCTGAGTTGGTAATCGTGATCGGGAGCGTCAGCTTCTCCCCGGGCGAAATCATCACTTCCGGTTCCTTCAGCAGATTGGCCAGTTGAGCGATGTCGTGCGCTTTCCAGAATTCGCGGTAGAAAGCCCAGGGGCCGGCCAACTCCATAGACAGCGCAGTCTTTTCAGACGCCTGATAGCCACTGACCCGTGCGTAAGGAATGGAGCCGGGAGTTATGCCTTCCAAGATGTCGCCCGTGGTGCTGGATTTGACGAGCGACTTGCCAAAAATGAGTTGAACAGGTTCTTCGAAGAACTTCAGATCTCCCTTCTTGAGGGCATCCGTTGCGAACTGCCCGGTATCGCCTTGCGTGAGATGGTAAGCCATTTCTTCAGCGGCCAGCCGAGCGTAGGTGACGCCCTTCGCGGGCGAAACGGCCTTCGGATTGTAATGCGGCCCTTGCCCTTGCTGAAAATCGACGTGTGAAGCATCGGAAAAGAAGTAGAGCTTCTTGGGCTGCCAGGGATGCAGGCCTTCCGTGAGATTGTTAATGTCGCGGCGGTTGCGCGGCTGCGATAGCTGCTCAGGAAAAACTGTGGGATCGCCGGCCAGATCGAATGCTTCCGTAGCAATCACGGAAGAGGCCTGGTGGTCGCCGTGATTTTCGCCCGCGACGTAAACGGGCAGCCACGTAAGGATCACTTCCGGCCGCGTAAGGCGGACCAGGCGGACGGCCTTCGCTAGCGCTTCACCGTGATGCCAGGTTTCAAGCGAACGCAAAACGTCCTGTCCCGGCGTATCGGGACCGTCCAGAAACCAGACGTGCAGGACGCCGAACGCGGCGAGAGCTTCCCGCGCTTCTATTTCGCGCACCGTGCTAAGAGCGTCTGCCTGTTCATTGCCGGCTTCGTTGCCGCCGCCGTTTCCACGCGTCCCGAAAATCACCGAGACGCGCTTGTGTTCGTCGAAAATGGCTTTGGCGAGATAAGCGCTCACCACCGTTTCGTCATCGGGATGAGCGACGATCAGCAGAATGTCCGTCTTGAAGCGCTGGTCGGGAGGAAGGTCGGGCGGAGCTTTCGGAATTTCGGCAGATCGAACCGCCGTGATGACACCGAGCAGAATGAAGACCGGTCGTAACGAAAGCATGTAGGCGATTGTGTCACAGTGGCACCGCGGGCGCTTTTAGTTTACGTGACAGCGTTGCGTCCGCACCGTCGAAAACGCTTGGTCCCGGATGGACGAATGCAAAGTGGGGCGGACCCCCTGGTCCGCGGCCGACGCCCACGTCGGCCTGCTGCTGGTATTTGTCAGTCCTTGAGGTAGCGACGGGTCCTGGGGGACCCGCGCGGACCAGGGGGTCCGCCCCACCATTAGCCGAAGTTTTCACTCCATTGGATGGGCTGCAAGCCCATGAGATACACTCGTGCCGACGCCAAGCCTACGGGACTCTTACCTCTGCGCAATAACTACTCAACGCAGCCGGCCGCGCTTCACGCGATCCGCTTTGATCTTTTCAAGCGGAATACCCTTTTCCTTGCGCCGCGATTCCGAAATCAGCCCGTCCCAGAAGTCCTCTAGCGCCGCCCCATGTTTTTTCAGGTCGATTTGAACAGCCACCTTACGGCCCTTCTCGTCGGTCACGAACTGGATTCCGTTCATATTTCCATTTTCCTTCAAATGATGCATCGGCGCAGAGTGCGTCAGGTCGCTATTATCGATACTAAGCCATGAAACCATTCCTTGCCGTGTGCCTGCTGGCCCTCGCAATCCTCAATGCGCAGGAGTTCACACGCGGCCTCGGCGTTTATCCTGGCGATCCGAAAGAATATGTGGGACCCCTCCTCACGCCGGATACCAGCACCTACCGCAATCTCGCACTCCACCGGCCGGCGTATCACTCCAGCAGTTATGACTACAATCTCACCGCGCAATTGGTCACCGACGGAATCAAGGAAACCAAAATGCCACGCTGGGTCAGCGTGGAGACCAGCCAACAAGGTGTGCTCCCTAAGAATCAGCGCGAATGGGTGCTGGACGGTAACTGGGTGACGGATCTCAGTCTCAAGGGGCCACGCGGATGGATCGGAATCGAAATTGGCGGTGACGATCCGCCCCAGGTGGACCGCGTGGACGTTGATGCTCGCGTGCAGGCGCGCGGTGAGCCCGAAAACTGGTCCTGCATGGTCTCGGGCTCCGACGATGGACAAAACTGGAAAGAGCTAGGTCATACCGCAGGCATGGCGCGGCCAGGCGGTGAGCTGCGAACGTCCATCGCGCTGAACGGGATTTCCCGCAGCCGGTTTTATCGGATCGCGTTTGACGATGCCAGGGCGGGCGGTTGGCAGGTAGGCGAGATCACATTTTTCCACGGCAATCAGCGCCTGCCAGTGGGCGGCCCCGGCGATTTCACCAGCGCCTGGATGGCCGCGGGCAAAGGCGAAGAGTGGGTCTATGTGGATCTTGGTGCGGTGTGCACCTTCGATCGGGTGGCGCTTTATTGGATTCGCCGCCCCGCCGAAGGGTCCATTCAGGTGTCCGATGACGACGCGCACTGGAATCTGGTTCAGACGTTGCCCACTACAGCGGTAGTAACAGACGACCTGAAGTTATCGCGGCCTGTGGAGGGACGATATGTTCGCGTGTTGATGTCGAAGCCCGCATCAAGCGATGGTTACGTACTGAGCGAGATGGAAGTGTACGGCCGCGGCGGCCCGGTTTCGCATCCCAAGCCAGCGCCGGCATTGCGCGCAGATGGTCGATTGGATCTCGCGGGCGACGGTTGGAAATTGCAGCGCGATTCGCTGGTGAGCGTGGATGGACTTGCGCTGTCAAAGCCCGACTTTCAAGATGACAACTGGGTAATCGCCACAGTTCCCGGAACCATCCTCACCAGCTACTACAACCTGGGAGCGGTGCCCGATCCGAACTTCGGCGACAACCAGCTCATGATTTCAGATTCGTTCTTCTACGCGGATTTCTGGTATCGGAACGAATTTGTTTTACTGCCCTCTGCCCCGGGACAGCACGTATGGCTCAACTTCGATGGCGTCAACTGGAAGGCCGAGATCTTTCTGAACGGCGAGAAGCTGGGGCGCATCGACGGCGGCTTCATACGAGGGCATTTCGATGTGACCCGATTTTTGCAGCCCGGACGGAAGAATGCTTTGGCCGTACGGATCGAGAAGAATGCCAATCCGGGAAGCGTTAAAGAGAAGACGTTCGAGAATCCGGACAAGAACGGAGGCGTGCTCGGCGCCGACAATCCTACTTACCACGCCAGCATCGGCTGGGATTGGATTCCGACCATTCGCGGAAGAGACACAGGCCTATGGAAAGACGTGTATCTGAACATGACCGGGCCGGTCACCATAGAGTCTCCGCTGGTGAGCACTTCATTGCCGCTTCCCGATACCAGCCACGCCGACGTGAGCATATCTGTGACGCTGCACAACCACGACACGCGGCCAGTGAACGGAATCCTGCGTGGACATTTTGGCGATGCGGCGTTTGAGACCTCAGTTTCGCTGGACGCAGGCGCGGAGAAAACAGCGATCGCCGCGCTTCACATTCAAAATCCGAAGCTGTGGTGGCCGGCGGGCTACGGCGATCCCAATCTTTACCCGGTGGAGTTGAAGTTTGAGATCGCGGACGGGAAGTTATCTGACAGCACGGTGTTTCACTCCGGCATCCGGCAGTTCGCTTACAGCGAGGATGGCGGCGTGTTGAAGATGTGGATCAACGGCCGCCGTTTCATTCCGCGTGGCGGGAATTGGGGCTTCCCCGAGTCCATGCTGCGCTATCGCGCGCGCGAATATGATGCGGCCATCCGCTACCACCGCGACATGAACTTCAACATGATCCGCGATTGGGTTGGCCAGATCGGCGATGACGAATTTTACGATGCGTGCGACCGCTACGGCATCGTGGTGTGGCAGGACTTCTGGCTGGCCAATCCCTGGGATGGTCCGGACCCGGATGACAACGATTTGTTCCTGCGCGTCGCGAAAGATTACGTGCGGCGGATTCGCAATCATCCTTCCATCGGATTGTATTGCGGCCGAAATGAGGGGTACCCGCCGAAACCGCTGGACGATGGAATACGAGAGGCGCTCGCCGAACTGCATCCGGGTCTGCACTACATATCGAGTTCAGCAGACGATGTCGTCAGCGGCCATGGACCCTACCAGGCCATGCCAACGAAAGCTTATTTCCAGCGCGCGCCGGTCCGTTTCCACAGCGAAATGGGGATGCCGAACATCGTCACCCTGGACAGCCTGGCCCTGATGATGCCGGAAGCGGGGATGTGGCCGCAAGGGCGCATGTGGGGTCTGCATGATTTCTGTGGGAACGGTGCGCAGGGCGGGAAATCCTTCCTGGAGCGTATCCGTAACAGTTATGGCGGCGCCGAAACCGTGGCGGACTGGTTGGACCTCGCGCAGTTCGTCAACTACGAAGGTTATCGCGCGATGTTCGAAGCGCAAAGCCGCAATCGCATGGGCCTGTTGATCTGGATGAGCCACCCAGCCTGGCCGTCACTGGTTTGGCAGACCTATGATTACTTCCTGGAGCCAACCGCTGCCTATTTCGGCGCCAAGAAAGCATCGGAGCCGTTGCACATCCAGTGGAACCCAGTGACCGAGAGCATCGAGGTAGTGAATTACAGCGGCGGTGACGCACGTGGCCTGTCCGCGCATGTCGCGCTTCTGAATCTGGATGGTTCGCTTCAGTGGGAGCAGACCGCCGGCGTGGACAGCGCGGAAGACAGCACCGTGTCGCCCATAAAAATGCAGTACCCATCCGGCTTGACCTCCGTGCATTTTCTGCGAATGGAATTGAAACGCGGCGGCGATGTTATTTCGGAAAATTTGTACTGGCGGGGCGTCCAGGAAGGCGACTACCGGGCTCTTCGCGATCTGCCTAAGGCCGCCCTCCATGCATCCACATCAGTGGAGCGGCAGGGCGATCATTGGCGGCTCACTACCGAGTTGTACAACGGTTCCAAAACGCCCGCGCTGATGGTGAGGCTCAAGGCTGTGCGGGAGCAAAGCGGAGACCGCATTTTGCCCGTGCTCTACAGCGATAACTACATTTCACTGATGCCCGGGGAGCGGCGGACCATCTGGACAGAAGTGCAGCAAGCCGATACCCGAGGCGAACAACCGCGAATCGTTGTGGCAGGCTTCAACAGCGTTACCGAACCGCGACCGTGAGGGAGTCGGTGCTTTTTCGGTGCGTAGCCATTCACGACTGTCCTTCGAGCCTTGCCCGGCCTTGCGCCGTAAGAGCTACCTGGCCCTCATCGATTGTGTCTCCACACTCGACAATCTCGACGAGGCGCTCCACCAGGGCATCCTCCCAAACCGAATGCCGCGGACATGTGCTGCGCCAAGCCTCCATTGCTTCCGCATATGTCCTGGGACGAGTTGAAATCCAAGTCAGGAGCTCCAGATTCAACGGATCCGGCATCGCTTCTCATGATAGAGCACTGCTACGAGCGAAATCGTCTCCAAAAGTAATAAAATGATAGTTAGAGCTGTTCGCGAAACCATTGCATACTGTGCCGTGCCTGTAGATGCCAAGGAGAACGCCTCGCAATCGCCCACTCTGAACTATCGCGAGCGACCTAGAAAAATTGCCATTTCCCTTTGTCTCGTGGGGATACTAGCGGGCGGTGTAGTCGGGGAGCTACTTCGGGAGTCCATGGCCACGGCGACCGCCGCGGCTTCTCACCAACATCAGTTATTCACGGCACTCCTCAACAGTCCAGAAGTACAGGCCGCGTTGGCGGCGAAGGCTAGTGGCGATTCGCCATCGGCGAATGAAATGATAGCGGTCAACGGTCCTTGGGCCAGGGACCTGTTCTGGCAGGATGGCCGCGTTGCTTATTTTGTACTCGCTGACGGTAGCTTCTACTTTGATTCGGTGCGCCCACCGGTTTGGGTATTTCCGATGGTTCTGTTGTGTCCAGTGTTGGGTTTCCTGATTCCTTGGGGGGTAATGAAGGGTCTCTCGTGGATGGGCGTTGGTTACTTCGCGAAGAAGCAGGCGCCCCCTGCCCAGCCCTGACGAAACGCATTACTGTTTTCGCGCCAGGAGCACTGTCATATCATCGGACAATTCCGGCGCACCGGTCCACTGCCGGACCGCGTCCATCACCACCTCGATCACCCGGTGGTCGTCGCGATCCGCGTTCTTGCTCACCAGTTCGATCAGCCGGCCCTCGCCGAACATTTCTCCGTATTCGTTCTCGGGCTCGGTGATGCCGTCGGTATAGCAGACCAGCAGATCGCCGGCGTGAAGCTCTACTTTGCTCTCGTCATATTTCGACGACGGAAAAGCGCCCACCACCGTCCCATTGATATCCAGGAGCGTAGAACTGCCGTTGTGAATCAGAATGGGCGGCAAGTGGCCGGCGTTGGTATAGGTCAGCATGCCGGTTTCATCGTCATAGAGCGCGATGCAGAATGTCGCGAACTTCTCGGGAGAAGTGGTGGCGTGGAGCTGCTGGTTCAATTCCGAAACCAGCCGCGCGGTGGAAAGCCGGTAGCCATTGGCGCCGTCGTAGGATGGCGTCGCCAATTCCAGCGACGCGCGCAACTCCATGCGCATCGCGGATTGAATGCCGGCCATCAGGAGCGCCGCGGAAATACCTTTCCCGGCGACATCGCCGATAGCAAACGCCAGCCGGTTGGCGGAGAGCCTTTGGTAGTCGTAATAATCGCCCGAGACCATGCGCGCCGGCTGGCACATGCCGGTGACGCGAATGGTCTTGAAAATCGGCGCGGTCTTGGGATAGAGCTGCTCCTGCACTTCGAGCGCGAGTGCCAGCTCGGCCTGCAGACGCTCTTTCTCTTTGGCGACGATGAGCAGCTTTTCCAGATTCTCCGTCATGCTGTTGAACGACTTGCTGAGATCGGCCAGTTGGTCGCGTCCGGAAACCGTGATGCGATGCGAGAAATCCCCCTGCATGACGCGCTGCGTTCCTTCATACAGCGAGTGCACGGCGCCAGTAACCGTACGGGTCAGGGATACGCCGATGATGAGCGCGATCAATTCCACTACCAGGAACGCGATGGAGACTACCAGTAACAAGATCGGAACAAGGCCTTGAAAATCGTCCACCTTGTTGCTCAGGATGATATTGAGAATCGCGGAATAGCGCGTGTGGACCAGCAGCAGAGCGGTATCGTCCACATCCGGCGCCAGCCAGTGCTTCACGGGCACGAATGAAACCCAGCGGACGTCCAGATCGAAGCGATTGACTGCGGGAGGAAAGGCGGCTCCGGGGGCCTCGCGTCCGGAAGGGAGCCCGGTTGTGTTCACTTGGAATCCAGCACCCTTGTTCTGCTTGCCGGCCGCCGGCTCGGTGGAGACCTGCAGGAAGTACACATCGCCCAATCCCGGAACCACTTCGCTTAGGTACCGCCGCGTGAGCGGAGTGGCGGCGATAAATCGCATCCCGTTTGCCTCCCCTTGCGCCCAGGCGTAGTAATGACTATCCAGCGTTGCCACTCCGCTGCCGCTCTTTTCCATCCGGGGAGGCGTCGTGATGGCGGGATTCGCCGGCCAATGCAGCACGGCGCCACGCTCGTCAGCCGTGTCGTCGATCATCAAAAAGAGGTTCGGGAAACGCTCGCTATAGATCTCGCCGGTGCGGCGTAAGCTTTCCACGCGGATCACGGGATTGGTGTGCAGCAACGAATCCACAACGGCCTGCATGGAAGCGACGCGCCGGTCCAACTCCGACCTGGCCAGATAGACGGCCACCTGTCCGGCGAGCATGTAGGTACCCAAGCCGGCCAAAGTGAGAATCAGCAAAATGGGAACAACCGCGATCAGTACGTAGGTAACCAATATCCGGTTGCGAAGACGCCAGATGGCTTTGCGCAGCCCGACCCGTGTCAGACGGATCACCACCCAGGCACCCAACACGAAAAGAATGAACTGCAGGAACGAGACGAAACCACTGGCCGGGACCGCGAGCAGCAAAACGATATAGAACAGCAGCAGAATCAGGAAAGCTTTGTCCAGCTTGCCTAACCGTTTCCAAACAGTTTTGATGTCGACAGTCACGCTTCTAGCAGTCACACTCGCGATTTCGCGATCTGCGGCGTTTCCGGAGACGCTTCGGGCAACGGTTTTTCCGGCTCCAGGAAATACTTGGTCAACTTCTCCTCCAGAATCAGGAGCGCCTCGGCGGGATCGTCCGCGTATTGAAACAGCTTCAGATCGTCCGGCGAAATGGTGTTGTGTTTGACGAGAGCTTCGAAATTAAGCACCTCTTTCCAAAACTTGGAACCATACAGCACAATCACGATTTTGCTTTCCAGCTTGTGAGTCTGTGCCAGAGTCATGATTTCGAAAAGCTCGTCCAGCGTGCCGAATCCGCCGGGAAAGATCACCAGAGCGCGCGCAAGATAAGCGAACCAGAACTTGCGCATGAAGAAGTAGTGGAACTCGAAGGAAAGCGACGGCGTGATAAAGGGATTGGGCTGTTGCTCGAAAGGCAATCCGATGTTCAATCCGATGGTTTTGCCGCCCGCGTCGTTCGCGCCGCGGTTGGCGGCTTCCATGATGCCCGGTCCGCCGCCCGAACAGATCACGAAGCGGTGAATCGGGGATTCGATTCCGCTGGACCACTCTGTGATTAACCGCGCCAGTGTGCGGGCATCGTTGTAATACTGGCCCAGTGGACCATCCTCGGTGATTCGAGCGGAGCCGAAGAACACAATCGTGTCCTGGATTTTTTCGTCGCGAAAATGCGAGAGAGGTTCCAGATATTCCGAGAGAATCCTCAAGCCTCGAGCGTCCGGGCTCTCAAGGAAAGTCTCGTTGAGATAGGCTACCGGGCGGCGATTATTGGTGGGGTCGTCGATCATTCCGAAGAGGCCGGAGCGCCTTCAAGCTGCTCCAGCCGCTTTTCCAATTGTCTCACTGTCTTCAACAAGTCGGGCAGTTTTGGGAAGGCGGTGATGGCGCGCAACCAGTCGCGGCTGTCGAAAGCCGGTGAGCCTGAGACCACTGCGCCTTCCTTCACGTCCCCTCCGATGCCGCTCTGAGCGTAGACGATGGCGTGATCGTGTATTGTGAGGTGTCCGGAGACGCCGACTTGTCCGGCCAGCAGCACTCCTTTGCCGAGGATCGAACTGCCGGCGAGTCCGGTTTGCGCGCAGATGATGTTATCCTCGCCCACCACCGAGGCGTGACCTACCTGCACCAGGCTGTCGATTTTGGCCCCCCGCTTCACGCGCGTCTCGCCCACCGTGGCGCGATCGATGGAGGTAAGCGTCTGGATCTCGACGTCATCCTCAATCACGGTCACGCCGGACTGCACGATCTTGAAGTGCGTGCCCTCAGCCGTTTTGGCGAAACCGTAGCCATCGCCGCCGATTACAACCCCATTTTGCAGAATCACGCGATGGCCGATGCGGCAGAATTCACGGACCACCGCCTGCGAGTGAGCGTAGAAATCGTCGCCGATCTGCGCGCCCTCGTAAATAACCACATGCGGGTGCAGAACAGCGTTGCGGCCTATTGAGACGTGTTCGCCGATCACGGCATAGGGTCCGATGGACGCGCCTTCGCCGATCCGCGCGGTGTCTGCGATGGATGCCAGGGGATGAATGCGGGCCGGGGGCCGCGGGGGCTGATAAAACAGAGCCAGCGCGCGAGCAAAATCGTGGTAGGGGTTCGCGGAAACCAGGCTGGCGGGCGTGCTTTCGCTCAACGGGTGGGAAATCAGGATGGCGGCCGCGCGGCAATGCTTCACTTTGGGCGCATACTTCGGATTGGCCAGAAAAGTGAGTTCGGTGGGACCGGCCTGCTCCATACCGGCTACGCCTGTGATTACGACGGCGCCGTCGCCTTTTAGTTCACAGCCGAGTTGGTATGCGAGATCGCCAAGTGAGATGTTCACGGTCATGCTATTTAGTATGTTACCGAGCCCCGACCATCAGGGAGCGAAAAGGTAGCAACAACCGGTCGCTTACGCTCGCGGTTCTTCAAAGGTGCCTCACGTTTAGAGCGTGTTACCGAACCGCGACCGTGAGAGTCCGTGAAAAATTCAAATGCACCGGTCGCTTACGCTCGCGGTTCGGAAAGAATGTCGCATGTTTAGAGAGCGTTACCGAACCGCGACCGTGAGGGAGTCGGCGCCGGCGCCGATTTTTTCGCGGGTTCTGAGCTCGGGGAGCAGGTTTCGGCACAAGTTCTTACCCCTGATTCATTCCTTCCGCACCTTACGTATCTCAAGATAGGACCGCCCCAGGTGGGACCCTTTGTAGAAATCGGAGGAAATAAATGAAACGCTCTTCTCTTGCCGCCATTCCGCTAGTTACAGCGATGGTGCTTTCGAACGGTCCCGCCCGGGCCGATATCGTTCCCGGGACACCCGATATTTGGCTGGCCGGTCAAGCGAACGGTTCCAGCGTTACTGGCATCTTCGGTTCTGATACTGCTCCGGCCGAGTCCCCCACGGGCCTGGCGATAATCGGCGGCGACACTCTGACATTCTCCGTCACGGGCACAACCTCCAACAATGGTGTCTGTACGGAGACATCCGCCGATGCCGGCAGCTGCGCTCCCGATGTCTCGATTTTCGGAGCCGGACCCGCTAATGGCATAGGCGGTTATAAAGGCCCAGCCAACGCGCTTATCGGTGTCTTTCTGAACAACACTGTGCCAACCGGACCGGGCGCTCCAGCGACACTCGATTTCACCGGCAGCAACAACTTCACCAGTCTATCTCCCCTGCTCAACCAGGTTTTCTTTATCGGTGACGGGCTGACGGGCACCGGAACCGGCACGGTGCAAGACTTCGTGGCGCCTTCCGGAGCCACGCGCTTATTCCTAGCTTCAGCCGATGCGCTTGGGGCGAGCTTCGACAACACGGGTAGTTTCAACGTCACAGTGAACGATGTCTCCTCGGTTCCGGAACCGGCGACTATCCCTTTCCTGGCCGCGGCCATCGTTTGTATCGCCCTGCGGCGCAAGTAGGACCTATTCAACTTCGTTACATAAAACCGCGCGGCTTTCCGCCCGAACGAGAAACCAGAAACGAGAAACGAGAAACGTTTCCCCCCTGCTACAATGTGGTCCTGTCGTTTAAGGGGGATCGACACATGCCCGCCGGCAACCCGGATGCTGAAGGCTTGCCTATCACCCAACTCCTGGCGGATTGGCATGGCGGCCGGAATGAAGCTCTGCGGGAGTTGCTTCCTCTCGTTTATAACCGCTTGCTGCAGGTGGCCCAATCCTTCATGCGGCGCGAGCGGTCCGGCCATACCTTACAACCTACCGCGCTGGTGGGCGAGCTCTACCTCCGTCTCGCGAGCGCTACTTCACCGGATCTCAAAAGCCGTGAGCATTTCTACAGCTTCTGCGCGCGCACCATGCGCTGGATTCTGACCGATCACGCCCGCCGCCGTGAGGCGGAAAAGCGGCAAGCCCATCTCCAACTCCCACTCACCGACGACATTCCATGGCTGGGTGCGCGCCCTTCGGACACCCTCGATCTGGACCGCGCACTCTCCAAGCTTGCCGAAATCGACGCCCGGGCAGCGCACATCGTGGAGCTGCGCATCTATCTCGGGTGCACGGCAGAGGAAGCCGCCGGCATCCTCAACATCTCCAAGCCGACCGTCGACCGGAGCTTGACCATCGCCCGCGCCTGGCTCTGCCGCGAGCTTCGCCCCGACGAGGACTTCCACCAACTCTCCGCCGATGCAGCCCCATAAACTGGATTGGGACCGCGCCGCCGAATTGTTCCAGGCCGCCCTAGAGCAACCAATGTCCACACGCGCGGCTTGGGTGGAGGCGCAGTCCACTTATGACCGCGCGACTCGCGATGAGGTGAAATCGTTGCTGGCCGCCGAGCGCACGCACCAGGATCTCTGCGCAATGGAGCACGCCGCCGATCCTCTGCCCTACGCTCCCGAAAGGCTATCGGAACGATTCGGCCCTTATCAGACGGAGCGTTTGCTGGGACGCGGCGGCATGAGCGCCGTCTATCTGGCGCGCCGCGTGGATGGACAATTCGAACAGACAGTCGCGCTCAAGGTTCTCGCAACCCACCTGGCTGGAGAAGAGTTCGCCCACCGGTTGCGCGTGGAGCGCCAACTGCTGGCCACGCTCGCGCATCCCAATATCACCAGGCTCCTGGATGGCGGCGTCTCGGCTTCGGGCGACCCCTACCTGGTGATGGAGTATGTCGAAGGCCAACCTCTGGACCGTTACTGCGATCAACGCAAGCTCTCCATCGAAGCGCGCCTCCATCTCTTTCTGCAGGTGTGCGAAGCCGTCGATTTTGCGCATCGCAATCTGGTTCTGCACCGAGATCTCAAGCCCGGAAACATACTGGTCACTTCCGAAGGCGCCGTCAAGCTGCTCGATTTCGGAACGGCTTCTCTGATGGCGGAGCGTACCGATCCGGCTCTGACGGGCGCGAGAATGATGACGCCGCGTTATGCCAGCCCGGAACAACTCCGCGGCGAACGCATCACCATCGCGAGCGATATCTTCTCGCTGGGCGTAGTGGCGTATGAACTGGTGGCGGGATCATGGCCGTTCGGCGATCCTAACTCACTCATCAGCGAATTGCGCCGCGCCGTGGGCGATTCCAGCGCCAATCTGCCGCACACCCTGGTGACCGAGGAAATAGCGGCGTCGAGGTCCATCACCAGGGAGCATCTCGCGCGCATGCTGCGAAGCGATCTGGCCGCCATCCTGCTGAAGTGTCTGCACCCGGACGCCTCCGAGCGCTACCGGACCGTGCGCGATCTGGCGTTGGATTTGCGCGCGTACCTTTCCGGACGCCCGGTCACTGCACGCTCCCTCACGCTCGCCTATCGCGTGCGCCGATTTGTAACGCGGAATCGCTGGCGCGTTGTCCTGAGCGCAGCCGTGATTGCCATCGTTGCCACGGCCGCCGCTTACGCCGTCCAGCAGCGTGCTCGAGAGCAACGGCGACTCGCGCAGCTCCGGGAACTGGACCAGTCTTATTTAACTGAAATCTACCGCGAGGTGGCGAACTTGGCCGGATCGAGCAAAGCACGCCTGCTCATCGTGGATCGCACACGCAAGAATCTCGACCAGTTGCTCGCGGAGCAGCCGGAAGACCGGAAGATCCGTCAGGCGCTGGCCGAAGCCTATATCCAGTTCGCCGATATTCAGGGAGAACCGTTCGCCATCAGCCTGGGGGACACGGCCGGCGCGCTCGAAAGCTATCGCAAAGCGGAGAAGCTGGCCTTGGCGCTCGGAAACGCAAGCGTGCAAGGAGTGGGAACCGTGGTGCGTGCCCGCGTGGGAATCGCACAGATTCAAGTTCGCGCCGGCCAGTATCCGGAAGCTGTGAAGACGCTCGAAGCCGTCATCCACACCGCGCGCGGTCTGTGGGAATCGGGAGTGCATCAGGAAGTGGCCGGGCGCTCGCCGGCCATTCTTTACTTGCGAGCGAACGTCTTATTGGGACACGCGATGTTGAGAGCGGCCGACGTCGATCGCAGCGTCCCCGGCGTCAAGCAGGCGCTTTCCCAATTCCAACGGACGGTCTCGCTGGCCGAGCAGATCGAGGCCCAGGACCCTACCGCGACCCCAGCCGGGATGTACAGCGAATACACCGGTTACGCTTCGGAACTCCTGGGAGATTTCACCGGCGATCGGCAATACTACCGGACGGCGCTATCCTCCTTCGAGCGATATGCAAACGCCGCCAGGAAAAATCTCGCAGCCAATCCCGGCCCCAAGAACCAGCGAGACGTGGCGGACGCGCTGGTGGATCTCGGCTGGTGCTGGCACCTGTATGGCGGCCAGGACGCAGCCCTGCGGGCACTCAATGAGGCGCTGGCGCGAATGGAACCGGTCTCGCGAGCCGACCCGGACAGCCGCGAAGCCCGTCAAGATCTGGCGTCGGTCTATTTCCGGCTGGGCGCTGTCGAGATTTCCGCCGATCGGCTAGCAACCGGCATGACGCACCTTCAGACGGCTGAATCCATGGTTGTCCTGCCGGCCCACATCGAATCCACCGACCGCGAAACGGTGGTGCTTTTTGCCAGCATCCACGAACAAATCGCAGCCGGCCTACTGAAGCAGAAAGATTCCAGGGGTGCGGTGCGCGCCCTTTCCCTCGCGGTTCAATCCGTGAAGAAGGGATCGTTCGTGCCGCTCTGGCGCGTTCAGGAACTCGAGCGCGAACTCCGCGACGCCTCCCGACGATCCGGTCGCAGTCCTTAGATGCTACGCGTTACTGAGGACCTATCCCTTTCGTCCCTCAAATAAGGGTGCTACGTAACCATGGATCTCGAAAGAAGAAAGTGGGCGACGATGAGAACGGAATTGCTGCGATTCAACGGAGCTGTCGAGCGGGATCCCGCCATCGATGCGTGGATGAAAGAGCATGCAGGTGAATTGGGAG